>JBAPOI010000001.1:0-15656 GCA_049279555.1 Candidatus Sulfotelmatobacter sp.
GTTTACTTCTTTCGCGGTTTTGGTTCTGGCCCTCGCAGGTACTTCTCCCACTTGATACGTACCTTGCCGTAGCGGGTCCAGTCTTGCATTTCGATATGGTTTATTTTGTCCAGCAGTTCGACATTGATTTCCGCTCGTAACTCGTGCGTCAGACCTTGGAGAACGCGGCCATAGTGGGAGCGCAAGATTCCGCTCTGCCGCATCGTGGTGAGGTGGTCTACGATGGCAGCGAAGGCTAGGTTTATGCCGCTCAGAGTTTCGTAAACTTCGGTTCTTTGGGTAACATCGGAAGCAGCCATTGTCGCCTCTTATCCAGGTGATTTTGGTCAGAGCCGCGTTCGTGCTCAAACACGGGCGCGGCTCGTTTACCCTTATAGGCCGATTGCGATGGGATACATAACGAAAAGGACGGCAACAGGGGATTAGCCCACTACCAATAATCTTCGCCGCAACGCCAACCTCTTCCGCTGTGCTACCATCTACTGTTTTTCTAGGTAATTCCATGAAAGACACTCTCGGAGTCCTTCTCGCAGGCGGCGCCGGAGAGCGCCTTTATCCACTCACCCGCGACCGCGCCAAACCCGCCGTCATCTTCGGCGGCATGTATCGCATCATCGACATCACCCTGTCGAACTGTCTCAACTCCGATCTGCGACGCGTCTACATTCTCACGCAGTACAAGGCCCTCTCGCTAAACCGCCACATCCGCGAAGGCTGGAACATTCTCGGCCGCGAAGTGGGAGAATTCGTCGAAGTCCTTCCGCCCATGAAGCGCGTGAGCGATCAGTGGTATCAGGGCACCGCCGACGCAGTTTACCAGAACATTTATTCCATCGGATCCGAGCAGCCTAAGCACGTGTTGATCCTCTCCGGCGACCACATTTATAAAATGGATTACGGCAAGATGATGAAGCAGCACTGCGATTCTGCTGCCGACATCACTCTGGCGACGATTCAGATCGATCCGGAAGAAACTTTCCGCTTCGGCGTGGTCGAGGTCGACAAAGACGGCCGCATCAACGGCTTCGAAGAGAAACCCAAAGAAACCAAGCTGCGATCACCGTGGAATCCCGCGAAAGTCGACGGTTCCATGGGCGTCTACCTGTTCAACGCCGACGTTCTCATCCCGGTTCTGCTGAAAGATGCTGAAGACCCAAGCTCCAGCCACGATTTTGGCAAAGATATTCTGCCGAAGATGGTCGATGACTATCGCGTCTTCGCCTACGACTTCATCGACGAAAATAAGAAAGAGGCGCTCTACTGGCGCGACGTGGGCACGCTCGAGGCCTACTACGAAGCCAACATGGACATCGTATCGGTCTCTCCGATTTTCAATCTCTACGACCATGAGTGGCCGATCCGCACGCATCAGCGGCAATATCCGCCGGCCAAATTTGTCTTCGCCGAAAAAGATCGCATGGGCACCGCCCTCGATTCCATCGTCTCGAACGGCTGCATTATCTCTGGCGGTGTGGTCAGGAATTCAGTGATTTCGCCGGACGTGCGCGTGAATTCCTATTCGGAAGTTGACTCCTCCATCCTGTTTTCCCACGTCGCCGTAGGACGCCATTGCCGCGTCCGCCGCTGCATCATCGACCGCAACGTTCATCTCCCCGAAGGCACAACCATCGGCTACGACACCGAAGCCGACCGCTCCCGCTACTTCGTCACCGACAGCGGCATCACCGTGGTGACGCGCGATTATTCGCTCTTCGAGAATCCCGTGACGGTGGACTACTTCACCAGCGAATAGACATTCGGCATTTCATTCCGTCGGCTGTCACGCCGAGGGCAGCCGCTTTTTCGGCGAAGCGAAGAGCTTGCCTTGAGCGGATCTCGCGGTCTAGTGGTCTCCCACGCCATGCTGTAAGTAGTTTTGGTATACTATTTATACCTTTACTATACCGAAGGCTTCCTAGCTTCGGAGGGTATATGCAGTTCGAGTATGACCCCGATAAGAGTGCCGAAAACAAGCGAAAGCACGGCGTGGATTTTGAGGAAGCTCAAGCGCTATGGGCGGACCCCGGACTGGTGGAGATTCCAGCGCGTACCAGCGATGAGCCCCGATGGCTGCTAATCGGCAAGATTGGCGAGAATCACTGGTCCGCAGTGGTCACTCGGCGGGGCGAAAACATCCGGCTGATCTCGGTCAGGCGGTCGCGAGACGAAGAGGTGAGGATTTATGAAAGCGAAGACATTGGACCGCAAGTTTGACGCGGGTGAGAACGTCGTAGACCAGCTCGATCTCAGCAAGGCGCGGCGAGTTGGCACTGATCCCAAGCGAGTAAACGTCGATTTCCCCGCTTGGATGGTGGACTCTCTGGACCGGGAAGCCCGCCGGCTGGGCGTAACGCGACAGTCGCTCATCAAGCTCTGGCTCGCCGACAGATTGGCCCAGCCCGTTTCCGTCGGGAAGCGTTAGGCACATGGCGGGTGACCCACATCTCCATTCGCGAAGTATCCCTCTAAACAGGCTGGGTGCCCCATTTCTCGCGTTCTTTGCGAGAAGTGGGGCTTTTGACTTGAGCTCACGATAAGCCCAGCCAATGTTCGTTCGTCACAGACACGACCTCGCATGGTGCCTAGGGTTTCTCCATGCCCTGGGGCCTAAAGCGTTATTACGGCACTGGAAGCCTCCATTTCATCACCTGGAGCTGCTACCGACGCAAGCCGCTGCTGGGCAAGTCCGCGCGCCGCGACCTGGTACTTACGGTCCTCGAACTGATGCGCGTTCGCTATCATTTTGCCGTGATCGGATACGTGGTCATGCCCGAACACGTACATCTACTGATTTCCGAACCTATGATTGGCGATCCCTCGAAGATAATTCAGGCGGTGAAGTTGAGCGTCTCCCGGCGGCTGGCCATTAGCGGCGAATTCTCCGGCCGCTTCTGGCAGACTCGTTTCTACGATTTCAATCTGTGGGGCCAGCAGAAAGAAGTTGAGAAGCTGAAGTACATGCATCGCAATCCGGTGGTGCGCGGACTGGTGGGAAGTCCGGAGGATTGGCGATGGAGTAGCTACCGATCCTATGCACACGGAGAAGCGGGATTGGTTCGAATCAACGATTGGACTTGGTGGGAGGAGAAAATTCGGCGGAGCGCTGGCTGAGGGTTGGTAGGGTGTCGGCGAAAAACCCCACTTCTCGCAAAGAAAGCGAGAAATGGGGCACCCGGCAAGGTTGGATGTCACGGGAGTTGTCGAATTCAGCAACCGGCGATCAGTGTTCCCGACGGGCCGAACCCGCGGCTGGGAAGTCGCGGTTTGGCCGCTTGATCCGGCCTGCTAATCGTGTAGAATCATTAACGCCTATTCGGATCTGCGACAGATGCCTCTCAAGTTCTCCTGCTTCATAAGTTACCGCCATTCCTCAGTTGCTTCCGGAGCAAGTTTCGTCCGCGACTTTGTAGGTGGCTTTGCAGAAGAGCTTGACCGTTGGGCAAACTACCACATATGTTTCGATGAAGAGCGGCTGCAGCCGGGAGATTTCATTGACGAGTCGCTCGCAGCGAACCTCTACGCGAGCGCGTGCATGGTTGTTCTCTACACGCCAACTTACTTCAATACAGAGAGAATGTTCTGTTCCCGAGAATACTTCGGAATGCTTGACCTGGAAAAACAGCGTATCCCGTTGCTAGGGGGGCAAGACGAACATGGCCTGATTTTCCCGATCGCGCTTCGTGGTCACTCGACTATGGTGAAACGCGTTCAGGTTGCTGAAGAGCAGTGGTCTGCAGGGAGCGGTCTGCCGGTACGAAACCGATTCGCGCCCAACTTCGAACAATTCTCAAAGAAAAGTCAGTTGCGGTCCGGTGTTCTAAACGAACAGCTACGGAAAATTTGTGAACGCATCGGAGAGCGCGAGACTGCCTTTGAAGGTCTGGTTCGGTCGGGGACTGATCCGTTCTTGGCCGGGACAACATGGAGGCTCCCCCCCGAGCAGGCAATCAGTTCCTGGGTCAACGGTGTACTAGGGTATCCGATACCACCGCGACTGCCGAGTCAAGCTGCGTGAAAGTCCTTTCCACAACCGACGGCGAGGTTATCACCTTTTATTCCTACAAAGGCGGCAGCGGGCGCTCTATGGCTCTCGCGAATGTTGCGTGCCTCCTGGCCGATCTAGAGCAGCGTTCCACCCAGAGGCGGGTGCTCGCCATCGATTGGGATCTCGAAGCGCCGGGTTTGCATCGCTTCTTTCAGCCTTACTTATCACAGACGGAACTCGATGTCGATGGCCAATTGGGGCTGATTGATTTGTTCGTCGATGTGGCTCGGCGAACTGCCGATATACCGGCTTCACTGGAACCACCGCCCGATGCCTCGTGGCTTGGCGACCTCGACTTCGAGTCCTACATTATGAGGTCGATGATCCCGGGTCTGGAGGTGATGAAAGCGGGGCGTGTCGGGACGGAATATACCAAGACAATTACGACGTTCGATTGGGCGGGCCTGTACACACGCGCGCCGTGGATATTTTCGTGGTTCACAAACGAGCTCACACATCGGTATCGCTACACTTTGATTGACTCCCGGACTGGTGAGACGGATACGAGTTCTATCTGTACGTCCATCATGCCCGAGAAGTTAGTGGCTGTATTTACCCCTAACTTGCAAGCGATTCAAGGTGTGATCCGGCAGATAGAGCGCGCCGTCCAGTTCCGGCGAACTGCGGCGGATGAGCGACCGATTAAAATCATTCCCGTACCCTCGCGCATTGAGAATGCGAGGTCTGCGTTGCGCGATCATTGGCGTTTCGACAGGCCGGTCGGTTTCCAGCCGCGATTTGAACAATTATTCCGCGATCTATTCGGGCTCACAACATGTGATTTGACGTCATACTTTGCGAAGGTACAGATCCCCCAAATGCCCGATTATGCATTTGGTGAGCCAATCGCAGTGCGGGAGGAAAAGGCGCGTGACCGTTTTACTCTTTCGGGTAGCTATGTCGATCTTCAGGCATATTTAATCGATGACGAAGAGATTTGGGAGCGGCTGTCGGACTCGCCTGCTCCGATCGTCGTCGCGGAAAGCTCACGATCTGGAATAGAGCTCCGTCTTTTCAGAATTTTCATCAGCTATACACCCGAAGACTTTCCTATCGCCGAGGCGGTCGGCTCTTGCCTGAAGGCCACCCTCGGAGATGTCTTCGCCGAAGTGTCTCTCGACAAAGTGCTCCTGCAGCCCGACCGGGCCTTCAAGGCACAGATCGAAACGAAGCTGGAGAAGACTGATGTCTTTATCGTTGTATTCACACGTAGCGGCAACGAGAGCCATGGCTACACGGGCTGGGAAGTCGGCTATTTCGACCGCCTTGTTGGAAACACGCCGGGACGTCGTAAGATTGCCTTTTTTATGGATGAGCAGCCAGCCACATCGGTGAACGAACAAGGAATTGCACTCGGCCTGGGGCGCGAACTGCTCGAGATGAGTTACGAAAAATTCGAATCTCAACTGGAGGTGCGTCCCGACGAGCCCATCTGCTCTTTGCTTGAGGAGTGGCGAGCCCAGGTCGATCGGATCAGAGAGGAAAACGGATTTCCCAAGATGCCGAGAAGGCCGGAGCAGGAGCCCGTCGCCTGCGTTCGCAACCTGAAGCTAGCCATCTTCCGGTACCTCACGGGAACGATCGAGGCCGTGCTCAAACCGCAGAGACAGATCATCGTCCGTGTGAAGGGTTCTGATCTGGACAGGGCGAGCGAAGACCTGCCGCCGGATACGGAGATCACGCCGTCCACAGGTACGACAATGGCCATTTTCGGTCTTCCGGACATGCCCATCACGTGGGGAAGGTTTTTGGCCGCCGCGGCAGGAAGCCCTCTCTGCGATTCCTGGCGGGAGGCGATTACCAGCGTGGTGCTGTCCTCGTTTTCGGATCGCGTTGATGTGGACAGCAGCCAGATCATATTTTCTAACGACGAGGCAAGGACCTATCGCCTCATGCTTACAACCGCCGCCAGGTATTACAACGGCGATCGGGAATTTAACATTTATTTTGTAGAAGTGTTGAAACAGGCGGACTACGGCGATCAATCTACTTCATACCTGTTGAAGGGCTTGGACGTTGTTTGCCGTTTTCGCTGGTTGTTTCTGGAAAATTATAGCGAATTCTCGGGTCCGAATATCTTGGTCACCCCTATTGAACGTCTCCCGGAGCTCGCCAAAAGGCTGCTAAAAGAACTGAATCTCTACCGCAAAGATTCTCGCGACGCTGGACTGGATCAGCCCAAGATCTGGCGTCAATTTCTGAGTTGGGAAGCCATGATGTCGATGTCGGTTGCATTCCGGCCCATCGAATTGAAGATCCGCGAAATCGTTGCCAGGATTGCTGCTTCGAAGGCTTCGGAGAGTCACCTGACAACACTGCAAGAGGAGCTTGCTGCCCTACTGGGAGAGTTGGACGGAGCGATGAGACCCGTGACTACGCTTCTGGTGCATGAGATGGCAAGGAAGTTGGAGAGCACGGTTGAAGGCCAGTAGCCGATAGTGACTGTGGAGGAAGCGGGGAGCCTAGCGCTGTAGACAAATACACAGGTCCTTCAGTCGCGCAAAGAACGCGCTCTTTCAGGATGACAAATTCAAAAGCGAGAGCGGCTATTTTCCGGCGGCGAGAAATTGGCCAATCTTCTCGTTCACGAATTTCTCGTCGGCGGGACTGCCACCTGCGCCGGCGGTGTGTCCCCATAGCGACGGGATCGGAACCAGCGACACGTTGGGAATGAATGCTGCCTCGTAGCGCGCATCTCCAATGGGAAAGTAGAGATCGGTTTCCGATGGCATGTAGAGAAATGGAACTTTGATGGAGCGCAGCGCGCGCTCCGTATCTCCGCCGAATCCCAGAGTCGTTCCCACGTCGTGATGTTCCCAGGTGCGGCATTGCAGGATCAGGTCATTCGCATCCGCTCCGGGAATGAAGTTGGTGCGGAAGTCATTCAGCACGCTTTCAAATGTAGTTCCCGGCTTCGCGCCTTCCTTCCACAACTCCTTGCGCCACCACTCCTGAGAGAAAAGCCACGCCGTCCAGACTACGCCGAAGGCTTGTAATCCCTTGGTGGGCGGAGCGGTGTAGTCGCCATCTTTGAAGGCGGCGTCGGCGGTGAGCGCGGCGATCTGGCCTTCGAGACGCACTACGCCGTGTCCATAGGTCTTTGCGGTTCCCGCGGTGGCCGCGATCCGATCCGCGAACGTTGGATAGCTGACTGCCCACTGAAACGCCTGTTGCGCTCCCATGGAGAATCCAATGACGGCGCGAAGATGCGTAATCTTGAGCTCTTCGGTGAGCAGACGGTGTACCGCCTCCACGTTGTCGCGAATCGTCATCAGCGGAAAGCGCGGGCCATGAAAAGGCTCGGGCGTGTTGCTGGGAGAGGAAGAGTGTCCGTTGCCAAACATCTCGGTGGTCACAAGAAAGAGTTGCGACGTATCGAGCGCGTGGCCGGGACCGCTTAGCCACTCGTAACCGTGATAGTCGGCCATATAGTGCGAAGGCAGAAGCACGGCGTTGTCTTTTGCGGTGTTCAAGTGGCCGTAGGTTCCGTACTCGATTCGCGCCACCGGAAGGGTCATGCCGCTCTCGGTGTGAAAGTTCGAGATGACGAACTCATGGCGTTCGCCGGTATCGGGCTTCTTCGGCGCGTCATCTTGCTTCGGCGCAGGCTGTTTTGCCTTGTCTTGAGCCGATAAAGCTTGACATATCACTAACAGGATAATGAGCGTCCTCATATTAGCGTAGTCCTTACTCTTGTTTGACTCTGAAAATCTGAAAGGCACAGGTAGACCATGGGTGGGAATCAGTATAAGGCCGAGCAACGACTCCTTCCGGTTACCCATTTTTACGCTCACTGCGAATAAAAGGGCTATACTGTCTGATTTCCCGGCCTTGGGAATGAATCAGGAGGCTAAAGATGCGGTTCTTCGCACTCCCAGTCGCGCTGCTGTTAATGGTTTCGGTCAGCACGGCCAAAGATGAGTTTAAAGTCACGGAATTCGTTAACCAGCACTTGAATTCCATCGGGACCGAGCAGGCGCGAGCAGCTGTGAAGAATCGGGTGGTTCAGGGGACTGTGACGTTCGAGATTCTAACCCACGGGCCGCTGACCTACGAGGGCCCGGCAACCTTGGTCTCAGAAGGCGACCAACTTACGTCATTGATGAAGTTCCCGCCAACTGTTTTCCGCACGGAGTGGTTCGTAAGCAATGGAAAGAAGACCTCGATTGCATGGGTGAAACCCGGCAGTTGGACCGCCTTTGGCGATTTTGTGAGGGTCCATGACGAGATCCTTACCGAGGGTCTTTGGGGAGGCGCGCTTTCGACCGCATGGGCGTTATCTCACTTGCAGGAACGTCGTGCCAGATTGGAGGATCGCGGTTTGAAGAAAGTGGATGGAGTCGAACTTCATCGCGTCGACTACGTCCCCAAGAAAAACAGTGATCTCGAAATCCAGCTCTATTTCGAACCGGACACCTTTCGACACGTCATGACGGTTTATCTGATGGTCGTAACGGCGGAATTGCGTGGTGGCCCGCGTGCATCCGGGAACGAACAGGAAGGCCACTACCGTCTGGAAGAACGCTTTGGGGATTTCAAAAGCGTTGACAATCTTACTTTACCTGCAAAGTGGACTACACGGTTCACTTATGGCACAGCGGCGAGCGGCACCATCGACAAATATGACGTGACCGTGGGAAAAATATCGCACAACGTGACGCTCGATCCAAAAAACTTTGAGATCAAGTAGGCCAGGGTGCAATCCGCTCGGCTCCTGCCGGGGAACTTGTAGTTGGCCTTTATTTCTAATCTGCGTCGGTGTTCGCAAGATCGCTCAATGTCCCCGCTGTTACAATGCCCTGTTTCAACTCACTCTGTGCATATCTCGAACTTACAAGACCACATTCACGTACTGTCTTGTAGAGTTTGGGCGCCTTGTTGTCTCATCCAGCGCCTGAAGGCGTAGTCGATCGTGCGGCGATTGCGGTATGCCTGAAGGCATACTCTGATACGAATCAGCGATTTTCCGGGGGCTTAGGGCTTGGAAGACGTCCAGGTAGTTGCGATGCTGGTGCGCCGGTGTGTTGCCGGCGATGCCGCTGCCTGGGAGGAAATCGTACAGACCTACAACCGGCGCATCTACAACATTTGCTATCGCTTCGCCGGGTCCGCTGACGACGCCGAAGATCTCGCGCAGGAAGTTTTCATCAAGATGTATCGCACCCTTGCGAGCTACGACCCGTCGAAGGGAGCGTTCGTCACCTGGGTGACCACCATCACCCGCAACCTGCTGGTCGATCACTTCCGCAAGACCAAGCAGGACCGCATCACCGACTCGCTCGACGCGACTTCATCGGCCAACGAAGACGCGCAGCCGCTGAGTGAGCAAATTCAGGACCAATCTGCCCCTCCCGACCAGCGCGTACGCAGCCGGGAGGTCGGAGAAACCGTCCACGCGGCCCTGGCGAAGCTCTCGCCAGAGCTTCGTGAAGCTGTGATTCTAAGGGATTTACAGGATTTTGATTACCGCGAAATCGCAACCGTTTTGAAGGTTCCGGAGGGGACTGTGAAATCTCGAATAAATCGTGGGCGCGCGGAACTTGCACGCCTGTTACAACGTACCTATAGGCAGGTGATGTGATGCCGAATCACATGGATAACGACCAAACCAGTAACGGAATGCAGTGTCACGAGTTTGATGGCCTGCTCAGCGATGCCCTCGATGGCGTTCTGAGTGGCATTCAACTCGACCGCTTCCAAGCTCACTCGCGGACTTGTCCGGCGTGCGGGCCGCTGTTCGCCGAAGTCGAGGCGGGCCGCAACTGGCTGAAGGAACTCACGGAGGTGGTGCCTCCAGTCAGTCTGGTCAACAACATTCTGGCATCCACGACGGGCGTTGACACCCAACGCCTGCGGGTGAATGTGTCCGCGCCGCAACCGCGTGTTTCGTGGATTGCCGCTCGCTGGGAAAGTGCGCAAGCCTGGGTTTCGGAAGCCGTCCAGCCTATCTGGGGGACGGTCCGGCAACCGCGATTCGCCATGTCGTTTGGCATGGCATTCTTCTCGCTATCGGTTGCCCTGAGCGTGATCGGCGTAAAACCTGCCGACTTGCGCTCAGTGAGTTTGCGCCCGGCGGCTATACGGCACACGTATTACAACACGCAAGCCCGCGTGGTGCGGTACTACGAGAACATCCGGTTCGTTTATGAGTTGGAATCGCGGGTTCGCGAACTCAAGCGCAGCGTCCAACCCGCCGAACCTCGTGAGTCCGCGCCAGCCAAACAGAAAGATCCCAAGAACGACACAACCGAACAGCCCGAGCAGAAGCAGGAGCGCAACTACAGCCAGACCGATAGCCGTATTATTCTGGCCAGCGCTCCACTGGGTCCATCTCCATCTGTAGACGAGTCGTATTTAGTCGAACGGCCTGTAGTGTCGGTGACCACATACAGGAGGTTCGTATGAACTGCGCCACGCACGACGATACTGCCGCAGTCGCATTCTGCCGCACTTGCGGCAAGCCCCTTTGCTCTAACTGCACGCGCGATGTCCGCGGAGTCGTCTACTGCGAGCCATGCCTCGCAGCGAGACTGGAAGGCACTGCTCCGCCGGCGGCTGCATTCGTACCTCCAGCGGCGGCTTACACCGCGCCGGTCGCTCCTGGCATGACTCCCAGGTCATCGTCCGGCTCCAGTCCTAATCCTGCGGTCGCGGGTATCCTGGCTGGATTCTTTCCCTTCGGCGTAGGCGCTGTTTACTGCTCGCAGTACGCCAAGGGACTCGCTCACTTGCTCATCTTCGCGATGCTTATTTTTGCGTCCGATCATGCCGGGCGCTGGGATTTTATCTTCGGACTCGGCATCGCGTTTTTCTATGTCTACCAGATCATCGACGCGGTCCGCACGGCCCATGCACTTCAGGCTGGACTACCCGCTCCCGATCCCTATGGTTTGGCGCAGACGTTCAGTATGGGCGCGCCTAGTGAGAGGGGCGAATCCAAAAGCATTCCAGCCGTAGCGATCATTCTCATCGGCCTAGGTGTGCTCTTCCTGCTGCACACCATGAATGTCTTCGAGTTCGGCCTCGATCGCTTCTGGCCGCTTATCCTGATTTTCTTCGGCGGATGGATGCTCGCCAGGCAATGGGGTGTAATCCCTGGCCGCCGCTTCGGCTGCACTTGCGATCGCTGCCGCATGCGTAGAGCGATTGGGCCTGCCGTGGTCCTGACCATCGGTACGCTTTTCCTGTTGCAGAGCCTTGACGTGGTCAGTTTCGACCGTACCTGGCCCGCAATTCTGCTGGTGATCGGCATCGTGAAGCTTTTGCAGAGCAGCGCATCTTCCGCCGGACACGTCGGCCCATTCCCGCCAGCTCCGCCGACGGTAACGCCAGCGCCTCCGCCAGTCTCCGAGTCTGGAACACCATCTCCTGAAACATCATCTGCCTCCGGGGAGGCTCGCAATGTCTAGTCCAGTTCAACCTCCTATTCAGCCTTATGCTCCACCGCGGCACCGCCGCCGCTCGTTCGCCGGGCCGCTCGTACTGATTGTCCTCGGGGTCATTTTCCTGCTGGGCAACCTGCGCATGATTTCCTGGGGTCGCCTGGGAATTCTGTTCGCTCACTACTGGCCCGCGCTTCTGATCCTATGGGGCGTCGTTAAGCTGATCGAATATCAGCAAGCTCAGCGCGATGGAGTACCGGCTCGCGGAATCGGCGCTGGCGGCGTTTTTCTCGTCATCGTCATCGTCTTCTTCGGACTCATTGCCACTCATGTGGAGCGCTTTCACTGGAACGACATCCGCGACAACTTAAACATCGACGACAGCGATTTCAATAATGTCTTCGGTGAAACTTTTAACTTCGATGATCACTTCGAACAGGTCATCCCACCGACCGTCACCAGCTTGCGCGTGAATAACGATCACGGCGCGGTGCGCGTCAACGTTGCCGACGACAATAAAATCACTGTGGTAGTGCGCAAGCGCATCGGCGCGGATAACCAGAGTGACGCCGACAAGTACAATGGCGAGACCAAGCCGGTGATTACCGCCGCAGGCTCCTCATGGACGCTCGATGCCAAGACTCAGGGCGCCGGCGACCACCCTGTTCAGACCGATCTGGAGATTTCCATCCCGCGAAAAATGGAGTTGCACATTGTTTCGCGCCGCGGCGATGTGTCGGTTAGCGGCCGCGACGGCGATGTGGACATCTCCAACCAGCACGGCGACGTTTCGGTGGAAGACGTAGTTGGCAACGTGAAACTGAATCTCGAGAAGAGTTCACTCAAGGTCGAGCAGATCACCGGCGACGTACACATTGGTGGCCGGCTCAATGAGGTATCGGTCACCGACATCAAAGGTGCGGCTCAACTCGAGGGCGAGTTTATGGAGAGCGTGAAACTCGCCCGCATCAGCAAGACTGTAGCCTTCAAGTCTTCGCGCACGGACATGGAATTTTCCCGCATCGATGGCGATCTCGATCTCGACTCCGACGACCTGCACGCCGAACAAGTCACCGGACCGGTTCACCTGACGACGCGCTCAAAGCAGATTCGACTGGAAGAGGTTTCCGGCGACGTTCGCCTGCAGAATGAAAACGGCGGAGTGACAGTCTCCATGCGCTCGCTCGGCAACGTTCAGATCGACAGCCGTAACGGCGATGTGCAACTGGATATCCCGGAAAAAGCCGGCTTTCATGTCGATGCCCGGACGCACGACGGCGAAATTAAGTCTGACTTCCCGGAGTTGAGCGTGGTAAACGGAGAGCGCGAAGCAAAGGCTACCGGGAGCGTGGGTAACGCAAGTTCCCATATCGTGATCAATAACGAGCACGACGGTATCGAAATTCGAAAGGCCTCTGCCAGCGCGCCAACCCCGCCTATCCCACCCGCACCCGGAAAACCGCCCAAAGCTCTGCCCGCACCTAAAGCCAAAGTAGAGCCAACCGAGAACTAGCCCCTTAACAGCAGCTCTCGTGCGCCACCGGCCGTCCTAAGAGGGGGCTCTCGGCAGGTCGAAGGGGTTTGCTTCGCCACGACATCGCCCCGGCGGACTTCAAACACATAAGATGAAAAAGCGTATTGTGTTCCGTATACTGTTACCGTACACTATACGGATGATCTTGAGCTATCGGCATAAGGGACTCAAGAAGTTCGCCGAAACCGGCTCGAGGTCTGGGATTCAGCCAAAGCATGCGGACAAGCTCCGGCGTCTTCTCACTGCGCTCAACGTCGCTAGCCAACCCGAAGATATGAACGCGCCTGAAAACGGCTTGCATGCGTTGAAAGGGGATATGCGAGGCCATTGGTCTGTGGCTGTGAGCGGCAACTGGCGATTGACGTTTGCTTTTGACGATGAAGATGCGATTCTCGTGGACTACCAGGACTACCATTGATCGGAGAAATATGGATCGGAGAAACATGATCTTTAACCCAGCCCATCCCGGAGAAGTTCTGCGCGATTATCTTGGAGAAATGACTGTCGCCGAAGCGGCGGCTCGCTTGGGCATCACACGAGCTCATCTTTCACGAATTCTCAACGGGCACGCGGGCATCACGGCCTCGATGTCTTTGAGACTGTCGGCGGCCCTAGGAACCTCGGCCGACTTCTGGCTCAGGATGCAGGTCCAGCGCGATCTCTGGCTTGCACAAAAATCGGGCCCGTCGAAGGTTCGGCCGTTTCCCCATCTCTCCGTCAGGCGCGCATCGGCAGCCCGCGCCTAGAGACCCCGAATACCTCCGCCGCTGTGTTCATCTTTCCTTAGCGGAGAAGTTGTTCAGCCACCAACTTCTCCGCTCGTGCCAGCACTTCTTCCTCGCCCATCTTGGTCGAGTCAATCACCACCGCATCTTCCGCTGCCTTCAGCGGAGACGCAGTCCGGGTGCGGTCGCGGCGGTCACGTTCGCGCAAGTCGGCCGCAACGCTGGCTGCGACATCGCCCTTGATCTTCTGCTGCTGCATGCGGCGCTGCTCACGCACCACCGGGTCGGCATCGAGAAAAATCTTAACGTCGGCGCCGGGAAAAACCTTTGTGCCAATGTCGCGGCCTTCCATCACCACGCCACCGCCCGAGCCCATTTCCCGCTGCCGCGCCACCATCCACGCCCGCACCTCAGGATGCACCGACACTCGCGACGCCGCCTCGGTGACATCGCGCTCGCGAATGCGCGCCGAAACATCCTGCCCATCGAGCAGAGTGCGGTTTCCGCCCCGCGTCGGTTCGAGTTGAATGCGCGACTCCTGCGCGAGTTTCAGCAGCGCGGTTTCGTCGTCAAAGGATACGTCCCGATCAATCGCCTTCAACGCAAGCGCCCGATACATCGCTCCGCTCTCCAGATTCACGTAGCCAAGCTTGCGCGCCAACCGCGATGCGATGGTGCTCTTGCCTGCGCCCGCCGGGCCGTCGATGGCAATAATCAATTTGCGTTGAGAGTAGTTGGGATCAGAGTCGTCCGTCATTGAGCAAGTAGACGATTGTACACGGAGAGTGTGAAGAAAGATGTGGAGACAGCCGCCCTCGGCTGTTTAGTCGAGCGAAGCTCGATCCGATTTTTCTTTCGCGCAGCACGATACTCAAGGAGCACAAGACTCCTCATTTCGCTGCGCGCTGCTGCCTTACGGAAACCGTTATCGCTTCCTTCGCCGGCGTAATCTGCAGCATCGATCTCCCACTCACATGCACGAAGCTCAACTCACGCGCCGCCAGCAGAGCATTCACGGCTTCCTTCACGCGCGACCGTGCCACAAAGTTTCCAAAAAAAGTTTCGAGTTCGCTCTGCTCAGCGGCGACTACGCACTCAAGATATTTCGAGAGCAGCGCCGAGAGTGCCTCCTGTACCGACAGCCCTACGCCTTCGCGAACCGCATCCGGCGCCCAGCGGTAGAGAACATCCCAGAAAGATCCCTCTGCGGCCTTATAGTCGACGCGGGTAATGCGAAGTTTCGCGAGCAACTCGCCTAGAGCGTTATCGAGAGCGGCCAGAGACACGCTGCCGCCCAGCAATTCTTGCAGTTTCGTTTTTGAAATCGGTCCATCGCGCCGAATCAGCTCGAAGGCATCGCAAGCCAGCGGCGAGTAAGCGGAGCGTGGCCCCTGCTTTGGCCCGAGCTTCGGATTGCGCTCACCTACCAGCGCATAAAAATATGGAAACGCCGAAGCCGCGACCAGGAATGCGTTGTTCTCATCGAACAGATTCGCCTCATACGCAGCGCGCTCGCGCAGCAAGCGCACCATGAGTTCGGTCGCTTCCAGCGCTCGCGGATCGGAATAAGCGTGCTGCCATGTCGGCAGGCGATCGTCCGATCCCACAAACGCGCCAATAAACGTCGGTACCGGCATCGTCGGGCGCATTGGATACATCAGGCAGAATCCCACGCTCTCGACAAATTTGCGCGCCTCTTCAATCGTCCGGATGGGCTTGCCATCCAGCCGCCACTTCTCGCGCCGCAGTTGCTGTAGCTCCTGCTCGGTCATAGGACAGCAATTAGCAGTTGGCAATTAACAAGAATGGCATCGCTAAAATGCTAACTGCCAATTGCTAATTGCTGGTTTCCTCAGATTCTCTTAAACGCCTTCTGAATATCCCTTACAGAATACCTTAGGACAACCGGACGACCGTGTGGGCACGACATGGGATGGTCGGTTTTCGCGAGTTCGGCGAGCAGCCAGTCC
>JBAPOI010000002.1:0-3627 GCA_049279555.1 Candidatus Sulfotelmatobacter sp.
CATATAAACAGACGGTTGTCCTGACCGCAGCAAAGCCAACGGCCAACGTTGTGCTGAAAGTGGGGCCTAAACCAGCCGTGTTGGTCCTTATCGTGAGCGACCGCATCACCGGCAAAGCCATCGACGACTTTATGATCAGGACGATTGGCGCCGATGGCGGCGGCGCTGGAACGGCCGGCTTGGCATATTTCCCGCAAACCGACGAAGGCGGCAGGGAAGTTCCCATTAGCCCGCTCTTCGATGTCCTCCTTGGCATCACAGCCAAGGGTTATAAAAATTGGTTCTATTCGAACCCGGCCGATCCATCAGATCCAACGTTGCATCTTGAATCTGGTGAACGAAAGACTGTGCAAGTCACAATGCAGCCCAAATAGTGTCGCCTCTCGCTAGTAGCGATTTTAATTGACTCAGGCCCGCCCTCCTTACTTCTTGCCGTCGTCACTCCACGGCGGCACGACTCCATTGATGCGCGCGTAGGCGATCAACTGCCCCAGGTGCTCAGCGATGTGCGGAACGATGTAGAGGAGCATGCCGCGATACGTGATCTTTCCTCCGGCCCAATCCATAGTTTTTTCGAGGCTCGCGTCGGGCATGTCCGTGATTGCCTTCTTGGCGTGGGCATAAGACTCTTTAAGCATCGCGATAATCTTCGTCTTGTCGGTGGTGGATTGTTCGAAGTTTTCCACGTCGAGCCCAGGGGGAATCGCCACACCTACCAGCTTGTACATGTTGTAATTGGCGGCGCTGGCGTGGAGTAGAACTTCGGCGATTGAGCGCACGCCCGGTGCGGGACGCCATGTGTACTTCTCGGCCAGAATCGCCTCGGCAAGGCGCGTGAACTCGCTTTCCTGAATCATAACCAGGGCCAGCACCTCGGAACGGTAGCCGGTCACTCCCGGCGTGCCGTCCCGGAAAGGATGCACCTGTGCCGCTGCGTGAACCGCTCCAGTCGTGAGCGCGAACAGCCAGAACGCCGAGAGAATACGTTTCATCGAGAAGCCTCCTCTTGCGGACGAGAATTTTACCGCATCCGTGAGTGCGATCAGGCGATTTAAATTCAGGCCGGCGCTTGATGCCCGCGCGCGTCATCGCCCACGGCCCTGCTACAATTCGTTTCGCAAGGCAGCCAAAGACGAGGCCACGGCGTTCTCAAAATGGTGCCAAGTTCTCACTGGCAACTGCTTCATGGACTTCGACCAACTCCAAACTTTCCTCGAAGTAGCGCGTCACGCCTCGTTCTCCCGGGCGGCGGAGAAGCGTTTCCGCACCCAGCCCGCCATCTCTTCGCAAATCCGCGCCCTCGAAGACGAAGTCGGCGCCAAGCTCTTCGACCGCTCCGGCGGCAGAGTTTCGCTCACGGCAGCGGGAAAAGCATTTCTGAAGTACGTAGAGGAAACGCTCGATGCCCGCAAAGCGATGCTCAGCGCGCTGGCCGAGATGGAACATGTCCCACGTGGTGCAATCACCGTCGGCGCGAACGAGGGCACCTGCCTTCACATTCTTCCCGAGGTCTTCGCCGAGTTTAAAAAGCGTTATCCGGACGTTTCGGTGAACATTAAGCGCGCCGATTATGCCAATGTTCTGGAGTCGGTAACCGACAACTCGGTCGACTTCGGCGTGGTTTCGCTTCCGGTGAAGGACAACCGGCTCACCGTAGTCCTCATCCATCAGGATGAACTGGTAGTCATCACGCCCCCGGACCATCCGCTGGGCAAGATGAAGTCGGTCTCTGTAGGAGATCTGGCGAAGTATCCGCTGGTCCTTCCGAAAACCGGACACACGCGCGACGCGCTCGACGGCCTGTTTCGTGAGCGGCGGCTCAAGCCGAACTACAGCATGGAACTGGACTCGAGCGAACTATTGAAACGATTCGTGGCAGCGGGCGTGGGTGTGGGCTTCATCGCCCGGTCCAATGTGCAGGAGGATGTTCGAGCCGGTGTGCTTTGCGCCATTCCCATGGCCGATGCTCAATTGCGGCGTGATCTCGCGCTCGTTTTCCGCAAGGACAAAGCTCTCAGCCGCGCCGCGCTGGCCTTCATCGACATCGCCGTGAAAAACAAGCCGAATGATGCGATGATTTCATGCGCTAAGTCTGGGTAGGCAGCAATTAGCACATAGCAATCAGAGCTCAGGCAGCGATGGCCTGAGATATCTCGGCACGATTCGATGAAGAGACGATTCCCTAGCGTTCGGGTAAGGTTGCTGCCGGCCTCCCTGCTCCTTTTCTTCGCGCTTGGAAATTTCGCCATCTCACCAATCAACGCTCAACCGCAGCCGACAAACAGCCAGACCGCACATCCGGCTCCTACCTCCACCTACAAGCTTCTTGAGATAAAGGTGACCGGCAGCAAGCGATTTACGCAGGAAGAGGTCGCAACTGCATGCGGGTTGCCGCCAGGCGCGGTCGTTGGCGATGAGGATTTCAAAAAAGCCGCCCGTCAACTGGGTGAGAGTGGCGCCTTCCACGATATCGCCTACACTTATTCGTATTCATCGGCGGGACTGAAGTTGACGTTTCAGGTCAGCGATGCCGATAAGTTCGTTCCGGCGCACTTTACTGACTTCGTGTGGTTCGGTGATCACGACCTGCTCCAGAAGGTGCACGAACGCGTTCCACTGTTCAATGGAGAGCTACCTGCGACCGGCCGCCTGCCCGATCAGGTTTCTGACGTGCTGCAGGCTCTGCTGCTGGAAAACGGTGTCCCCGGCCACGTCGAGTATCAGCGCACCAACGGCAAGAGCGAGCATCTTGAATCGTTCGATTACAACGTTTCCGGTGTCACGATCCGTGTGCATAAAATTGAGTTCCCAGGCTCGACCGCGGAGGAACTACCCGAACTCAAGGAAGCAGCCGAGAAGCTTTCAGGGCGCGCGTACTCCCGCACCTTACTGACTTCTTTCGCCGAACACACGATTCTGCCGGTCTATCGCGAACGCGGATATCTCAGAGCCTCGTGCGCTCTACCGGAACCCAAGGTGGTAAAGCCGACAGATTCAGAGTCGACCGAATCGGGCGACGACAAGCGCGAAATCACTTTCGTGGACGTGTCGCTTCCCATTACCCCCGGCAGTCGCTACAAGCTCAGCGGGTGGAACTGGGTAGGTAACAAGGAAATTGCAAGCGATGCGTTGCAGCCGCTGCTTCACGCAAAGATCGGGCAGTCGGCCGACACCGTTCTACTCGATGCCGATCTGCGGGCGGTCCAGGAGTTGTACGGCTCCCGCGGCTTTGTCACGGCGACGATCAAGGCGGTTGCGGAGTTCGATGATACCGCTGGAACGGTTGATTACCGCCTGGAGGTCACCGAAGGGCCTCTCTACCATATGGGAGAGCTGGCGTTTCGTGGCATCGACAATAATCTCGAAGCCCGGCTACGAGCCGCGTGGAAAATTCGTCCCGGCGACGTCTATGACGCCACCTACCTCAAACAGTACCTGCCTCAAGCCAGAAAGCTGCTGCCAACGAGCGTCGATTGGGAAGTGTCGACTCACGTGACTGCCTTAACTCGCGATAAGACCATTGATGTCGACCTGCAATACATGGCGAAGGCACCTAAGTGAGTGTGCCGGACCGGTGCCCGAATCCCGTGAAATCTTGGCATCAATCGCACCGCAGAAATAAAGTAG
>JBAPOI010000003.1:0-1756 GCA_049279555.1 Candidatus Sulfotelmatobacter sp.
GTGCAGGACGTATCAGGCAGATCGTTCAAGAGCATGAACGGTGGATCACGCCGCTAGCGAATTCCACTGACAACAAACGAATCAGGCTGCTAAAGGCCACGCTGCATCTTGAACTTCATCTGGATACCGCTGGCAAGTACGCGATTTCGCGCCTAGAAGAAGGTAATGCGCCAACTGGCGCAAAATGACTCGGATGCACTCACATTTTCATTCTCGCGTACCACCGCGCCCTATAAGTCGTTTGGCGGCGACAGTTGCGCCCGGTAAAATCAATTCAGTCCCGACGCACCGTCGGAAAAACATGATCTCATGCGGTCTCTAAACAACCTGACTTAATTGCAGGTGGTGGTGACACGGTACGCATTGCGTACTTGGCGAGGCCGTGCGCGCATGAACAGACAGCGCAGACGAACAAGGTTAACCATTTTTCAAGTTGCTTGCTTCGAGCAAAAAGATGGGAGCGGTTATGCTCAAATACTTCCGCGCGATGGTCCGAATGGCCGTGCGTAATGTCGTGCTCCAAAGCGGACGGGAGGGTATTGAGGAAGGCCTGGCACTGCTTTCGCGGGATCTAGCAAAAATCACCGCCGCCGACGCCGCAAAGGCGGAAGCAACTCTGGCCGGCCTCGGTGAACCAACGCCATCGTCAACGCAGTCGATCGCGTCCGAAGAACAGTCGCAAGGTTCTCTTCAATTCGCGGACACAGAAGGCGAGGAGCAAGCCACTCCGCCGATCGCGCCTGCCCCTCCGATCATCTTGCCGGCGCCAACCGCGAACGAACAGCATCTACCTCGCCGCAGCCCCGGCCGGCCGCGCAAACTCCCCGATGGAGCGCAATGATGAATGAACGCGCAATGACGCTCTGTGAATTACTGTCTTGCAAACTGGCTTTGGTTTCCGATGGGCAACTCGCCGAGCACTGGGATATTTCGTCCGCAACAGGTCGTCGCCATCTCACTACCTGGCTAAACGGTTTGGTTCGTGACGATCTAATACGCCGTCTGCGGGTGCTCGCGAAGCCGACACCCAAACTAGACGCTCCGTTACTCCAGGTGCCACGGGAAAGCCCGCTCGGCGACATGGCTGCGCTTTCGTGGAAACTGGAAAAGCGCTGGCGCATCGAGCCTGAGGTCACGACAATTTACGTGCGCGGGCCAAAATGCAATCAACTGTTTGGCGGCAAAGCGCAGCCCGACATCTCGAATCTAGCGGCCGTTAGTCACGACCTTGCGCTCAGTGCCCTTTATTTTCATTTCGCTCGCGCCCAGCCTGAACGTGCTCGGGATTGGCTGCCGGATTGGGAGCGGAAGGGAGATCTCCGATATGGCGAGAAACTACCTGACGTGCTGCTTTACGACGACGACGGTTCGCCGTACCAAGCGATCGAAATGGGGGGCAGCTATCCGCCGGGTCGTCTGCTCGCCCTGCAAGTTTATTGCACTGAATCGCTCCAACTACCCTTAGAAATCTGGTGACCTATGAAGAGCGTCGCCTTGTTACGCGACAATCAACTGCTCATGCTTACATTAGGCGCGGCCTTTGGTCTCATCATACTGGAGCTGGCGCAAGCATGGCTGCCGGAACACAGTTCAAACGCATTAAGAAAGGTCGTGCGTCGCCTCGTAAAAGCTCGGCTATTGCATCGCTACACTCTGGGCGACCAAGGGTACTATTATGTGCTAACTCGTCAGGCAGTGCGTCTTCTCGATTTGCCAAAACGCCGTGTCGGACCGCTAGGTTGGCCCGCGTTAATTC
>JBAPOI010000004.1:0-5298 GCA_049279555.1 Candidatus Sulfotelmatobacter sp.
CGCCATTGGCATGGTCATTGGTCACGAAATCATTCACGGCTTCGACGATCAGGGGCGCAAGTTTGACGCTCAGGGGAATTTGCGCGACTGGTGGACGGCGGAAGATGCCAAACAATACGAAGAACGCGGCAAATGCATCTCCGACGAATACACCGAAGAGGTTCCCGAGGCAGGTCCTGGCGTTAAACAGAACGGTTTGCTCACCCAAGGCGAAGATACCGCGGATAACGGCGGCATTCATCTCGCACTCATCGCTCTCGAAACTGAACTCAAGAAGCAGGGCAAGTCGCTCGATGACAAAGGTCCGGATGGATGGACCTATCGCCAGCGATTTTTTCTCTCATACGCCTACTCGTGGTGTACGAACGTACGGCCGGAGATAGCGCGGATGCGGGTGACTACCAACCCCCATTCAATGCCCATCTTCCGCATCAACAATGTGGACTCGAACATGCCCGAGTTTTACCAGGCCTTCGGCTGTAAGCCCGGTCAAAAGATGGTGCGCGCGAACGCCTGCCGCGTGTGGTGAGTGAGGACAGTTGTCTAAGTTAGTGAAAATACTTTTGTGGGACAGCCGCGCCTGGCTGTCCGGCGGCCTAGGTGTGTCGGGCCGCGGCTTACTCGGCGCCGCTCGAGATTTTCGCTGAAAATGACGGAGTTCAGATAACGATGGATCAACTAGCGCATCATTGGCACGTTCTTAAAGTAGCTCGGCATGTCTACCAGATACTCACCTTCTGCGGTCGATGGTTCAAGCGCCTAGTAATAGACCCGTGGACAGAGGGACTGGTGTGCCAGATCATGGCTCCTCTAGAAAAGGCCTTTTGGATTGGCAGCTCCTAGGGCTGGGGATGGTTATTGCTCTCTCACGCCGACAGGTCAGCCCACTGTTAAACGCCTAGCGAGACTTCCGCCCTTGCTCTCTTTGGGGATAGAGTCGAGACATTAACGAGTTCCAAATGAATGGGCCGATCTTCAGACCGGCCCATTTTTATCACCGTCGCAATCTGACTGCTTTCCCTAGCGGTTGATATCGTCCTTCGCCTGCAATCGCTTCACATAGGCCTCAATCCTCGTCTTGTTCGCCTCATCCGGCCCGCCCGCCAGAGCAGTCTGCATTTCCTTGACCGCCTTGTCGAACTCGCCCTGGCCGCTGTAAACCCGCGCCAGACCGACATGCGACAGCCAGGCATCCGGATACTTCTTCGCATTTGCTCGAAAAAGCGCGAACGCCTCGTCCTGTTTCTTTTCGCCCTGAAGTTGGCGGCCATAGACATAGAGCTGCACCGCGCTTCCTTTTTCTAAAGCTTTATTGCGAAACACCGTGGCGTCGTCTTTCCGGCCCATGGTTTCGAGAATGTTCGACTTATGGAGCAGATTGTCGAAGCGTTCTTCCGCCTGGATCGATTGATCTTCATCTTTCAAGGCCTCGTCCAGATTAATTTTGTTGGTGAGGAAATAGCCGGCCGCGTCGTCCCACCCTTCCCAGTAGTACTGATTAAGCCCGTGAACCTGCCGGCGAATGCTGGCCGTGACGAGGTCGTTTACATTCACGGCAACCTTGAAGGGTACGGCAACTTTCTCCCAGCGTAGCGTAACCACGGCAGAGTCTGGTTTGAGATCGTCGAAATCGTAAGCCAACGCATCGTGCAACTCAGCAGTCTGCGGTTTCACGGTGACGCGCAACGCATCCTCATCCTGCTTGTAGCTGAAGCTCCCCCAATCTCTCGCAGCCTTAGAAAAAATCACTGTCCATTGACTCTCGCCCGGAATCATATGCAGGCCATAAGTTCCCTTATCGAGCGACTGGCCCTCGATCGAGACCGGGTCACTGAACGTGATCGTAGTGTTCTCGTTCGCCCCAGCGCGCCAGACTTGCCCATAGGGCACAACCTTGCCCCAGATTTGGCGTCCGTTGGCCAGTGGCCGATGATAGTTAATCGTGATGTCGGTGATGCCGATTCGCTGGGTTATCACCGCATGCTGGCTTTGCCGCGGTAGATCGAGCATCAGGGTTTCGCGGGTAGCAGTCTGGGCGCGGCCAAGACCTGCCATCGATAAACAACTGCACAACAAAACAAGCAGACGAGCTCTGTGCATCGGGAGACTCCTCATTCTCTCTTGATGAAGATGAAAAAGCCGGCTCAATGAAAACTCGGGATGAAGCACAGTGGTTGTGAGCTGTGTGTGGCCGCTGTGCTGTTGGGTTTAGACGGGTGGAGAGGGCAGATGTGAGCAATCTCAGGCTGGACCGAGTTCATCGCCACAGCATGTCATGGAAAAACCGACTCGCACGACGCTCACTGAAACAAGGTTACCGGGAACTTACTCTTCTGGTCTGCCGTTCTCGGGTGGAGCAAGCGGCAGCCGGGCGGCTCCGCGCATCATGTCACGCTCCTGGGGTGAGAACATAGTTTTGAAGCGATTGGAATCGATGATCTGCTCACGCTGTGCGGGCGGCATTGCTCGCAGATCGCGTATCGCAGTTGTCACCATTCGCCGCCGGTCGGGCGGAAGCTGCTGCATACGGCCGAACAAATTCCGCACTTCGTCCTTTTGACCTGGCGTCAGGTGCTCCCAGGTTTCCATGCGGCTCAGCATGCGTTGCTGCTGCTGTGGCGGCAGGCTCGAGAAGTGGTCCAGCCGCCGTCGCAACATTTGCTGCCGCTCCGGAGACAAACGGCGAAATCCCGGATCATTCTGTAAGGCGCGCTCCCGCTCGTTCGGCGGCAGGCCTTGATAGTGCCGCAGCCAGTCGCCAGCATGACCTTCCCCCACATGCGGATGACTCGGCGCTGCCGCTGGCGGCCGTGCCTGCACCGGTCGAAAGTTATTATTGCGTTGCCCGAGGCAGGGAGATGCCACAACGGCCATGGCCAGCACAGCCGCTGCCATCCATACCGCCATGAAATTTCCCCGCATTCACCCCACCCTTGGATTCGTACCGCTTGCCAACAACCACTTTGGTCTTACGGATTCGCCACTACATCATGCTGCACTTCCAAATCGTCCAGCAAATCGAAATCGGAATACAGATCGTGGTTCTTTTCCAGCGCTTGCAGATCGCTCACCGCCGTGCCTGGTGTCGATTGTGCTGGAGGTTCAACCACCGCGACTATATCGCCTGGATTTCTGTTGAAGAACAAGCCCACACCCAATGCCATCAAAACCGTGAGTGCCGCAGCCAGCACCGGATGCCGAAACCAAGCCATCCAACCAGCTTGTGGCCGCGCCATCTCTTCCCGCAGACGAGCCTGCAGGCGCACATCAAAATAAGGCGACGGCTCGGGCGCCTGCCATTCATCCAGCAACGTCATGGTCTTGCGAAACTCTTCCATCTTCGCGGCACACGCGCCGCAGCCCGCCACATGTCCGCTGATCTCTGGCGTCATCCCTGACAGACCGGACGCCAGGTCCGGCATCATTTCTTGAATCTCCTCGCACTTCATGACCGTATTCCCCTCAATTCTTTGTTGTCATCCTGAGCAAGCGTTCTTTGCGCAGCGAAGGATCTGGGCGAGCCGCGTGTTGCGGCGCGTCTTTTTGCGACGCAATAATCGCGCGTTTGGCTCGCTTCCTCATTCCTGGCTCTCGCCTAGAGAAATTCCTTTAACTGCTCGCGCAAAGTTTCGTATGCGCGGAAAAGCAATGATTTCGTCGCCGACTCGCTCAACTTCAGCACGTCGGCTATTTGCTTGTAGTCCATCTGCTGGTACTTGTGCATGATCACAGCCAGCCGTTGGCGTTCAGGCAGCGCCTCCACTTTTCCGCGGATCGCCGCCATGCGCTCGCGCCGTACTAGAGCTTCTTCCGCGGAGACCGTAGTATCCGCCACATCCAGCGTAGTGCCCGTTTCCTCATCCGGCTCGTCCAGGCTTACCGTGACCTCGGGCCGCTCATGACGCGTATCGCGCGCGTGATTCACCGCCAGATTGGTCGCGATGCGATACAACCAGGTCGTGAATTTCGCGCTGGCTTCATAAGTTGCGCGTGAGCGGTACACCCGCAGAAAAACCTCCTGCGCCAGATCTTCGGCGGCAGCCGTGTTGCGCGCCATCCGGTACATAAAACTCACCAGCGGCCGGCGATACTTCTGCACCAGGTAATCGAAGGCGGATTGATCCCCCGCCTTGACTCGAAGCATCACTTCCGCATCGGTGAAGCCTTCGGCGACGGCCATCGCCGGCGGCAAATTATTATCCAGGCGCGAGCCCATGCCTGCCATCAGTACGCCCCGGTCGATCGCGGCAGTGCTCACACTAGGTTGAACCCGCTCGCGGCCGGAAAGTTGTCCTTTTTCTTGCACTGCCGAACCATCTTCCCGTGCCTCCGAACCGGCGAAACCCTCCGCAGATGAGGGGGATACAGCGTGCCGAAGGTGCTTGTTTGGTTCCGGCATGGAGGTTACTATGGGCACCAGCGCCGGCGCACCCCAAGCCGCCCCGCCCCGCCCGACGATAGGCTACCACGGCAAGTCACGAGTCTAAAGGGGGATGTTTGGCGTGTCAGTTTGGAAGGACGCTGAGGTTAGTGCGGTCCAAAAGGGGATGTAGGGACAGCCGCCCCCGGCTAGCTTGCCCTGAGCGAAGCCGAAGGGTCGAGCGAAGCTCCACTCTTTTCTCGCCCCAACATCTGACCTACTTCTTACTGGTCCGCAGGATCGAGAACTGCCGCCCAACATTGCTGCCCTCGGCTGCCGTGACCGAACGCAAGAAGTTCCTTGCGATTCGGTCATGATGCGTCCGGTGGAGCACCCACCACGCCCCGCCGATGGCCCCCGCTGCAAGAAGACTCGCCCCAATCTGCCCCGGCACGCCGGCGTGAGTGAACGGCTTGGCCAGAGGGTCAATCTCGTCGTAGTGCCGCTGGTAGAGAATCCTGGTCGCGACGCCATCGGCCAGAAGCTCGCTCCCGAAGACGGCGAAGGCCACCTTGGTTTCTCTCGATATTGACGCCTCCGGCGCGCCTTTGTCGAACAAGCTCCTGCCCGGCAAATCTTGCCCACTCGCCGCCCCGGCGCACAGCAACAGCACTACGAGAATCCGCATATGACAACCGCTCCTGTTGGCGGTCATCGGTGAAGTTGCGGGTAGCCGTTAGCGTGAAAGTGCTGACCACAGCCCTTCGTGTTTCTGGGGCTGGGAAGGTCGACACCCCCACAACCGAGGGTGCCTGTGATCTTTCAACACGTTGTCCATTCGAGCGAAACCGGAGAAGCTGATTGTGCTGAAGCAATCTCTTCCGAGGAAACGATCGAATGGACATCCACAAGAATGCCCGACTTACGCTGCGCCGTCG
>JBAPOI010000005.1:0-23267 GCA_049279555.1 Candidatus Sulfotelmatobacter sp.
CCTGTAACTTACGGCTTGTACACCTTGGGTTGGATCATCGGTGTTATTAGTATCTTCTTTGGAGTAGAACAAGATCCAGTGTCGGAAGCAATCGCAGGTGAGAGTTAGACGCTATTGTGATTTTCCTTGTGTGCGGAAGTTGGCTTCGGCTGTCTTGTCCTCGGCGCGGTACGACATAGAGAAACACTTTCCACATAAACCTCGGCAACCCCGCCCAGACAAACATCATCGAAGGTGGGCCACCTGGGCGGGGTGTCCTAGGCTTTTTGATCTCGCTGGCATCACAACACAGTCCGAAAGGCGGAGCTTCACATCACGGGTGGTGGGGCGTCCCATTCACGCTAGCTTGGAGGAAATAAACCGACTGACCCAGCCCCAACTGTTGAGATGAGAGGTTATTTTCTTCCGAGCGCCAAGCCACCTAACGTTTCGGGCTGCACCGTAATCACATCCGGGCCAGTGATCTGGCCTGCGGTGATGGGCTTGTCGGGGGCGGTCTCGTAAGCATATCCAGTCAGAGTACCGCTCACATCGTCGAATTGCCGATGGTGCCCAAGCGTAACGCTGAGTCTGGCCCAGCCGTAGTGAACTTCGCCGCCTACGACGAACTTTAGTCCCAAATATCGATCGCTAACACCCTTACCTTTGCCGACCCACGGGCCCAGGTCGGAATCCTGGCTGCCGACATTTTTTTGGAAAAGTTCCACTGCCATAAATGGGAAACGAACGGAGAAATTGCCTTTTGGTCCGATTCGGGCGCCAGCGGGCAAAGCGGAGGCAGCAGAAAGAAAATAGCCGCTGCGACTAAAACGTCTACCGGCGCCCACGTTATCAGCGTTGCGGTATCCCGATGCATCGAGCCCTACCTCTAAGCCCGAGCTACCAGCATAAAACGACGTGCGCAGTTGAAAATCCTTGACGCCGTCCTGGTTGAGATCAATGTATAAGGGAAAGCCTGTGCGCGTCACCCGATACGTTTCCGTGTAGACAACTTTCGCCTCTGAGGCCCGACCAGCGCCAGCACACTCACTCCGGCTGCGCCTGCCACCTGCGCATACGCATTGAGTTGCCGGTTCAGGGAATCGGAAATTTTGAACTTCTTACGAGACTGAGGAGCGCTGGGCATCGGTCTTCCTCCGAAGGCGTTTCATTATCCGGCCCGCTACATCAACAGTCAAACACTCACAGCCTCTGTAACGGAAATTTCACATCGTCTTCATACTGCCGTCACAAGGCGTCTGTTAGCTTCGCGACAATGATCGCCGATCATAGTTCCACCCCGATTGCCACCGTCAATCCCGTCTACGTAAGGAAAACCCCGTAAGAAAACCCAATGAGGAGAACGGTACATGTCACGAAAAGCGACTCGCTATAGGTCTCGAAACAGGTCTCGAAATAAGAATCGGATGAAGCAATTGCGTCCGCTGGCCGGACTGCTGGCAGCGGGGTTGAGCCTTCCTGGGCTCGCCGCGGCTCAGTCCAAGTATTACCCAACTTACTTTACTGGGCCGCAGCCGAACGGCTCGTGGGTTGTCAGCAACGGCCAAGTCATCACCCCAGCCGGCACCCAAGTCAACCTCGGTATCCGGGTCCGTGCGAAGGCGATTGCGCTGAACCCCATTGCCAAGACTCACACCGCCGCTGTCCTCACTTTGGGTACGTCGACAGACGATGGCAACGGAGCCGTCGAGATTTTCGACACCGACACCGGCGTTGTCCTGCAGAACTACATCCCGTTCGGAGTGGATTCGAGCGGCAGCTATAGCGGCATAGCCTATTCGGCGGACGGCAAACACCTCGTGTTCAGCCAGGACAGCAGCAATGTCACCATCGCCGCGGTTAATTCACGGGGCTTGCTGCAAGACGATGCTCAGATCAGCGTGCCACCGTTGCAGCCGAGCGATTCCTTCATCGCCTGCTTTACCAACAGCCCTCCGGGTGCTTATGCCGTACCCTGCGGCACGTTCTATAGTCCTTGGACTTCTTATCCCGGCGGCGTCGCCCTCTCAAGCGATGGCACGAGCGCATACGCCCTGCTGAACCAGAACGACACGCTCGCGCAGATCGACCTGACCACGAATCAGGAAGGTACGCAGATCCGGGTCGGCAACGCGCCGCATAGCATCCTGATCAACAGCGCCGGTACCACCGCCTACGTCAGCAACGAAGGTGGCCGGGCCGCTACGGCCGCGGACTTCCAGATCTGGTCCGCCGGCACTGAAATCGTCGCCGATCCGGTGACTGGCGCGGCGATCACCGGTACCGTTTCAGTGGTTGATCTGAGCTCGATGACGGTTACTGCTACCATCTCGACCGGTCTGCATCCGACCGGGATGGCGTTCCACGGAAACGAACTGTTGGTCGCCAATACCTATAGCGACACGATCTCGGTTATCAACACCGCCACCAACAAGGTGATGCGGACGATCAACCTTGGGCTACCGATCGGAATACCGGGCACAGGCCAATCGGCCTACGGCGCAGCGCCCAACTCGATCGCGGTCGAAGGCAGCACGGCGTATGTCGCGCTTTACAATGCCAACGCGATCGCAGTGGTCGACCTCAGTCCCGGCGCGACGAACCCTGTCCTGGGGATGATTCCGGTAGCCTATGCGCCGAGTTCGGTCGTGTTGGACAAGAAAAATAACACGCTGATCGTTGCCAACGACAAAGGCATCGGAGCGCGCAATTCGTTCGAGTGCGACTACAGCGTCTGCAGCTACAACACTCACCAGGACAATGGCACCGTCAGCATCGTCCCCGTACCGAATAGCGCGATCTTGGCGACGATTACGACGCAGGTCTACCAGAACAACCACTGGGATCTCATCAAGAACATCCAGGCTGCCTCTGGTGGCAACCCGAGGACCAAGCCGCTCGCAATTCCATCCAAGATCGGCGATCCATCGCTGATCAAGCACGTGTTCCTTATCGTCCGTGAAAACCGCACCTATGATCAGGTGCTGGGCGATATAACCGCCGGCAACGGCGACCCCTCACTGGCAGTGTTCGGTGACGGCTCGGCAGCCGGAGGCACACCGGTCACGCCGAACGTGCACGCGCTGGTGACGCGCTTCCCGCTCTTGGACAATTTCTACGACCCAAGCCGCCAGTCGGCCGACGGTCATCAGTGGATCGCCGAGGGCATGGCGCCCTACGCCGACGACATCCAGTCGCCTGACTGGGTTCGCAGCTATCCTGGCGGGAACGCTGGCGATGCACTGGCCTATCAGAACAAGGGCTTCGTGTTCTCGGAAGCGGCAGCTGTTGGTCTGCCGGTGAAGCTCTACGGCGAATACGTCGAGAACGATACGTTCCTGCAGCCGAACGGGTCGACCAGCGAGCCAAGCTGGTCTGACTTCTACAACGACTCGCAGAACTTCGAGAATGGGCTTGAGACGACTCTGTACTATCAGAACACGGTCCAGGCAGAATCCTCTATCCCGGCCGTGTACCAGCACCTCATCAAGAACTTCCCGCAGTTCGATCTAGGCATTCCCGACCAGTTCCGTGTCGATCTGTGGCTGCAGGATTTCAACAATGACGTCGCGAACAATACGGTGCCGGCGTTGAGCATCCTGTGGATCATGTGCGACCACACTGGCGGCCCGCCGGTCCCGATCGCTGAAGAGGCCGATAACGATTTGGCCGTAGGGCGCATTATCGACTACATCAGCCACAGCAACGTATGGTCCAGTTCGGCGATTTTCATCGAGGAAGACGACGCGCAAAATGGCGTCGACCACGTCGACGGTCACCGCAGCCCAGGCTACATCGTCAGCCCCTACGCCGTGCAGTACGGCGCCACCGACCACACCTACTACACGCAGGTCAACATGACTCGCACGATCGAGCAAATCCTCGGTCTGCCGCCCATGAACCAGTTCGACCTCGTGGCGTCGCCGATGATTACTGATTTCACCAACAACCCTCCCACGGAGAACTTCCAGCCGTGGACGCACGTGCCGAACCAGGTCCCGCTGGATCAGGGCGTTAGTGCAAGTGCAGCCGACAACACAGGCAGCCCTGCAGTCAAAGCCCTGAGGAAAGCTTGGCTCCAGAAGAAGGCGCAGGTCTTCGCCGGCAAACTGACCAAGCCCGACTCCGAGGACCCGGACACCGTCAACCATTTGAACTGGTACTTGTCCACCGGCTTTACGCGGCCCTATCCCGGCGAGAAGACAGTTCGTCCGCCGAGCCAGTTCAACAACCCGGCACCCACCAAGGCTGACGACGACTAAAAGCGCGTTCCGCCTGCAACGACCCCTCTCTCCCTATTATCGGGGAGAGGGCTTCTTGTTTGCGGGCGGGGGAAAACAAACAGGAGAGGGCGCAACCCTCTCCTGTTCACATGTCGGCTGACGCCACTCTTAATTTATCCGGTCACCCTATCTAGTTGGTGCCCGTAATACTTTTTTGAAAGTCGAGTAGCATCCGTTTTCTCCAATCAAGTTCCGGCTGATCGCTAGAGCGGGTATGCCAACCGGCGCGCGGGGCGGGAAAGACCGGGTACAATCTCGTCTGCCGAATGTCTTAGATCGGTCTAGGTCATGATCTCGAAGCACAAGTCCCAATTTTTCGAAGTTGTTCTTCCAGTGATCTTGGGAGTTGCCTCCTTGGGACAGGGGCAATCGGGCAAGGACGATTCGTCGAGGCCGGATGCGCAAGTCTCTCCGACGCAGGTGGTGAAGGTGAGCTGTTCAAGCCGCTGCCAGTTTTGTCATGCTGCGGAGGTCGAGGGATACGCGCGCTCTGCGATGGCGCATTCTCTGCGCCGCGCTGGCCAGGAGCCGGATGGAACAGTCGAAACCCCTGACGCAAAAATTACGATGCATTCCTCGTCGACCGGCTACTGGCAGCGTTTACAGAGCGGTGACGACGTAACCAACTACCGAATCGATTACGTGATCGGCTCGGGGAATCACGCTTCCGGCTATCTGCTTGACCTCGCGGATCATCTATTCCAGTCGCCGGTCGCTTACTACAAGAGCCGGCAGGCCTACGATTTTGGCGCCGGGATACGAAGGGGTGCCCAATCCAGATTTCACGCGGCCCGTCGCTGAAGGATGTCTTTTTTGCCACTCGGGAACTGCTTTGCATGTCTCCGGTACCTCGAATGGGTATCGCTCTCCCGCGTTCTCGGCGGAGAGCATCACTTGCGAGCGTTGCCATGGCTCGGCAGAAAAGCACCTTAGCGATCCGCGGGCGGGGACCATCATCAATCCTGCGAAGCTCGCTTCGGCGGCTCGCGATAGTATCTGCGAACAGTGCCATTTGTTGGGAGTTGGCCGAGTACTGAATCCTGGGAAGAAGTTTGGCGACTTTCGTCCCGGGCAGCCGTTGGAAGATGTTTTCACGACCTACGTCAACATTTCTCCTCCGGGCGCGAGCGCCGGCAAATTCAAAGTCATCAGCCACGTGGAACAACTTGCGCGGAGTATGTGTGCTCGTAAGAGCAATGGACAACTGTGGTGCGGAACCTGCCACGATCCGCACAACAAGCTGCTGGAGCCCGTTCAGTTCTACCGTTCCAAGTGCTTGTCTTGCCACGTGAGAAATTTCGCATCTTCCCATCCGGGCAAGGATAGCAACTGCATCGGCTGCCACATGCCGCGCCGGGACGCCAAGGATGGAGGACATACAGCCTTCACCGACCATAGAATCCAGCGGCGCCCTGAATCGGAGCAAACGCTTGCGGAGGATGCGGACATTGCCGCCTGGCGAGCCAGCACCCGATCTGCAAAAGCGAAATCTTGGCATTGCCTATATCAATGCGGGGATGGAACATCGCTCGCCACCATTCGTCGTCCGCGGCTATCGCATGCTGACGGAGGTTCAAAGCCAATTCTCCAATGACGCTGATTTTTTTACCTCGATCGGAAGCGCTTTGCTTCTCGGAAAGCAAACATCGGAAGCGGAGTTTGCTTTCGAGCGGGCTTTGCAGCTGAATCCGGACTCAGCTACCGCCGAGACTAACGCTGCATCTGCGTACCTGCAGGGCGGAGATATCAACCAGGCCGTCGCTCATTTGGAGCGTGCCGTTGCGATCGATCCTTTGCATCTGCCCGCGGACATGCCGCTCATCAATCTTTATAAGCAACAGGGGAAAACAGCGAAGGCTGATGAGATCTCTGGCCGCCTCAGCGATGCCGTGGAAAAGAATTCCGTCTCAAGCGAGCAATCGGAGCACGAGTCTTCCAGCAGCGCCGCTCAGACGGCTGAGTCCGTGTTCAAGAATATTCAGGTACTCAAGAGTATTCCGTCCGATCAACTAATTCCCACCATGCGATTCATCACGGCATCGCTCGGCGTGGAGTGCAGCTACTGCCACGTACAGGAGCATTTTGAAAAAGACGACAAGAAGCCGAAACAGATCGCGCGGGACATGATGCGAATGATGTTGACCATCGACAAAAACAGTTTCGCGGGATATCGGGAAGTGACCTGTTACTCCTGCCACAGAGGTTCGCTCAAACCGGAGGGGGTTCCGATGATTGCTGGTGGAACCCAGGCGAGAGAGCAAACAGCCGCGACTACTGGCGCGGAAAAGCTTACCGCCAGCTTGCCGACCGTGGATCAAGTCATCGAGCGCTACATTCAATCGCTCGGCGGAGCTGCGGCGATCGGGAATGTCACAAGCCGCGAGGAGCGGGGCACCTTTACTCGAGGCGGAAAGAACTTCAGCATCGAAGTATTCGATCAAGATTCGAATAAACGTGCTCTGATCCGGCACACACCGGAAGGGGACGGCATTACCGTATTCGATGGCCGTGAGGGTTGGTCAGAACTGCCGGGCTATCCGATCCAGGAACTGCATGGGGCCGATCTCGGTGCGGCGCGGATCGATGCGGACCTGCATTTTCCACTGCATCTGAAGCAGACCTTTGCCGAATTGCGCATGGAATATCCGGAGAGGATCGGCGACCGCGATGCTTATGTGGTGCTAGGCACGAACGAAGGACAGCCGCCGGTGAAACTTTATTTCGACGAACAATCGGGGTTGCTGTTCCGTCTGGTGCGCTATGCTGATTCGCCGCTCGGGCTGACTCTGACTCAAATCGACTACGGCGACTACCGCGATATAGAAGGTCTGCGAGTTCCGTTCCGGCGGACGATTGCCGAGCCTGATGGGATCTCGACCATTCAGTTGAGCGAGATCCGGCAAAATGTTCCGATCGACGATGCCAGGTTCGCCAAACCCGCGGCGTCAGCGGTGGAGTTCGAGCCGCACCATCCGTGAGCCGCTGCGCCTTACAGGCGATGGCACACTTTTCTTGTTGCTGAGCAAACGATTTCTTCTCCGGACAGTCCTTTGCTACGATGGCATGAATGGAGTTCTCTGGTGTGTCAGCTATACAACACTAACCAAGTGCGGTTTTCCGTTGGGCCGAACATTGGGTTCGTCTTCGCTGAAATCGATTAAAGAGACCATGGGTGCTTTGTATGCCACTGTCCGCCTTTGGGTTCGAGCTTCCGTGGTCGTTTTTTGCGCTTTTGCATTTGCGCAGGCGAACCCATCTGGAATTGCGCCGGTTACTTCTGCCTTGCGGGCCGGGAAATTCGACGAGGCGCTGCAACTTTTGCAGCCGGAACTGGAGCAGCAACCCAAGAATCCGCAACTCTGGGCGCTTCGCGGCATCGCCTTTTCTGGCAAAGGAAATAAAAAAGAAGCGCTGGGCGCGTTCCAGCATGCTCTGACGATCTCGCCGGATTATTTGCCCGCGCTGGAAGGAGCGGCGCAGATTGAGTACGACGGCGGCGGCACCGGAGCCGCTCCGTTGTTAGAGCACATATTAAGGCTGCATCCCGCAGACCCGATCAGCCATGCCATGCTGGCTGTATTGGATTACCGGCGCGGAGATTGTGCCGCTGCGGTCCCACACTTCGAGCAAGGCGGCGCAGTCGTCGACTCTCAGGCTGAAGCAATGCAAGCGTACGGCGATTGCCTGATGAAACTTAAAGAAACAAAGAAGGCAATTGCGATATTCACTCGTGCGCTGGCGCAGTCGAACGCGGATATCCACGCTCGCTATCGCTTGGCTTCGGCGCAGATCGTCGCGCAGAGTCCAAAGGATGCCATCGCGACCTTGCGGCCGTTGCTGCAACAAAACACGGCTGACGCCGATGTTCTCGCTCTGGCGGCATCCGCCTATGAAGCAGATGGAAATACTCCAGAGGCAGTGCGCGTTCTTCGACAGGCGATTCTTTCGGACCCGCATAATGTGAACCTCTATATTGACTTCGCCAATATCTCGCTCGATCATCAGTCGTTTCAAGTGGGAGTGGATATGATCGATGCTGGACTCGTTGCCGAGCCCAAAGCTGCGCCTCTTTATGTGGCGCGCGGTGTGCTCTACGTGCAGTTGGCGCAATATGACAAGGCGGAGGCGGACTTCGAAGAGGCCGATGCTCTTAATCCCCAGCAATCTGTCGGCTCGGCGGCGGAGGGTCTTGCCGCCGTGCAACAAAATGATCCGGAGCATGCGCTTTCGACGGTGCGAGTGAAATTGGCCAAGAAACCCAACGACGCATTTCTTCTTTACCTGCAGGCGCAGATTTTGAGCCAGCGCGGTGTCGACCCTGGAACCGCGGAATTTCAGCAAGCCATGGCGTCCGCCAAGAAAGCGATTACGCTTCGTCCTGCTTTGGCGCCTGCGCGCGATGTGCTGGCGAAGCTTTATCTGCAGGCGGGAGAGAACGAAGCCGCTGCGGAACAGAGCCGCAAGGCTTTGAACAGCGATCCTAAAGACCAGACCGCTCTCTATCACTTGATCCAGGCGCTGCGTAAGAGCGGGAGAACGGAAGGGATTCCCGACCTGCTGAAGCAATTGGCAAGTCTTAGAATAGAAGGAACGAAGGAAGAGGCAGAACGTAATCGGTACAAGTTAGTGGAGGAAAAATCCCCAGCCATGGAGAAACCGCAGCCTTGACCTTCAACCGCCGCACGTTCATGCGACTCTCACTCGGTTCCGCGGCCCTCGCGGCAACTCCCAAACTCTTGGGGCAAGGAGTTGCAGCTCACATCGTTAAACCGGTTGCCCGGCCGGCATCCTCGGGGCGCCCTTTTTACGCGCACTTCGTGGATGTAGCGTCTTCTGCTGGGTTGCAGGCTCCGGTGATCTATGGCGGCGTCGAAAGCAAGAAATACATTTTGGAGGCTACTGGTTGCGGATGCGCTTTCATCGATTACGACAACGACGGATGGATGGATCTTTTCTTGTTGTCGGGTACACGTTTAACCAGCGATCCGCCGGGCGCGACGAACCGTCTTTACAAGAACAACCGCGATGGCACCTTCACGGACGTCACCGAAAAGGCGGGATTGAAGGGCGTAGGATGGGCCTCCGGAGTTTGCATCGGGGACTACAACAACGACGGGTTTGAAGACATCTTCTGCACCTACTTCGGGCAAAACCGTCTCTATCGCAACAATGGAGATGGAACGTTTACCGATGTAGCCAAGGCCGTCGGCCTGTGGAACGAGCAAGTGCGGTGGGGAGCGGGATGCAGCTTCCTTGATTACGATCGCGATGGCCACCTCGATCTCTTCGTCTCCAACTATGTGCGGTTCTCCTTCGAGCACGCACCGGTTCCGGGCGAGAACGTAAATTGCAACTGGAAGGGCGTGCCGGTTGAGTGCGGACCGCGGGGGCTGCCCACGGGAAAGCACTCTCTCTATCACAACAACGGGGATGGAACGTTTACCGACGTGAGCCAGAAGGCCGGGATTGCGGGCGCAACGGGCTCCTATGGAATGACGGTAGTGGCTGCTGATCTTGACGAAGATGGCTGGACCGATATTTTTGTGGCGTGCGATTCCACTCCGAGTTTGCTTTTCATGAACAATCACGATGGGACCTTCCGCGAAGAAGGCGTGCTGCGCGGGGTCGCGCTCAGCGACGATGGCATGGAGCAGGCCGGAATGGGTGTGGGAGTGGGAGATTACGATCTGGACGGTCACCTGGATCTGTTCAAGACTCACTTTGCCGAAGATGCTAATGGCCTTTATCGCAACGATGGGAAGGGTAACTTCGACGACATGACCCGGTCGTCGCGACTCGCGGTCGACACCCGTTACATCTGCTGGGGCGCAGGCATCGTCGATCTGGACAACGATGGATATCCCGATCTTTTCATGGTCACGGGCAGCGTGTATCCAGAGGTTGAACGCAAATTGCCGCAGTACGCCAACAAAACTCCGCGAGCGGTGTTTCGAAATCTTGGCGACCGTACATTTGAGGAATTGGGCGAAGAAGCTGGTCCAGGGGTTGCGGAAGCTCACTGCGGCCGGGGGTGCGCGTTCGGAGATTTTGACAACGATGGCGATATCGACATTCTCATCGTCAATCTCAACGAACCTCCTTCGCTTCTGCGAAATGACATCAAGCACAAACAGAATTGGATCAAGGTAAAGCTGGAGGGAGTGAAATCAAACCGCAGCGCAATCGGAGCGCGCGTTCTGGCGCACTACGGCGGCAAAGTGCAAGCCCAGGCAGTGCTCAGCCAATCCAGTTTTTACTCCTGCAACGATCCCCGCCTGCACTTCGGGTTAGGCGGCAACAGTGCCATTGATATCGAGGTTTACTGGCCTAATGGTTTGCACGAGCACTACAAGAAACCTGGCGGCGAATCGTCTGATCACGCTGCGCGAGGGGCTAGGAATCTCGCCCAACAAGGGGTGGGAACGGAACTAAACAAGGTCAGGCAGTTTTAATCCGCCGACGGTCACGACCGGCGTTAGAAGCCCGGTCTTGATTGCATTCGAAGCTCACATTCCATCGGGCGACGGAGAATTTTCTTGACAGGGGATGAGTCTAGTAGATATACATTACCCTCGCGCGGTAAACGTTTTCTCGAAGTGCTTCTGTGATGAGGCGCCAGCTTGGGAGGAACCATGCCGGGAAGTCGTCGTTCACTTTGTCTTGCTCTTTTAGTTCTGTTTTCTGCAGCCAGCGCCTTTGCCCAGTTCACCAGTAGCGTACAGGGCACAGTGCAAGATCCGTCTGGGGCAGGCGTAGCCAAGGCTACAGTGCGGTTGGCGAACGTGGCCACCAATGCTGTGCAGACAGCAACTTCAGACGAGGCAGGCAATTTCCGATTCCTCAGCCTGGCTCCCGGTTCCTACAAAGTTACGGTCGAAGCAACCGGTTTCGGCAAGTCCGAGGTCGACATTACGCTCTTGACCGCGCAAAACTTGAGCGTGCCGGTTACGCTGAAGGTTGGCTCGATTTCCGAAGCGGTTACCGTGACGACGGAGGCCCCGGTGGTCGATACCGCGGATAGCCGTACGGAACTGACCCTCCAGAATCAGGCGGTCGCGCAATTGCCGATCATAGGCCGCAACTTGGTCACGCTGGTGACGATGGCGCCGGGAGCTTCCGGACTGGGAACGAGCGGGGCGGGAAGTCCCGCGTCGGGTGTGGACAACTTCTCCACGGAAGAGCAGGTAGACGCCAGCGCAAACGGTCAGGGCGGGAACAATAATCAGTACGTTGTGGACGGACTTGATGTGACCAGCGGAATTCGCCAGGGCGTTCTAAATCTTACCCCTCAGCCTGAAGCCATTCGCGAAACTAGTATTCAGGTCAACACCTTTACGAGCGAATATAGTCGCGCTGCCGGCTTGCAAACCATGTTTACGACGAACTCTGGTACCGATCGGTTTCACGGTTCCGCGTCGGACTATTTCAACTACCAGAAGATGTTCGCGAGCCAGCATTTCGTCGGCTTCCCCTATCTGCCTTTCCACTCCAACAACATGGATTTTGCGGTGGGTGGTCCTGTGATCCCGCACCACGGCTTTTATTTTTATTTTGCGGTCGAGCCTCTGCGGTCATCGGCAGGCACCGGTAGTTCGGTGAACTTTGCAGATCCTGCGTTCACAGCGTGGGCCCAGGGCAACAAGAACGGTCCGATCCCGACCGCAGGCACCGTAGGCACCGGATTGCTTGCCACATACCAACCGGTTGGTGCGACCGGGGTGACAGTCTCCCAAACCGCGCAGGACGTTCTCGGCGTGGGAGTCTGCGGCACGGCGGTCGGCGATAACATTCCTTGCTCTACGCCCATGATAGACACCGGCTCATATAGACACCGGCTCATATGGTGCGACACAAATCCGCAACGGGACGCAGTATTTTGGCCGCATCGACAAGGAATTCAAGAATGACCGCATCTACGCCAGCATCTTCCGGACCCTGCTGCTTACCGGCGCACCTTCGGCCATGCCGCAGTTCTCCGCGTTGAATAATACCTGGCAAGTCGCGGGGCAGGCATCTTGGACTCACACCTTTTCACCGACAACGCTGAATGAATTCACTATCGGACAGAGCCGGGTGGAGGGCGTCCTGGGTAGCGGCGCGCCGTCCGCGAGCTACGCCATTCCCTCCGTATCTGTCAACGGCATCAATGTGGATTCTGGTCAGGCGTTCGGTGTCGGCTTCGCGCAAGGAGACTTCATCCAGCACAACTATCACTGGCGTGATGTCCTTACGCACGTGAAGGGCGCGCATACCCTGAAGTTCGGTTATGAAGGCTGGTACGGCGACGATGTCGAGCCCTTCCAGGGGCCGTGGTCGCAGCCGAAGTTCTCCTTCAGCAATCTGTTGACGCTGGCGCAGGATGCTCCGACCAATGAGAACGGAATTTATTACAACCCTGCTACCGGTCAGGAACAATTGTGGAGTTGGGACGCGGCTTCCAGAACTTTTGGACTTTTTGTGGAAGACACGTGGAAAGCCAAGAAGAATCTGACCGTCACTTTGGGGCTGCGCTATGACGACAGCGGGAACCCGTGGTCTAAGAGTGCATCGACAGTCTTCGGAAACTTCTATCTGGGCACTGGGGCAACGGAGCAGCAGCAAGTGGCGAACGGTTATGCCAAGGCTACGCACAACGCCCTGCTACACTCGGTCAACAACCTATTCAGTCCACGCGTCGGCGTCGCGTGGGATCCCACCGGAAAGGGTGACTGGGTGGTGCGCGGCGGGTTTGGTATATACAACAACTGGCTTACACAGGCCAATGTGCAGGAAGAATTCCGTGGTAGCCCGCCGGGAGAAGTTGCGCCCACATTCGTTGCGGGAGGCACAGCCAGCGCACAGGCTCCAATTTTTGTTCTCGGAAACAGCAACAAGCCTCCGTTTGGATTTACCTTCCCGACTTTCGGAAATGGCATTCTGGGCAATCCAAACCAGTTCACCGGAGGCGGCCTTAACGCGCAAGGAGGGCTTGTTGGAGCAAGCTTCGCTATCGGTGGCATTAACCCGTTGTTGAAGTCTCCGAAGTCAGATATCTGGTCGATGACCCTGGAGCGGAGGCTGAATAACAACTTTGCCGCGAGCGTGGGTTACAACGGATCCCACTCTTACAATATTGTGGGCAACGGCAACTCCATCGGAAACGTCTCCTACGGAGTGGATATCAACTCATTTGCGGGTGACCTGATTAACCAGATGAACACCAGCACGACTCCGGTTAAACCTAGCGCGACCCGGCTCAACAAAAGCTTTGGTATGATCAACTATGCCGACAACGACCGGCATGGCAACTACAACGCGATAATTTTTGATGTGAGAGGGCATTCCTCGCGCGCGTACGTGGATGCGTCCTACACTCGCTCTCGTACCCAGGACGATGCGCTGAATTACCCCAATTCTGCAGGATTGAATCCTCAACAGTATTACGGACCATCGATCTTCGATGCGCCCAATCGCTTCTCGCTCAGTTTTAACTATTCCGTGAAAGGCCTGAACGATGGAAAAGGTGCGGTGGGATATCTGACGGGTGGGTGGGGAATCAGTGGTACCAGCATCTACCAGTCCGGCTATCCGCTGACTGCCGCGAATACGAATAACTTCCTGGCGGTCTGTAACTCGGGCGCCCTCAGCAACGTCACCGGGTGTTCGAAATCGGACCCAGCCGTTGCCTATCAGGCCGGCAGCGGCGACTACAACGCTGACGGAGATGGCCTCGCTTACCCGGATGCGGTTAGTTACAGCCAGTCCAGCAATAACACTGCTTGGCTCACGGGGGCTATTCCCAAGAGTGACTTCGCCGTTCCAACCTTTGGTAATGAGGGGAACGAGAGGGCGATGCAGTTCCGCGGGCCAAACTTCATCGAGACGAATGTCAACTTCTACAAAGACAATCGGATCACGGAAAGAATCAATTTTGAAATCCGGTTTGAGATTTTCAACCTCTTCAACCGGGCAAACTACGTAGACTTCACAAGCTTTACAAATAACGTAGGTGGCGGCATCGACATGAACCTTCCCGATGGAAATTTCGGCCAGGCGACGTCATCTCACGAAGCCAGATTCTGGCAACTGGGAGGTAAGCTCTCGTTCTGATCTAAGTGATCGGTTACAGAAGCCGGCCCCGTGAAGAGGGCCGGCTTTTTATTTACCAGGATGCGGATCTGGGTAGGCTAGGTTTGATCGTATGTCGCCAAGACTGACATGAAGTATAAAGTGGGGTGGGGGAGAGCGATCCGGCGATGACAGGAAGATGCGGAGTTCGACGGGATTGCCTGCTGCTTGCTCAGGTATTCTTTCTTCTCTCTCTTATCGGGCTTCCATTCGCCGCGGCGGCTCAAAGCGAGGTGTTCGAGCCGATTGCCTCCGCCTTGCAGAACCGAGAATTTCAAAAAGCGCTTGAGCTGCTTCGTCCGGCACTTCAGGCATCACCGGGAAATTCGCAATTGTGGGCGATGCAAGGTGCGGCGTATGTGGGAGACGGACACACAAAGGAGGCTTTGGCTTCATATCGTAGTTCGCTCAAGATCTCTCCGGACTATCTGCCGGCATTGGAAGGGGCAATCCAAATCGAATATGAGGCCGGGGATCCTGCTGCGATTCCACGCTTGCAGCGTATGTTGCGCTTACGGCCCGCGGATGCAACCAGCCACGGCATGCTCGCCGTGCTGGAGTACCAGCAGAACAACTGTGGTGCTGCAGTCGGTCATTTCGAAAAAAGTGGGACGCTGTTTGAATCCAAAGCCGGCGCTCTGCACGCCTATGCCATCTGCCTGGTGAAGGTCAAACAACCTGAAAAAGCAGCAAAGGTCTTTCAGCGGGCACTGGCTCTGAACTCGGACGATCGACGAGAGCGTCGGCTGCTGGCATCTGTTCAACTCATGGCGCACGAGCCGCAGGATGCATTGACGACATTAGAGCCGTTGCTGCAAGGGGGCAATGAAGAATTCGAGACCCTGGAACTGGTTGCGACCGCGTATGAAGACAATAAGGATACTCCGCAAGCGGTCGCTGCTCTGCGCAAAGCGATTTTGCTCGACCCAAAGAACGTTAACCTCTATGTGGATTTTGCCAACCTAAGCGCCGCTCATGATTCTTTTCAGGTGGGTATCGATGTGGTGAGCGATGGCATTAGTCAACTGCCGAAGGCGGTGCCACTCTACCTGGCGCGTGGCGTTTTTTATGTACAACTGGCGCAGTATGACAAGGCGGAGGCCGATTTCGAGACGGCGCACACGCTGGATCCGCGTCAGTCTTTGACTTCCGCCGCTCAAGGAATGCTGGCCGCGCAAGAGGATGATGTGAGCCGCGCGCTCGCTATCGTGCAGGCCAAGCTCCTGCAGAAGCCGAAGGACGCTGCATTGCTTTACCTGCAGGCCGACTTTCTCTCGCAAAAAGGCGTTGAGCCGGGTACTTCAGAATTTCAGCTGGCGCTGCGTTCGGCGAAGCAAGCGGTTACTCTGCAGCCAACTTTAAGTAGCGCCAGGGCAGTTTTGGCGAAACTCTATCTGCAGGAAGAGAAATACCCGGAAGCCATTGAACAATGCTGGAAGGCATTGGAGCAGAATCCGAAGGACCAAACGGCGCTGTATCGCCTGATCCAGGCTCTGCGGAAGACGGGAGATAAGCGCGAGATTCCCGATCTGCTGAAACAACTTGCGCTTCTTCGCAAGCAGGCCGCTAGAGAAGAAAGCGAGCGCAAGCAATACAAGTTGGTTGAAGAAGACACCCAAATGAAATGACGAGTCCTTCCGTAACGTTATCCACTAACTGTTTCCTTCAGGACTTCAACAACACGTAGGTGCTGTAGCTCTCTTTGTCGATATTCATAAATGGACGCATGGTAACGCTGCTTCCGTCGGCCGAGTTCACGAGCCAGTCTCCCGTCGCGTTATTCGTGGGCTTGGCTTGCAGCAATACGTTCCGATCGAAGCTAGGCTGCGAATCGGCAACTGCGAAGAGCACGAGCGGCCCTTGCATCAAGGCCACTAGCTTCGGATGATTTGCGTCTACGGTTTCAAGCCGCAGCGGCATCGGGAGTTCGAGTTCGACGCGATCGCCATCCTTCCAGGTGCGCCGAATGGCAGCAAATGTGCCCGGTTGAACCGGATCCGAAACTCGCGCGCCGTTGACAGAGAGCACCGGGCCAGGCGCAGCCCAACCGGGAACGCGAACGTAGAGTGTGTATTCCTTGGATTGCGAACCGGAGATCTCGATCTGAATCTTGTTGTCGAACGGATACTTAGTTTTCTGCGTCAATCCGTAGCGTGAGCCGCCGTCATTCCATTGCACGCGGGATGGTGCAAAGAGATTCACATACACACCGTCTGCCGACCGCAAATAGGTGCTGATGTGATAATCCGCGGCGAGTTGCGGGAAGGTTCCTGAACAACACGGCCACTTTTGCCCGTACCAGACTTTCTTGCCAGTCGCGGCATAATCAGAGTAATAAAACGATGTGCCGTCGGCCTGAATCGGCCACGCTCCAAGAATCGTGTTGTAGAGCACTTGTTCCATGCTGTCGCCGTATTGCGGATTCTTGGTTGCGCGAAGCAGGTAGCGGGTGATCTTGAAATGGCCGTAGGCGCCGCATGGCGTTTCGAAGCTGGCGTGAGTGAGTCCCACGCTATCGCCCAATTGACCGGTACCCGGCTCGCCGAATGATTCATTCGGGCCCCAGCCGCCGGTCGCGAAGCTTTGGGTCTTCACCAGCATGTCGAATCCGTTCTGCGCGGCGCGTAGATGCTTTTCGCTTCCGAGTGTGATGTACGCCTGCATTGCGGAGCTGAACGCATTCACGTGGCTGTAAGCGTGTTCGAAAGGCAGTACGTTGTTGCCTTGAGAAAGAGGATTGAAGTAGGTGTCATCCTCCAAATATTTCTTGGCCATGTCGCGATAGAAAGGGTTGCCGCTGCGCTGATAGGCGAGGAAGAAATTCTCCGGCAAAGTGTAAGTTTCGTCCCAGGTAAAGGAGGTGTCTGGGTGCGGCCGCGAGCGCTGCTCCTGCCGGTTCAGCGCCTTTTCAGGCAAATAGGCGGTGATCGCGTGGGTGAGCTTCTCATGAACCTGCATCGCCATCGGGTCGTGAACGAACTCGTGAGCGTCTATCAAACCGCAAGAGAGCTTGTCATAGGTATAGGCGGGCAAGCGATAACCCGCGAAAAATTTGGCTTTGGGGTCGAGCGTCTCGGCATATCCCTTGACCAGGCGATTCACTTTCGCTTTGGTTGGCTCGGATCCAGTAACGGCATAGGCCCGCGCCAAGCCAGAAACATATTGCCCAAAAGTGTGGCCCGCGATAAAGCCATGAAAGTCGTTATGTTCAAGGCTGAATCCAGTCAGGTCGTACCAACCGCCCATGTCTTCGCCTGGAGCGGGCAAACCGGCCACCTGCCGGAAGACTTTCAAGAGCCGATCGTCGTCGAGGTTCAGGAAAAGGGCATGATTCTCCTCGAACTGCCGTTTCATAGGACCGTCAAACAGCTCCACGTCCGAATAGGAAAAAGTGGTGAGTGGAGTGTTGATGGCGAGGGTGCCTCGATCCGTGGCGGCCCAAGCAGGCACCACACGAGCGGCGTAGACGGCTGCGGTGGTGGCTGTGGCAGTTTGAAGGAAGGTTCTGCGGCTGAAGTTAGGGCTCATCGTGGCATATTCCTCTTGGAATCTGAGAGCAAACGTTTGCTGCAATCAGCTTCGTCCTCGGAGCAAGCTTTTGTCAACCGCTTTCTGATCGCTTTCTGGAGACTGGGAAGCGTTAGTTGGGACGTTCTCGTCTCAGGGCGTCCTCAATTTCGTCCATGTCGGTGGGCGACAACGAAAGCTCGGCCGCGCCAACAATGCCGGAGACTTGCTTTGGACTACGGAAACCGACGATCGCCCCGGTAACTGCGGGATTTTTGAGAGTCCATGCAATCGCCACTTCGCCCGGCGAACGTTGGTGGCGGTTTCCGATTTCACGCAGACGCTCCACTACGCGCAGATTGCGGGACAACAGCGGCTCCTGGAAGTTGGGAAGATTCTTGCGCCAGTCCTCTGCCGAGAAATTTGCTACGCGTTCGCGGGTCATCAATCCGGTGAGCAGTCCCGCCGACATTGGCGAGTACACGATGACTCCTACATTGTTCTGGAATGCGAAGGGCAGAATGTCTTTCTCGATCTCACGAGTGACGATCGAATAAGGCGGCTGCAACGAAGTAATCGGCGCGATGGCTTGAGCGCGTTTCATTTGCGAGACGCTAAAGTTTGAGACGCCGATGTATCGGACCTTGCCTTCTTGTTTCAACCGTGCAAGTTCAGTCCAGCCTTCCTCGATATCCTCGTCCGGCTCCGGCCAGTGGATTTGGTAGAGATCGATGACGTCCACCTGCAATCGGCGAAGACTGTCTTCGCACTCCTTTCGAATCGATGCGGCTTTGAGACAGGGTCCTATGGTTCCGCTGGCATCCCACACGCGTTCGCACTTGGTGAAGATATACGGGCGTTGTGAACGGCCCTGCAAGGCCTGCGCGATGACATCTTCCGAATGACCGAGGCCATAAAGCGCGGCGGTGTCAATCCAGTTGAGCCCGTGATCCAGTGCGGCATGAATCGCCGGAATTGAATCATCTTCGTTTTGCGGTCCCATACTTCCGTTCCAGCCACTCCCGCCAATCGCCCAGGCGCCAATCCCGAGGCGAGTGATGTGAAGGTCGCTGTCGCCGAGTTGGCGTGTTTCCATTCGAGATCACCTAGCACAATCTATTATTTAGAGACTGCAAAATATGAAGAAAGCGCTTGCTCACGGCGCCGCAAATTGGCTTGGACGGCATTTCGCCAGATCAAGAACAGAAACACTATACTCCATGAGATGGCACAACCTAACGCCTGCGAAACATCGCGGTTAATTTTCTCTGGGAGCCGTGAAATCTACCGCGTTGCGAGGTGCGTGCTCTCCGGTTAGGCCGCGCTAAACACTCCTTGACAGAGCATGGCACCTAGCACTATAACCTGTGTTCATCGTAAAGAAATCGTTTACTTCGATATTAATGCCGCGAACTAGGGGAGTACGACCACGGCAACAACTGGATATGCCCATTAAGCCAACCCAAGACTTACCGGATCACACAGCGGTTCCACTCACATCGATTCGCTAGTTCTTTGTGGGCCCTATCGGTACCTTGCTTGGCAGAAGATACAGCATCGCTCTTCCCTAGTGGATTCTCGCATTCTGCGTACACGTTGCCGTAGTTCACGAATCGCCTTAGATTGAGAAGAACCAGTAAGAAAGGGTGCCATGCATAACTTTTCTTCGTCCAGACGCCGGTTCTTGAAGCAGGCTTCAAACGCGGGAGTGGCGTGTTCGGCGACCGCGCTCTTCGGTGGCCTCGCGCACGGTTTGGTCGCTGGTAAGCCCGGACAGTCCGCTCCGGTAGCCGGCACCGCAACCGCCGCCCGGGTCTATGTTGATACCCGTCGAACCATCGCGCCGCTTGACCGCAATCTGTTCGGTTCTTTCCTGGAGCATCTGGGGCGCGCCATCTACCAGGGAATCTACGATCCGGGATCGAAGCTTGCTGATGCCAACGGATTTCGCAAGGATGTTCTTAACGAAATCCGCCAGATGGGAGTGCCGATCGTCCGCTATCCGGGTGGAAATTTTGTTTCCGGATATAACTGGCTGGATGGCGTTGGACCAGTACAAAACCGGCCGCGCACTCTCGACAAAGCGTGGGACACGATCGAGTCTAACCAGTTCGGAACCAATGAGTTCATGGAGTGGTGCAAAGCGGTTGGGACCGAGCCGTTGATGGGATTGAATCTCGGCACAGGCACGGCGGAAGAAGCTGCGGCGCTGGTGGAATATTGCAACGCAGAGAAGGGCACGAAGTGGAGCGAACTGCGGCGTCAACACGGCATTGCAAATCCTCACAATGTAAAACACTGGTGCCTGGGCAATGAGATGGACGGCCCCTGGCAGATCGGCCACATGTCGGCAACGGAATATGGATTGAAGGCGGCAGATGCCGCCCGGCAGATGCGCTATGTCGATCCCTCGCTGAAACTCATCGCTTGCGGCTCCAGTGGCCCGTTTATGCCGACATATCTCGAGTGGGATCGCGAAGTGCTGGAACAATGCTACGACTACGTGGACGGGCTTTCTCTCCACCGCTATTTTGGCAACAACGATCGCGATTCGGGCGGCGATACTTCAAAATACCTCGCCCTGAATCTGAGCATGGAGCGCCAGATTGGCGAGACGCTTGCGGTTTGCGATCTGGTGCGCGGACACAAACGATCACCCAAGAAGCTTTGGCTATCTTTCGACGAATGGAACGTCTGGTATCGCACTACGCGCGGGGATGCGGTAGACGGCCACCGGCAGGAAGCGCCGCACCTGCTCGAGGAGATCTACAACCTGGAAGACGCTTTATTGGTCGGAGGACTCATCAATTCCCTGTTGCGCAATGCGGATCGAGTGAAGCTCGCCTGCCTGGCGCAGTTGGTGAACGTAATCGCTCCGATCATGACTGATGCCAACGGCTTGTTCCAGCAGACGATCTACTATCCCTACAACTGGGCTCTGCAGTTTGCCAAAGGCGCAGTGTTGAACCTGCTGGTCGACTCCTCCACCTACGAAGTTTCCGGACTGGATTCGGTTGCTTACGTGGACGCCGCTGCTTCCTACGACAAGAGCGATGGGAAAATTTCTCTGTTCATCCTGAACCGCGACCTCGCCAAAGCCCACGACGTAGAAGTAGTTTGGGAAGATGCTGCTCCGGCTCGCCTGATTTCGGCAAGTCTCTTAACCGGTGACGACCTTAAGGCTTCGAATAGTTTTGCGGCGCCGAAGCGAATCGCGCCACAATCGTTCGCCGTGCCGGCTGCTTCCGGAGGCAAGAGCAAGTTTGAAGTGCCGGCGCGCTCCTACACTGTTATTCAATGGTCGCTGTAAATCAAGGAGTACGAGATATGGCTGAAAAGAGAAATATCTCTCGCAGGCACTTCGTGGCCTCGGCGGTCTCGGTGGCCGCCGTCTCGGCCCTGCCCGCTCGCCGGGCTTTTGCTGGGAGTGTTGTCGATGAAAAGCCCGTCACGCAAACTCCCGTTATGCTCACCGATTCGCCGAGTTGGAAAGATCAGGGCGTCGAAAATCTTGCGAAGTCGCCTCATGCCAAGCTGCGCGATATCCCGGTGAGGGCCGTGACCATCACCGGCGGTTTCTGGGCCCCACGCCGCGAGATCAACGTGACTAAGAGTATTCCCAGCATGCACGACCTTCTCGAAGCCAACGGCCGCATGAATAACTTTCGCCGTTTGGTCGGCAAAAGCACCGCCGCGCAAATCGGACCGGTGTTTGCTGACTCGGATATCTATAAGTGGACCGAGGCAGTCGGGTTTGTGCTGCAGTCGGGTGATCGCCCGGAGCTTCGGGCAACTGCTGACAAAATGATTGACGAAGTAATCGCCGTGCAGGAGCCTAGCGGATATCTCAACACCTACTATCAGGATGATCGCAAGTCTTTGCGAATGCTTCCACAAACGCAGTCGACCGGGCATGAGTTATACAACGTCGGACACATGCTGCAGGGCGCGATTGCTTACTATCGCGCGACAGGTGACCGCCGGTTGCTCGATGCCGGCATTCGCTTCGTCGACGACTTTCTGATTCCGAATTACGGTCCAGCGCCCAAGAGGCCTATCGTCTCCGGCCATCCCGAAATTGAGATGGGATTGATCGAACTCTATCGCATCACCGGAGATAAGCGTCAGCTCGACCTTGTCGGCTACATTCTGCAAGGAGACGCACGCATCGAGATGCCCGAGCGCCGCACGATTTACATGTTCAGCGGGACTCCATTTACCGCGCGCACCAAGATGCAAGGGCATGCGGTTCGCGCGATGTACGCTTGTTGCGGAGCCACCGACTATTACATGGAGACAGGCGATCCAACCTATTTGCAAACGCTCAACCGACTCTGGGATGACATGACCACGACCAAGATGTACATTACAGGTGGCGTCGGTTCCCGAGCGGATGGCGAAGCCTTTGGTGATGCCTACGAACTGCCGAACTTCCGGGCGTACGGCGAAAGCTGCGCTGCCATCGGCAACATGATGTGGAACTGGCGCATGCTGGCGGTAACGGGGGACGGAAAGTTTACCGATGTCATCGAACGCGCGCTATATAACGGAATCAACTCGGGGATGTCGCTCGACGGCACATTGTATTGTTACCGCAATCCTCTCGCGTTTGATCCGTCGACGGGAGATAAGATACGCAATCCATGGTACGACGTGACCTGTTGTCCGCCGAACCTTGAACGCTCCTTTGGATCGCTTCCGGGATATTTCTACAGCACCAGCGCGGACGGAATCTACGTGCACCTCTACGATAATTCTGAGCTCGACTGGCACATGGAGAACGGGGTTGGCCTCAAGGTCACGCAGAAAACGAACTATCCCTGGGATGGTGGCGTGAGGATCACGGTGAATCCCGCGACAGCTTCCGAGTTTACTTTTTATTTGCGCATTCCCGGCTGGGCTGACCAGGCGCAAGTTGCGGTCAACGGCAAAAATGTGCCGGGGGTGAAGCCCGGGGAATATCTTCCCATCCGCCGCCGCTGGTCGCCCGGTGACATCATCCAGCTAAACGTCGAAGTCGAAACTCAGGAGATCGAGGCGAATCCTCGCGTTGCCGATGATACCGGACGAGTCGTGATACAACGGGGCCCTCTGATTTACTGTTTGGAAGAAATCGACCAACCGAGCGGCCTATCCCTGAGCGATGTGGCAGTAGGCACCGGCCGTCACCCGGCAGAACTATTTCAGACCGAGTTTAAGAATGACCTGCTCGGCGGGATGGTTGTGCTTCACCACACTGGCGCAGTCTACGAACGGGGATCATCAGAGAGGACTCTCTACTCGCAATACAGCAGGGAAGCGAGACGCCGGAAAGTCCCGCTAACGTTCATTCCTTATTACGCATGGGCGAATCGGCAAGCGACCTCAATGCAGGTTTGGACCCTTGTGCTG
>JBAPOI010000006.1:0-8931 GCA_049279555.1 Candidatus Sulfotelmatobacter sp.
GGTACGGCAGAAATCGTCCCATACCTCTCTTTCTGCCTCATCTTGCCTGCAATTACAAACTAGTTCTCACGAAGCCTCTAAAGCCCCTGATGAGAAACTCAAAAACTAGGAAAACCAAAAACTGCAAGCCCTTTGTTCCCAAATCAAATCCTTCATCCCCTCACCGCTGCAAACGCTTCCTTCGCCGCCGCGATCGTCTGCTCGATATCCTGCTCACTGTGCGTCGCTCCAACAAACGCAGCTTCAAACTGCGACGGCGGCAGATACACTCCGCTATCCAGCATGCTTCGGAAAAATTTCCCGAACGATTCAGTATTCGACTTCGATGCCGACTCCCAATCGGTCACCGTCCCCGGAGTAAAGAACCAGGTAAACATCGATCCCACGCGGTTGTAACACAGCGGCACGCCCACATCCTTCGCGACCCCCGCAATTCCCTCGACCAGTTGCCGGCTCAACTTCTCGAGCCGTGGATAAATCTCCTGCTTATGATCCCTAAGATGCCTTAGCATCGCGCATCCCGCCGCCATCGCCAGCGGATTTCCCGAGAGTGTCCCCGCCTGGTACATCGGACCGAGCGGCGCAACCAGATCCATAATCTCGCTCGATCCGCCGTAAGCCCCAACCGGCAAGCCTCCACCAATGATCTTGCCCATCGTCGTCAGATCCGGCCGAATGCCATAAAGTTCCTGCGCTCCACCGAACGCCACGCGGAATCCCGTCATCACCTCGTCAAAAATCAGCACAGCTTTCTCGCGTTCCGTAATCATGCGCAGTGCTACCAGATAGTCATCCGCCGCTGGCACGCATCCCATATTCCCCACCACCGGCTCCACAATCACGCAGGCAATCTGGTGTTTGAACTTCTGAAATGCATACTCCACTGCCTTGATGTCATTGAAGGGTAGCGCCAACGTGAACTGAATAAACTCATCGGGAACGCCCGCCGATCCCGGTATACCCAGCGTCGCCACCCCCGACCCTGCCTTCACCAGTAGTGAATCAGAATGCCCGTGATAACAGCCCTCAAATTTCACAATGTACTTGCGCTTGGTATAGGCCCGCGACAAGCGGATCGCCGACATCGTGGCTTCGGTTCCCGAGTTCACGAATCGGACTTTCTGCATCGGCGGAAACGCCGCCAGCACCAACTCCGCCAGATCGGCTTCTGCCGGAGTCGAGGCTCCAAAGCTAGTTCCATTGCATGCCGCACCCACGATGGCATCAAGCACATCCGCCGCAGCATGTCCTAAAATCAGCGGTCCCCACGATCCCACATAGTCGATAAATTCGTTCTCGTCCGCATCCCAGATGTGCGATCCCTTCCCCCGCACGATAAACGGAGGTTCGCCGCCAACCGATCCAAACGCTCGTACCGGAGAATTCACTCCACCCGGAATCATCGATTCCGCGCGTTTGCGCAGACGGCGGGATTCTTCAATTTTGCGGGACGTAGTGGACGGCATCGAGTCCTCCCGGACGGATGTCAACAGAGACTGCGCGATTACTATATCAGCGCCCTCTCCAACGACTTAAAGACAAATTAACCAGATATTCATTCTTCTGCCATCATTTTGCAACATCGCTCCGGTAACTTAAGGTCATCACGTTGCCCTTCTAACCGGGAGGGTTCCAGGGACAGCTTCGGGGGCTCCGGGCTGTCCTTTTTGATTTGCAAAGTACTGATGCACTCCATCCTTGCGATTTCTGCCCAGCCAATCCCTCGCGGTCTGCTCACTTCAGATAAGAGCGCACAATCTCCATCAACTCATCGGCCGCGACCAACTGTTCCGAATTCGGTTTGCGCGAGCCGTCAAGCACATGAAACTTGACATGATCTTCCAGCAGCTCTGCCATCAGTCCGTTCATTGCGCCGCGCGCCGCCGTAATCAGTTGCAGGATGTCTCCACAATTTTTCCCCTCATCGAGCGCGCGCTCCATGGCATCAATTTGCCCGCGAATACGCTTCACCCTCAGCTTAAGCTTCTCTTTGTCTCGCAGTGTGTGAGCCATCTCAGATCCTCGTGTGCTTTTTACTTGACGATACTATACCGGGGTATGCTATAAAGCAATCCGTTAGTACTACGTTGCGACCCGGTTTGTAACATTCCTTTAACCAATTCTGCGTAGGCTCGGTGAGGTTCGCGCAACAACCTTTTCACACGTTCGTCCGGTTATCAGAGGAATTTAATAAGCAGCACGATTAACTATAGTTAACTAAGGTGATAGATTGACTTTATACCTGAATTGTGCTCGGACTGAGCGCCGGAAGCCTTGAGTTAATCCTCCTGGTTGCAATTACGAAATTGACATCCCTTCTTAAACTCGCGCTAGGCACTGCCTTTGCCACTTTCCGGCGGACGGGGAAGATCTTCGCTTCATGTTTCATATTCGTCAACCTAAGCTTCGTTCCGTCGCTAGCCCAACAACCCCCTACGCAATCGACCGAACCTTCCAGTGCGAACTCTGATACTTCCCAGGCCAATGCCTCGGCTGACGCGAACCCAGCCGATCCCCCTTCGGACGATAGTGCTGAGGCCATGTTCCCGCATCCTAAAGACACTCGCTTCTGGCTCTCGGGGCAGGCCAATTTCATTTTCCAGACTCATCCCCCATTCCCCGCCGACTACAACGGCACGCACAGCCTAAGCCCCAACTACGAAAAGGCCGCGTCGCGAGTTGTAACGTTTTACACCGGCGTGCGCCTCAACAATTCCACCGAAATCCTGGTCGACATCGAAGAAGCCGGCGGCGCCGCGCTCAGCTCCGGCTTCGGACTTGCCGGCGACACCGATCTCGATATCGTGCGCAATCCACTTCTCAGCAAAGCCCCTTATCTGGGCCGCGCAATGATTCACAAAGTGTTTGCGTTGAGCAAGGATAAGGTGGAAAACCAACGCAATCCCTTCTCGCTCTTTGAAGAGTTGCCGCGCCGTCGCCTGGAGATCCGCTTCGGCAAGTTCAGCATGCCAGATTTCTTTGACATCAACTCCGTGGGCTCCGACACCCACTTTCAATTCACCAACTGGACCATCGATAACAACGGCGCATGGGACTATGCTGCCGACACCCGCGGGTACACGATAGGCGCTACCGCCGATTACGAAGATCGCAACTGGGGATTCCGTTTCGCCGAAGCCCTTATGCCAAAAGTCGCGAACGGAATTGATCTGGTCTATCGGCCCTGGCAAGTCCACGCGGAAAACTTCGAATATGAACTTCGTCGCGGCCTGCTCCCCAAAAAATCCGGCGTCGTCCGTCTATTGGCCTACACCAACGCCGCCAACATGGGCATCTATCGCGATGCCGTCGCCAACTTCGGAGCAGGCCTCACGCCCGTTCCAGATATCGCAAACCATCCATGGCACATCACCCGCAAGTACGGGTTCGGCTTCAACTTCGAGCAGAATCTCACACATTACCTGACCGCATTCACCCGCGTCGGCTGGGATAACGGCAAAACTGAATCCTTCGCCTATACCGAAGTCGATCAGACCGTTGCAGCCGGCGTAGGTGCAAGCGGCGCGTGGTGGCATCGCAAGCAAGATCGCGCCGGATTCGCGCTCGTATCGAACGCCATCAAGAAAGACCATCAGACTTATCTCGCCGACGGCGGTCTCGGCTTTCTCCTCGGCGACGGCAACCTGAACTACGGCCGCGAAAATATTCTCGAGACTTACTACACTATCCACGCCTGGCGCGGCATCTATGTCGGCCCCGGCCTGCAACACATCAACAACCCCGGTTACAACCGTGATCGCGGCCCAGTTCTCGTCCCCGCCTTCCGCGCCCACATTGAGTTCTGAGGCTCTAGAGATATTGATCCAACACGGCTGTTTCAAACCCTTCGATTCGCGTGAAGATTGGATCGTTCGTAATAAATGCACTCGCTTGTGCCCTTAACGCCGTCGCTGCTTGCAGAGCATCCGGAGTCTGCAGGCGGTACGTGGCGCGAAGCCGCGCCGCGAGATCGGCGGTCTCCAAGTCTGGTGCCACCCATTGCAGGTTGGGATAAGTCGACAGCAAACCGTAGAACGCATCGACTCTTTTCTCATCCTCTTCGCGATACGCCGGGACCAGCAATTCCGTCATCGTGATGGTAGAGGTCACCGCATCACGCCCCGTTCGCTCCAACCATGAAAAGACTGAGTCGGCCAGCGCCAGATAACGGGCATTCGCTTCCAGTTGATAAATGAAAATGCTCGTGTCGAGCGCGATTCGGCGCTGGCGCCGAAGAAATTGCCGCAGGTCTTCTACCGCCAACTTCGGCGTTCCTGCTGAAGATAGTTGACCGGATAGTTCGACTTTGCTAGGCCACGAATCGCCGCCCGGTGCGACGTCGGCTTCTGAAGCAGCAACACTCTCTTTCCTCGCACGACAACCAGCACTTTGTCGCCCGCTTTTAAACCCAGCGCCTCTCGCGCCTCCCGCGGAATCACGATTTGATTTTTGGAAGAAATGGTCGCTTCTGCCATAGCTTTACATTTTAGCACAAAGTAAAGCGGCCCTTAGATTCCAAATTCCTGTAGGGACAGCCACCGTCAGCTGTCCATTCGAGCGAAGCTCGATGGCCTCTTTATTATGATTATGCCCGCACCGCGGAGAATTACTCCTCCACTCTCACGCCCTTCCAGAACGCCACATATCCCTTGATCTGCTTTGCCGCGTTTTTCGGCTCCGGATAAAACCAGGCAGCTCCCGCATTCCGTTTGCCCTTAACCTCAACATCGTAATAGCTCGCCGTGCCTTTCCACGGACACTCCGTATGCGCCTCGCTCGCCTTGAAAAATTCCTTGCGCACTGCCTCCGGAGGAAAATACTGATTGCCTTCTACCTCAATCGTTTTATCGCTTTCGGCCAGCACAGCGCCTTCCCACATTGCTTTTGCCATAATGCCCATATAGATTCCTAACAGGCTCGCCAGTTTCAGAAACATCGCGGGGGCAAGATAAAGATGCCCGAAACAATTACCAAAACGCATTTCAACGGACACTCGATGGTTGGCTCACTTGAGCGCGTCATGGTGTGTTCTCCCCGCATCGCTGGATGGAACCGGCCAGAATACGCCGCCCGCTGGCACGACCTGGGATTCCACCATGCGCCCGACTTTGAGCGCGCACAGGCGCAGCATGAAACTCTCAGCCGCGAACTCGAGGCGGCTGGTGCCGAAGTCATTGACCTGGCTCCCGATCTCGCGCTCTCCCTCGACGCCGTCTACACCCACGACGCATCCCTTACCAGCGATTACGGCTTGATCGCGATGCGACCCGGCAAGCCCAACCGTGTAGTCGAAGGTGCTCATCATGGCGCATTTTGCTTGCGCCTCGGTATCCCAACCCTGGGCAAGATCGTCGCGCCGGGCACCACCGAGGCCGGAGACATCCTGTGGCTCGACTCTAAGACTCTGCTCATCGGCCACGGCTATCGCACCAATGCCGCCGGCATTCAACAAATGCGTGATCTGCTCGCGCCCAAGGGCGTGCAAGTTCTCTCCGCACCTCTACCCTACGGCCCCGGCCCAAGCGCATGCCTCCATCTGATGTCTCTTATCAGCCTGCTCGACGATCACACCGCGCTCGTCGATCTCCCCTGGCTCGCCGTAGAAACCGTCGAACTCTTGAAGTCCCGCGGATTCAGATTCATCGACATCGACTACTCCGAACGCGACACCCTCGCCTGCAACGTCCTCGCCCTCGGCAACAATCGCCTGCTGGCCATCGAAGAAAATCGCAACACAAACGCTCGCCTGAGCGAAAACGGATTCGACCTCCGCGCCTTTCCTGGCTCCGAACTCTGCATCAACGGCAGCGGCGGTCCCACCTGCCTTACGCGCCCCCTGTTGCGGCGATGAGCAAGAACCGTGTGGTGACGGGCGCCTTCGCCCGTCCCGCCGAAGCGTAAGCGAGGCGGAACCCCCACGAACTCCGTTCCTGCGCGATCGCTGACTGGTGTGCTCGTGTCGTTGTGGGCTAAGTCTTATGACATACCGCAACCCCACCCCCCACCTCCTCCACTCCTGCTAAAATTAGAAAGCATGCTTCTTCCCTTCGTCCGCGAACTCTTCGTGGACGTAGAAAAGCTTCCCGCCTTCGCGCGTGTAGCCTCCCACCTCAAGGAGGGCACGGGGCGTGTTGGTGTCTCCGGCCTCACTTCTACGGCAAAAGCCTTGCTGCTCGTGCTGTTTCAGCGCGCTGCCGCCCGGCCACTCATTTTCGTAGTCAACGACAACCGAGCCGTCGAAGACTTCCTCCCCGTCCTTCGCGGATTCTGCGAACTCACAGCCGCCTGCGATCCTGACTCAATCGTTTCCCTCCCCGCGCGCGACGTGCTTCCTTACCAGAATCTCTCGCCTCATCCCGAACTCCAGGAAGAACGCGCCACCGCCTTGTGGAAGATTGCCACCGGTGCCGCATCCATCGTGATTTCCCCCGTCGCCGCCACTGCCATCCGCCTCCATTCGCGCGACTACTACGAAAATCTGGCCCGTACCATCCGCCGCGGTGAATCCTTCGATCTCGAGTCTCTCCTCGCCCACCTCAACACCGTCGGCTACACCTCAACGGATGTCGTCGAAATGCCCGGCCAATATGCCGTTCGCGGCGGCATTCTCGACGTATACTCCCCCGAGGCCGATCGCCCCTTGCGCATCGAGTTCTTCGGCGACGAGGCCGATTCCATTCGCAAATTCGATCCCGCCTCGCAACGTTCTTCGAATCCCGTCGACGAAGCCTTGCTCCTCCCGCTCACCGAAACTCCCGTCAGCGAACATCTGCTCGGCGCAATTCACACCCGCCTCAGCGGAAAACGCATTACCGGCAACGAAGAGATCGTCGAAGCCGCCGTTCGCGCCGGTGGACTCAACGTCTTCCCCGGCTGGGAGTTCTACTCCCCCGTCGCCGGAGCCAACAGCACCATTTTCGATCTAATTCCTCGCGCCGCCGTTCTCCTCGATGAACCCGATCAACTCAAACAAGAGTTCGAGCGCTTCTGGACCCGCGTGGCCGAGGCTCACGAGCGCAGTGGCGTAGGCAACCTGGTTCGTCCCGAGGATCTCTACATTCCGCCAGACGATTGGTGGCAGCAAACCGCCGCCCTTCCCGGCGCTGACATTGAACATCTCGGCATCACCCGAAGCCTCAGTCCGAACGAAAACGATCCTTCCGAAATTTCCTTCCTCACCCAGCCCTCGCCTCGCTTCCATGGCGCAGTCCCAGCCATGCTCGCCGAAGTGCAAAAGCTCAACACCGAAGGCAAGCGCGTCCTCTTTGCTGTTCCCAACATTGGCGAGGTAGAACGCCTGGCCGATGTCTTCACCGAATACAACGTTTCTTTCAAACTCGGCAGCCGCACCCGCGGCGGCGAAAGCTACGCCGACGAAACCAGTTACTTCGCCGGCGAAGTTTTCACCACGACCTTGGCCACGGCTTACATTCCCGAAGGCGTTCTCCTGCCCGAGTCGAATTTAGCCATCTTCGGCTCTCGCGATCTCTTTGACGAATCCGAATCCGTCGCCTCGCGCCCGCAACGCTCGAAATCCAAAGTCTCCGCCTTCCTTTCCGACTTTCGCGACCTCCAGGTCGGAGACTACATCGTCCACGTCGAACATGGCATCGGCCAGTATCAGGGTCTGAAGGAAATTAACCACGGCGATGGCCCCGCCGAGTTCATGTTGCTCGAATTTGCCGAAGCCGCACGGCTTTATGTTCCGCTCACGCGACTCGATCTCGTCCAGAAATACCGTTCCTCCGAAGGCGCCAAGCCCCCTCTAAGTCATCTCGGCACGCAAGCCTGGTCAAAGACAAAATCCCGGGTGAAGAAGGCCATGAAAGACATGGCCGACGAACTCCTCAAGCTCTACGCCGAGCGCAAAACCGCTGTTGGACACGCCTTTCCGCCCTCCAACGAATGGTTCCGCGAGTTCGAAGACGCCTTCGAGTTCAACGAAACCGAAGACCAGGCCACGGCCATTAAGGATGTCATTCGCGACATGGAATCCTCTCAGCCCATGGATCGCCTCCTATGTGGCGATGTCGGCTACGGCAAAACCGAAGTCGCCATGCGCGCCGCATTCAAAGCCATCAGCGACAATAAGCAAGTCGCCGTCCTTGCTCCCACCACCGTCCTCGCCTTCCAACACTTCGAAACCTTCAAACAGCGCTTCGCCCCATTTCCAGTCACCATCGAAATGATCAGCCGCTTCCGCAATGCGAAGCAGCAAAAAGAAATTCTGCAAAAAACCGAAGCCGGCAAAATCGACGTCTTGATCGGAACTCACCGCATCCTTTCCAAAGACATCAAGTTCTCCGATCTCGGTCTCCTCATTGTCGACGAAGAGCAGCGTTTCGGCGTCCGCCACAAAGAACGCATCAAGCAAATGCGCAAGCAAGTCGATGTCCTCACCATGTCCGCCACGCCCATCCCGCGCACTCTCCACATGTCGCTCATCGGCCTGCGCGATATGAGCGTCATCGAAACTCCGCCCAAAGACCGCATGGCCATTCAAACTGTTGTCGCCAGTTGGGACGAAAAATTAATTCAATCCGCCATCGAGCAAGAACTCGAGCGCGGTGGTCAGGTTTACTTCGTCCACAACCGCGTCGACACCATTTGGGAAATCGCCGCCAAGCTTCAGGTTCTCGTTCCTCCAGCCCGAATCATCGTCGGCCATGGACAAATGTCCGAAGGCGAACTGGAAAAAGTGATGCTGAAATTCATGCATCACGAAGCCGATATTTTGGTCTCAACCACCATCATCGAAAATGGCCTCGACATTCCCCTCTGCAACACAATCCTGATCAACCGCGCCGACCGGCTCGGCCTCGCGGAGCTCTACCAGCTTCGCGGACGCGTCGGCCGCTCCAACCGCCGCGCCTACGCGTATCTCATGCTCCCCGCGGAAGTCGAACTCACGCCCATCGCCCGCCGCCGCCT
>JBAPOI010000007.1:0-5069 GCA_049279555.1 Candidatus Sulfotelmatobacter sp.
CCGCCCATTGATCGGGCAGCATCTCGTCGAGACGCGGGTCGTCGTCGTGCAAGCGGAGCAGCAGCTCGCGCAGATAGGTCCACGGTTCGATGCGGTGGCGCTTCGCGCCGGCCAGGATCGTGAACAAGATGGCCGCCCGCGGCCCGGCTTGCCCGCTGCCCAGGAACAGCCAGTTCTTGCGCCCGATCGCTTGGTGCCGCAGCGTTCTCTCACTGACGTTGTTGTCGATCGACAACCGACCATCCTCGGTGTAGCGACAGAGCGCTTGCCACTGGTTTCTGGCGTACCAGACGGCCTGGCTCAGGACGCTCTGGGGGAGCACCCGCTTTTCCAGCTCCGCGAGACGCGCGCCGAGGCGATCGAGTACCGGCGTCGCTTCGGCCGCGCGCATCGCACACCGCGCGTCGGCCGATAACTCGCGGGCCCGCTCCTCGACCTCGTACAGCTGTCGGATCCACTCCAAGAGCTGATGGACTTCGCGCGGCGAACTGTGGATGGCATCGAAGAACTTGCGCCGCGCATGCGCCCAACAGGCAACTTCGATGATCGCCTCGTTCGACCCCAGATAGATGTGGTCGTAGCCGCTGTAGGCATCGGCGTGCAGGTAGCCTTGGAAGTTCCGTAAGAAGCTTGCCGGTCCGTCGCGACTACGGCTCTCGGTGAAGTCGTAGACCGAGTACGGGTGCTGCGCTGCGATATACGTCCAGAAGCGACCCTGGCGGCTCCCCTCCGGCCCAGAAGAAAGCAGGGTCACGGGCGTATCGTCGGTCCACAGCACGGGCGAACTCCGTACAAGCTCCTTTTGCCGCTCGTACAACGGTCGTAACAGCTCGGCCGCCGCCTGGACCCAGTCGCACAGCGTACTGCGAGGGATGTGCAGGCCGTGGCGCGTGAAGAAGTCTTCTTGTCGATAGAGCGGCAGGTGGTCGCCGAACTTGGCGACGACAATCTGAGCGATCAGCCCCGGTCCGGCGATGCTGCGAGCAATCGGCCGCGGCGGCAGCAGCGGGCTTGCCACGCCATCTTTGCAGTAGCGGCAAGCGTACTTGGGTCGCACGTGGACGTGCACTTCGAGCTTCGCGGGGACGTATTCCAGGACCTTGCTCTCGTCCTGGCCGATGCGGTCCTTGGCTCGACCGCAGCCGGAGCACTGTTTGTCGGCTTCGCTCAAGTCATGCTCGTGCCGAAAGTGTGGCAGTTTGTCGAAGTCGAGTTCTCGACGACGGCGACGTCCCGCTGCAGTGGGGCGCGGCAGTTCGGGCGCCGGCTCGACTGGCGGAGCCGCTGTGCAGGAAGTTGCCAGATCAAACAAATGTCGCTGGCCTGCTCCCTCGATCAGCTTCTCGGTGCGTCGACCGTAGATCCACCGCTTCAGGGCGCTCAGTTCATCGAGCGCCGCCTGATGCGTGGCTTGCAGCGCTTCGTACGATGCCGATGTCTCGTCCAACACACGGCTCAGTTCGGTCGCCTGTCGAAATGCAGACAACAAGAGTTGCTGGCACTCGGCAAGATCGTTCGGAAGTGCGATGTCGTCATCCATAACGACAACCGTTCTAACGACTCTTGCCGCTTAGGGAAGACCATTTCCATAATTATTTTGGACGATGCGTCGATACCGGCGCTGACGACGGCGCCCGCTGCGCAGATCGAGGCCGCCCAACAATCGCGACAGTTGTTGGTGGTCGAGTTCCACGCCCGCTGGGCCGCGGGCCGGCAATTCAAAGACGCCGCGTTCCAGTCGCTTGTACCAAATGCAAAACCCGTCCCGATCCCAGTACAAGATCTTGATCCGGTTGCGGTAACGATTGACGAACAGAAACAAGTGTCCCGACAACGGATCTTGGTTGAAGATCCGCTCCGCGAGCCCCATCAACCGGTCGAAACTGAAGTTCATGCTGGTTGGTGTCAGGCAAAGAAAGACGCGCAGCTCGGAGAAGTTCGTCATGACTTGGGCGCCTTCCAGGGTCGGAGGGTTCCCGCGGCTTCGATGACGGCGATTAGCGCCGCTTGGCCGACGCCCAGCGGCAGTCGCACGACGCCCCCATTGGGCAACTCGATCTCCACGGGCGAGGCTTGGAGCGAGATCGGCAGAAACGTTGTCTCATCGACTGCTGCCGACTCGGCTCGTCGGCGATCGGCTTCCTCCTCAAGCAGCGCTGCGGGAATGCCGTTCTTCAGCTGCCGCTGCCAGTGGAAATATCTCGACAAAGAGACTCCCTCCTGCAGGCAGAACACCGAGACGCTCAGCCCGCTCGCCTTCTGGCTCTCCAAACGCTCCTTCCAATCCAGCCATTCATCCAACGAGGCCGGAGGTCTTCCATTCTTCGCCATCACTCGACTCCCTCAGGTACTGAGACAACTGCTCTCAGACTAACAGGGTCGACAAGTATGGATTCGGCGGACGCTTACACTTTCGATGACTACTCGGCGTTTTGTATGATGACATAAGTTTAAAGCCGCCGTGGCCCGAAGATTTGTTGGCAGCAAATCTTATATCGTCGAGTTCCGACAAACCAACCATTTTCGAGAGAAACTCGCATTTCGAAGCTGAGGCATCAGCGAGCCCTAGACATCACTCGTCGAAGCATGATTCCGGCCAACAGAACTCAGAAATCGGAACTGGGGCTAAAAATTGGCGAAAAATTCACGTGGCAATTGCAAGCCTGGATCGGCTTCAACCTCAGTCCATCCGGAAAATGTCGGTTTAAACCAATTTGTTGCCCCAGCTGCTAAAGCCGGTTAAGATCGGGGTGACGCATCGAGGCAAAAACAACTGCAATTGCCCGATAGCTTCTTACGGCATCTGGGGGGTGTCGTGACGGCGCTTTCGTTCTCACCACCATATCCGGAACCAGAAGCGACGCGCTCTAGGAGAGAGGCTTGAACTTTACACCCCGACCGCGCAAATCGTCGGCTAAAAGCCGGCGGGCATCGATTCGGCATTGGCGGACCTTAAGCGTGGAGCGCTTGGAGCAGCGATGTCTGCTGGCCGCCTCCAGCTACACCTGGCAGAACGCCAACGTCACCGGCGGGGGGTTCGTCGATGGTATCTTCTACGATCCCCATAATCAGAATGTCATCTATGCGCGCACCGATGTGGGCGGATTGTTTAAGTCTGTCAATGACGGCGGTAACTGGACCCAATTGCTTAACTGGGTGGGAAACAACACGTCTGGTTCCGGTAACGGAACGCAGTTCCAGGAATTCGGCGTCCTCAGCTTTGCCATCGACCCGCAAAACTCCAACAACCTCTATGCCATGGTCGGCGAATATTCCGGCACCAATGGCGATGTCCTCTATTCCACAAACGCCGGTGCAAGCTGGAGCACGACGGCGCTGAGTTTCTGGGTGGGTGGTAATTCCGATGGACGCGCCGCTGGCGAACGCATCGCCGTCGATCCTTACGACAGCAATATCATTCTTTTGGGAAGCAATGCCAACGGCCTATGGGAAAGCAGCAACGCTGGACAGTCGTTCACGCAACTTACTTCTCTTTCCACGTCGGCGAGCATCAACTTCGTTTATTTCGATCCCTATGGCGGAACCACTGGCAACCCCACCAAGGAAATCTTTGTCGGCGAGAACTCCACGGCCAGCGGTACCAACCTCTACGAATCAACCAACGGTGGAACATCGTTTACGGAAATCACCGGTACCGGCTCGCCACCTACAGGGTGGATGCCCAACCGCACGGCGCTGGCTTCGGATGGCAATCTCTATCTCGCCTACAGCAATGCGCAGGCGCCGGACAGCGATATAACCAACGGTGGAGTCTTCCGCTACAACACCTCCACCGGAGCCTGGGGGAACATCTCCCCCGTCTTGCCGCAAATTACTAACGGCCAATACGATCAGTTTGGATATGTCGGCATTGCCTTGGACCCAAACAGTTCCACCACGCTGGTTGTCACCAGCTTTAGCCGCTACAACTACGAAGATGAGATGTGGCGCACCACTAACGCCAACGCCTCCTCCCCGGCCTGGACCACCCTATTCCAGCTAAACCAGGCCAACATCTATGCCGCGTACAACTCCACTCGAAACACCTCCAATGCGCCGTATATGGCGTCAGGAGGTGAGGGTATTGGCAACTGGGCGAGCGATGTCGCCATCGATCCCTTCAATTCCGCACAGATCATGCACACGTATGGTGGGGGTATCTGGGCCACCAATAATGGCACCAGCACCACGACCCTCACCGCGCCCAATAGCTGGTATTTCCCGGACACTGGCATCGAAATGACCGCCATCCTCGGCCTGGCTGCCTCCACTGGCGGTACGCCGCTCTTCAGCGCCATGGGCGACGTTGGTGGCTTCGCATTCACCACCGTCGCGTTTTCTCCCACGCAAGGCAACATCTACGCCAACGGCGGTAAGGGAACTTCCGTCGATTCCGCCGGTCTCGCCCCCCAGGATGCCGCCCTCGTCGGTAACATGGGTTCGACCTACGGTTTCTATTCCACCAACGGAATAACGTTCACCCCTTTCGCCGCCAATCCCGGTGGAAGCAGCGGCTACAGCAACGGGACCGTCGCGATCTCCGCCAACGGATCGACCATCGTCTGGGCGCCTTCGGGTCAGGCCGCCTATTACTCCACCAACGACGGCTCATCTTGGACACTGTCAACCTTGGTCGGCGGCGGCGCCCTCCCCACCGGTGGAACCATCCTCTCTGACAAGGTTAATCCCAATTATTTTTATTACTGGACCGAAAACTCGGGCGACTATTCCTGGACGCTTTACATCAGCAGCAATGGCGGCCACACATTCACCGCTTCCGCCGGTGGGTCGCTCGCGACGGGAAACCCGACATTGGTGGTGAATCCGAAGGTCGCCGGTCAATTGTGGCTCGGCACGTACGTCGGCATCTACGAATCGACCAACTTCGGCGCCAGCTTCTCTCATCCCAACAGCTACGGCATCAACGTGTCGTCCCTTGCGGTCGGCGCGGCGGCACCGGGAAGCACTTATCCTGCCATTTACATATACGGCACCCCGGCCGGCGACTCCTTCGAGGGCATCTATCGCTCCGATGACGGCGGCAATACCTGGCTTCTCCTGAACGATAT
>JBAPOI010000008.1:0-2301 GCA_049279555.1 Candidatus Sulfotelmatobacter sp.
GGATTGAGCGGAGCGAAATCCGGGGCGGCATCGACGCCTTGCGGCAATCCCGGATTTCGCTGCGCTCAATCCGGGCTACGCGCTGGCCGCCAAGAACCAGTATGGTCATCTGCCGGCTACTAATATCCACATCCTCCTCCGGGTAGTCTGTGGAGGGCCCCACCGGCACTGGGAGTAGTAGTACCGGACCCAATGCACCCGCTATCTCGTGGAGAAGCTCCGGCCGGAGGACTCGCCTGAGGAGTAGGCTCACCGGCGGGCGCAGCCCTCGCCGCGGCATGCTTTGGCGGCGGCGGCGGCGGCGGTGGATTGGCAACACATAGTTCGCCATCGGTGTGTTTGCCGTGCGGGCACACTAAGGGGCAAACCCGCTTGTTGATTGCGCGCACCGCATTGATCGCATCGGACGACACGTCGTTAGGCATGCTGAGCGACGCTAGCTTGATGAAGCGCTGCAACGCGGCTTTGGTCGGGTCGTCGAACTCGCCGTTCACCGTGCCGTTAAAGCATCCGACGCGCATGAGCTCAAACTGCAGTGAGCGCGTCAGTTCGTGCAGATCGGGCGCCGCTGGAATCGCTGCTCTCGCCACCGCCGCAGCAGAAAGCGATGCAATGCGTAGCTCCGCCTCCGGTCGTTCGGCGCTGTTCGGAAACTGCTCGATAAATCGCCGCAGCTCATCAAGACGTGTGCTGTCCTTCACAAGATTCCAGGCTGCCTGTTCAGCCGCAAGCGCGGCGACCCGTTTTTCGGCGTCCTTACGCAGCGGGCTGTCGGGAAACTGGGTGATGAACCGCTCCAGCGCGACGATGTCACTTGTGTCTTTGAGCAGTAACCAGGCGACGTCATCGGGAGTAGGCCCGGGAACAGCGGCTGGGGTCGGCGCAGGCTTTACCGGGATGTCTACTTTGACCTCAGGCGGGGTAGGCGCTACTGGCGCTACGATCGGCGCGGGCGGCGCGACGGTCGGCGTAGTATCGACAGCTTTTGTCTGCGTCACCGGCGCTATGCCAGTCGCAGGCACAGCCGCATTTCCGGCTGGCTCGGACGGCTTTGCTTCCACCGAAACCTGTGGAGCATTCGAGCCCGGCCGCGTTTCAAGCCAGACAATACCCGACCCACCCAAAATGATTGCGAGCGCACCGGTAACTAATACCGCTCGGCTAAGCGGACGCCTCGGTTGCGGTGCTTCGAATAGCTGCAGTTGCTTGCGTATCTGATCGACATCCGCGCCCTTCTTATACGCATCCCGAAAGGCATTGAGCACTACGGGATCGTTACTCGCCATGGCGCGGCGGTGCGCCTCGTCTCTCTCGCGCAAAGTTGCAAGAAAAGCTTGTGCCTCGCTCGCAAGGTGGCTTTTGGGGTAGCTGGTTAGGAACGCATCGATTGCCGCAATGTTGTTGGCGCGCTTTGCGGCCGTGAATGCCCGATCCGCTTGTGCGCGTTCTTGCTCCTGCGCGCGCCGCGCAGCCTCGGCCTCGCGAGTCCGGCGTTCCTCCAGGGCAAGCCGCGCGGCTTCAATTTCTGCGGCCTTGCGGCGCTGCTCTTCCTCGGCGCGTTGCTGAGCCTGAGTTTCTGCCTCGCGCCGACGTTCCTCCAGTGACACCCACGGCTTGCGCAACGCGATCGAGATGTTGCGACAGAACCGCTCGACCTTTTGCCGAACTTCCGGTGAATTGTGCTCCAGGTGGCGCAAGTCGCGCCAATCGAGATATTGACGCGTCCCAACAATCTTAAGAACGGGGTCCTGGCGCCATAGCTTCTCATCCTCAAGCGCGGGAACCGGGATATACAGAATAGGGAAAACCAGATCGTCGCGGCCAAGCTCTTTTTCGCGCGCAAGGAACGATTCAAACTCAAAAGTGCAATGCTGGCTTCTCATCGCACGTGGCGTGACGATTGGTACAAAAAAGGCAGATTGATTGATCGCGTCGCTGATTTGATTTTCCCACAGCGTGCCGAGCGGGATGGCGGCCTTGTCTTGCCAAACCCGGAAGTCTGTCTGGGAGCGGCCGAGCTGCGCGCTCAGCTCGCTTTGGATGGCATCTCGCAATGCCGAGAGCGCCCCACGGGAGCCGTGGTCGTCTTCGCGCGAATAGCTGAAGAATCCAACAAGATCAGAGAGATCGGCTAGCGATGACATCGAGAAACGGGCTAATATTTATCTATTCGGCTTGTTCTGTGGTCGTCGTTCATAGGGGAGACTCCCTTCAGTTGCACGTACCGATAGGGCTATCATGAAATGGCTCCATACAACACTTCAAAGCCCGTATTTCACCGCGCTCTGCGTGTTGTATGTG
>JBAPOI010000009.1:0-5525 GCA_049279555.1 Candidatus Sulfotelmatobacter sp.
ATCAAAGCCCATTCGGAGTTAAGGATTCGGACGGCTCCAATTTCCTTCAGGCGTTTCCAAAGAAACTCGTACTCAAACTCGTCTTTCTCATCAATGTCATAACTGATCAGATAGAGCGCCATACGACTTGCTCTCTTTCTGAGGGAAGAGAGACGAACTGTACCAGAATTTAGGGCGATAGCCCAGTCTGAACGGTGCATGCTGCTGGAATTCGACGCAGACCGATTTCTCTCTAACTCCAAAAACGTTGTATTCTCTCATCGGCAAGGCGTCTAGTCCCTCGGAAGACAGAGTGCGAAGACCCCGAACTTATGAGTTAACTCCGCAGATGCGCCTGGCAGGCAAAGCCACGTACTGTGGCTTTTTTACCACAGTCGCAATTCGCTCGCTCCCTGTAATCTATTCAGTCACCGAGACATACAACCGCACTGTTTGATCCAGGAGCAGACAATTCGCTCGGCCGTCGAATGCAGCGGGGTCGGGCTGCATAGCGGCGCTCCCGTCTTCATGCGAATTCGTCCGGCTTCGCCCGGAACCGGCATCGTCTTTTCCCGCACTGATCTCGACGGCTTTCAGGTCGAAGCCATCAGCCGCAACGTCGCCCGCGTCAGCTACGCCACCAGCCTGATGAAAAAGGGCGTTCTCATCTCCACCACCGAGCACCTGCTCTCCGCCTTCATCGGCCTCGGCATCGATAACGCCATCGTCGAACTCGACAACCTCGAACTCCCCATTCTTGACGGCAGTGCTCTCCCGTTCGTGGAGCTGATCCAGAAGGCCGGCACCCGCAGACAACGCCGCCCGCGCAAGTATCTGAGAATGATTCGTGAAGTCGAGATGCGCGAAGGCAACAAGTTTATCTCCGTCTATCCCGCCGACAGCTACTCCGTTTCTTACTCCATCAACTTTCCCCACCCATTGATCGGCAAGGAAACTTTTCAGGTTGAACTTTCCAACGGAAGCTATCTTCGCAAGATCGCCGGAGCGCGCACCTTCGGTTCGCGCGAAGACGAAAAAGCGATGCGCAACATGGGCCTGATCCGCGGCGCCTCGCGCGAGAACTGCATCGTCCTGACCCGCGATGGAATCGAAAACGGCCCCCTGCGCTTCCCCGACGAATTCGTAAGGCACAAAGTTTTGGATTTAGTCGGCGACCTCGCCCTGCTCGGCAAGCCGATTCTGGGCAAAATCGTAGCCGACCGCGCCGGTCACGCCATGCACACCGCGCTGGTCTCGCGCATCCTTCGCGACAAAACGTTGTGGGAGGAAGTAACGCTACCGGAAGAAGAGAAAGATGCCGCCACTCATATCACGGCCCATGCGAGCGCAGGATCGTCGCTGTAATCGCTGATCCTGCATCCGCAGCAAATTTTCAATCCGCAGATACCGCACGCCACTCTCCTCACATCTGTCATCCCGATTTCACCTTTGTCATCCCGACCGGAGCCGGAACGCCAGCGACGGCTAGTGGAGGGACCTGCTGTTCTTTCTGTACAATCGCCGGCAAGTTTCGAGGAATGTTTTTCTAGTGTGAAACCTCGAACACCGTGCCGCCACCGCCAGGGCCTCCTAACGATGTTGTTCCGTAAAGATTGCCCGCCTTATCGAAGCTCAGCCCCGCGGTAGGCCGGGCTCCATCCCGGCCGTCGAATCTATGCAGCATCGTCTCGGACCAGCCTCCGCCGGGCTTGGGCACCAACTCAAAAACTGTTCCACCCTCACCGTCGGTACCGTCGATCATCGTGGTGCCATAAAGATTGCCCGCGGCGTCAAAGATCACTCCCGCCATGGGCGCGCCGCCGTCCGAAGAATGGGTGCCGAAGGAGTACGCCGCATTCTCGGTCCACGTTCCGTCCGCCTGGTGCGTCAACTTGTACACCACCCCACGGCCATCCTCACCGCCCTCAAGCGTTGTTCCGTAAAGATTTCCCGCGGCATCAACCACTAGGCCGCCATATGGGTAGACCCCATCGGAGCCGCCGTGTCCAAAATCGTGGAGCACCGTCTCTGTCCAGGTCCCGTCCGAGCTCGGCGTCAACTCGAAAACCGCACCACAGCCGGCGTATCCGCTGTCTCCGTAGCAGTTCAGGTCACCACCTCCACTAGCAGTACCGTAGAGGTTGCCGGAAGCGTCAAACACTAGGCCACCAACCGGAGAATCCCCGTCAACGCCGTCATCTTTGAATCGATGCAAGGTTTTCTCTTTCCAGCCTCCACCTGCTGTCGGTATCAACTCGAACACCGTGCCGCAGCTGCATGCGGCGCCTCCACCCGCCGTTGTCCCGTAGAGATTGCCCGCGGCATCAAAGATCAGAGGAGAATATGGAAGCGCCCCCTCCATCGAGGATTTTCCAAAGCTGTACAGCACCGTTTCCTTCCATCCCCCTGCAGTCGACGTCAACTCAAACACCGTGCCCTGGTCGGTGGCACCTCCGAAGGCCGTTGTTCCATACAGGTTGCCCGATGTATCGACAATTGGTCCGGCGAGTGGCGAAGACCCACCAACGCCATCTTGCGTAAACTCGTGCAGAACCTTCCCTATCCACCCTCCGCCGGCTTTGGGCGATAGTTCGAACACCGTCCCGCCATTCTTAGAGCCGCCGGTGAATGTAGTGCCGTAAAGATTTCCCGCAGCATCGATCGCCAAGCCACCGTATGGCTGATAGCCACCCGAGCCGTGGTTGAGGAAGTTATGCAGCACCGTTTCGCTTTGCGCGGAGGCAAAAACGCCCGTTAGCAAGATGGTCACGAAGAGAATTGCCAACGCAGCACCAAAACGTCGATACAGTCCTAGGCTTCGCATCGGAGACACCTCCGGGACGCAATTCGATGGGCAGGTTTGTGGAAATTCGGGGGATGCTTCGGTCCTAACTTATCTTTGAAGCCCAACAACTGTATTACGGGGATACTTGGGAGTCAAGGCGTTGGAAGCGGATCTTGGGATGCCCTAATCCTCATGCCGTGGTGAAAAGATAATCACTCCGCAGTCTCAAAAAAATTAAGATCGCTCGCCGCGGAGCCTTCCGGCTGTTCCTTCAGCAGCCGCTGCAACTCAGCCCGAGTCTGATCGATCAGCGCCGCGGCAAACTGCCGTGCCGATTGCTGCCGTTCCGCCGACAGGTCTTTCACGCGCATATTCAACAACGGAATATCCTGCTCAAACCATCGGAGGGTTTTCTGCACGCGACTGATGCGGTACTCAGTGGGAAGCATGACTGTAGTCTCCAGTAACGACTAGTTTGCCATGCGCAGATTTACAGACAAAGTTCCCATCTGGATACCTGCCAAACGAACAGAGGCGAGACGACAAAGGGAAGGGTGACTCTATTGCTTGCCTTTGGAACCCGAAGCTCCCGAACCCGGCCCTGCAGGCCCTAAGCCCGCCAGATTCTCCTGCACGTTGAGCCAAATCTCAAGCACTTCGTAAGAACTTTGAGGTAGATTACGGAATCGCAACCCGACACACCCGCTCGCATCCGACCACGCTACTTCCGCTTCCACGTCGAGCGCTAGGGTGGTTCCGGGCAGAGTAAAATGCAAACCAAGAAGAGCATTCCTCGGAAGGGGCTCCTGTAGCAGAAGGGCGATTCCTCCTTCACTGACATTCGTGCCGGCCGCTGTTATTTTCCTGTCACCCACGACCACCCGGACCGGCATCTTTATCGGCTGGCGGAAATAGCGGCGCCGTTCTCGAACCATGAAACCCAGGGCGGCGTGAAGACAGCGAGAGGCATTTACCGTGCTAACTGGTTTCTGCAGAACAAAATTCACCCCCAGCCCAAAAGCTTCCTGCATGGTAGTCTTTTTGCCATTGAGAACGGCAAAGGCTACACAATTCTTGTTACTGGGAGTGACGCGCAGGCCCTGCAGCACTTCCAGGCCGCCTTTCAGGTCGTCGCAATCCACAATTACAGCATCGAACTTTTCGGAGAGCAGGATTTCGCTGGCCTTTTTCGCCTCGCCGCAGATTTCCACGGCAATCGACAGCTTCTCTAGAGTCGGCCGCAAAACCCCAACTACATTCTCATCCTGACTCAAAAGGAGGGACTCCAACGTCATGCATGTAATTCTAAGTGGGAACGACGCAGTTGGCTTAATCGAAGGTATCGGGTGACGCGCGTCTACCGCCGGAAGGAACACGAACCAGCGAGGCTTGACGGCAAGAGCCGGTTTGTCCCACCTTGAAGTGGCTTAAAGGTTGGGAAAATCTGAGCGAAAAATAACAGAGCTATGCTCGATAATCTCAAATCAAGAAAGATCATGCCAAGCGTTGTCTATCTCTCTCTCGGGTCAAACGTCGGTGACCGTGACGCACAGTTGCGGGAAGCTCAAGCTCGCTTGAGCGGAGAGGGACGAATCGTGACGGCATCAGCTTTCTACGAAACCGAGCCCGTCGAGTTCACCGATCAGCCCTGGTTTCTGAATTGTGCCGTCGCGCTTGAAACAAGCGCAACGCCGCAGGAACTGATTGGGGCGATTCTCGGGATCGAAAAAAAAATGGGCAGGCAGCGTCTGCAGAATAAAGGTCCGCGCACCATCGATATTGACATCCTGCTCTTCGGAGATACTGCCCTTAATTCTCCTCAACTCACCATTCCGCATCCGGCAATGCAACATCGTCGTTTTGTGCTGGAACCTCTGGCCGAGATTGCTCCCGAGGTGCTGCACCCAGTTCTTAAGAAAACCATTCGCGAGCTGCGCGATGCGTTGCCGCGCGGCCAGATGGTCAGAAAGATAGACAGCAATTGTTGACTGCAGAGACGGCACTCCCGATAAAGCCTTCGGAATAGCACAAGAATCAACGGAAGCAGACTCCGAGCCCCACCGAGGCTGTAGAGGCCAATAAGTGATAATGCCGATTACACTCATTGACACCGACCAGACCGGGCTGCTGGCCGTAGTTGGTGTAATGGCCATGTTTCGCCAGCTGACGTGCTTGGACGCCGCGAAATCGTCAGCCTTCATTGACTTGCCCTGCCTCTGGTCCTAAGATTTCAGCCGAATGCTCGGCCAGACCATCTCGCACTACCGCATTGTCGAAAAGCTGGGAGGCGGGGGGATGGGTGTCGTCTACAAGGCCGAAGACACCGAGCTAGGCCGCTTTGTCGCGCTCAAATTCTTGCCCGAGGTGTTGGCTCGCGATCCTGTGTCTCTCGAGCGCTTTCGCCGCGAGGCTCGCGCTGCTTCCGCTCTCAACCATCCCAACATCTGCACTATCTACGAAATCGGGAAACACGGTGACCAGTTGTTCATTGCGATGGAATTTCTCGATGGCACGACGCTCAACCAGCGAATTCTCGGTCATCCTCTGAACATGGAAACGCTGCTGCCGACGGCCATCGAAATCGCCGACGCTCTCGAGGCTGCCCACGCCGCCGGAATCGTTCACCGCGATATCAAGCCCGCCAATATCTTCCTCACCAGCCGCGTACATGCCAAGATTGTCGACTTCGGCCTGGCCAAAGTCTTTGCCTCATCGAATCAGCGGTCTGGTTCAGAGTCGGCTGTCACCATCGACCGAAACC
>JBAPOI010000010.1:0-5373 GCA_049279555.1 Candidatus Sulfotelmatobacter sp.
GTGACAAGCTTTGGTCTGGGCATCAAAAGCGTTCTGCTAGAGCGAAATGGCGCTACTTTCGGCGTCGCCGCCGAAGTGTCGTCACAAAACGCTTGACAGGGTGCAGCGTCGTTAGAGACGGAATGACGCCGACGGGTAGAAGGTGCACGCTGCTTTTTCAAACTGACCCACTACCGAGGGAGTATTGTGGGGCACGAGGGTAGAAGTCCGACGCGCCCTAATAGATGATCTTTAGAGAAAACTGAATTTGCCGCGAGGTTCCCGCGGTCTTGCTGGTCATGCCAAAGCCTGTACCCTCGATGATGTTCGCGGGTAGCCCCATGTTGACGATATTGAACAAATTAAATAACTCTGCGCGGAATTGCAGGTCCGCTCGCTCCAAACCGCTTTCCCGCTGGCCAATCGGAGTTGTCTTGATGAGCGCAAAATCGAAATCGTAGTACGCCGGGCCGCGAAACGTATTACGGCCAAGTGTTCCAAATCGCCCAGAATTCGGTCCGGTCCCACTCGCGATCCCGATGGGAACGGAAAAGAAGCTTCCGTTGTTCGCGCCCAGCCCAAAATAATCGTCGCGCGGTCGCGTCGAACTGCCGGCGCTCGAAAGGTCCGGTGTTCCGAGCTGGTCCGGCCGGTCCGCGCCAATCGTCCCCGCGCCCGTCTGCTGGATTCCCGAATAAACCGTAAACGGCGAACCACTCGTGATCGTCGAGATGCTCAGCAACTCCCAGCCCTTCGTCAACAGTTTGGTTCGATCCCGCTGAAGTCCCAACTGCTCGAAATGCAAGCCCTGGGCCGCGCTCAACGTGAAGGCGTGCGTCACGTCAAAGCTCGACGGCCCTCGTTCCGCTCGTGTATCAAACGGGTTTTGCGGACTGAACAGTGTCACGGCACCAGTGGATCCTGTTCCTCCCAGAATGCCGCTGACATCATCCAGCGATTTGCCCCAGGTATAGCCCGCCTGCAATGACGGACCGCCGTGCCCGATATTTCCCGACAACGACGTTTGCAGGGCGTTGTACGACGAGTGCGACGTCCCTGTCAGCACAGACTCGAACCCGAAACCTCCCGTCACCGCTCCACTGCCGTCGAAGTTTGTAAACCGCGCAAATTCCGAATCCGCTCCGGGATACGCGTTTGGATAGGACATTCTGGGAAGCCGAAACGCCGATGTCCCAACATACGCAACATCGGCCGTGAGGCCGCCGAAAGCGCGTTCCAGCCCCAGCGTCCAGGTTTGCAGGTAGCCATTGCCGAAGCGACGGTCGACTCCGGACAAACTCAGCAGTGAGAGCTGATGACTCGGTGCCAGCGCTGCCAAATCTTGCTGGTATCGATTTACATCCATCACCGTGTTCGCTGGCACTTTTTTCGGATCGCCGCTGGCCAACACGTTCACGCCGGCGGTGTTATAAACCTGCGGCAATTCATCCGGCGCGATTTGAAACCCGTAGGAAATCTCCCCGTTCTGCGCCGCATTGACCCGCGGATAGACAACGTAGGGCGTTGACCCTGTCAGAAGATTGTCCTGCCAGATATTTGGCGGAATCACCGTGATTGCCCCGCCCATGTGCACATGCACAGCCTGCGGCGCATTCCAGTCCACTTGCACGCGCGGTCCCCATCCGTTCCAATCGGTCTGATAAGTAGGCTGCGGATTGATCAAATATTCCTGCCCAACCCCCGCAGGTGGAAACGAATTCAGAAAACTCGACGTTCGCCGCGCCCGCTCCGTTATCGGCGTGTAGAGCTCATATCGCAGCCCATAATCAAGCGTCCAATGCGGATTGATTTTCCAGGTGTCTTCGACGTAGGCATTCACATCATTCCGGTTGATTGCGGCCGGCCCAATGTGCGCGCCATCCGATGCGTAGGGCGGCGCTACCGCGATCGTGTATGCGTACGGATACCCCAGCAACAGACTGCTCAAAGTGTCTGGCAGAGGCTGGCCAGACTGAACGTCGTGCCGTCCGCTCTCGGAAGGAATGAAAACTGGCGAATAGACCGTTCCGCCGCCAAAATCGTATTCGCCGTTCGGGCTGATGCCGAAATATGTCGTGTCGCGATTGAGGCGCGCTTCCGCACCCCACTTCACCGCGTGTCGCGCTGTCGTCCAGGCAAAATTCAATTGTCCCTGGAACAAATTCCCGAACGCTGACATCACCGATCCCGCCGCACCGTTGTACGCCTCGTACAAGCCATCGTTGAACTTGAGGGCCGGGTCAGTGTGGTTCGGCGTCACAAACGAAGGCGTCGTCCGCGTAAAACTCAACGATGCCGACCACAGAAAGCGTGGTGACGCCGTGCGCGTGTAAGTGATGACCCCGTTCCGCTGCCGATCCACGTACTGCACGCCAAAGCTCGGATCGAGCAGCGTCTGATCCGGATTTGTTGTCGGTCCCGTCAGATTGTCGTAATTGAATCGACCAAACAACTGTCCTCTTTCGCCAACTTTCTGATCGATGCGGATGGAAAACTGATCCGTATCCGTGTTCACGTTGGAAGGCGCAGCATAGGTTCGCGCACCGTACGCGCCGGTTGGATTGTTGGGAAGTGGATAGTGAGCGAGCACCGCTTCAATCGCCGGATTCACCGGTACCTGCAGCGTGTCCGTGCTGCCGTCCGCGTACTTCACGATGTCCTGCCCCGCTCGCTCGGCTGCCGTTGGTACGGCCAAAACCTGGGTTGTTCCCAGCACCTGTCTGAATCCCTGATACTGCACGAAATAAAACGTGCGGTCTCGACCGTCATATACCTGCGGCAACACGACCGGTCCGCCATTCGTAAATCCGAACTCATTTCTACGGAATGGAGGAATCCTGCCCGGCTCCGCAATCGATGGGTGATCAAAATAATTCCGCGCATCGAGGGCAGAGTTCCTTAAGAACTCGAAGAATGACCCGTGAAAACCGTTTTTCCCGGATCGGGTCACGATATTGGTAAAGCCCGCCGCGCCGCGCCCAATGTCCGGCGGCATCCACCCTGAGCTTGACTGTAATTCCTGAATCGCGTCCACGTCGAAATTCGTGAACGTGCTCCCGCCCATCTCCGGATCGCTGACATCCGCACCGTCCATCGCGAACACTGCCTCAACGCCGCGCTGTCCGTTGATGGCAAACTGCTGGGTGAAATTCGTCTGCCCGTTCACGTCGGTCATCGTGCCCGCCGCTAACAACAACAACGCGCTGAAGTCGCGTCCATTTAACGGCAGCTCATTTACTTTTTGGCTTGAGAGTTTCTCCCCGCCTGTTCCGCCAGCCGCGTTCGAAGTTGTGCTTGGGGTCCCGTTCGAGGCTCCTGCCGCAGGAGTTTGAGGGTTGGTCGCAATCGAAAGCACGTTTTGATCGGATACCGTCAGCACAACCGTGATGCCAGTAATATCCACTGCTGCTGGCGCCGTCGGACCTCGCCCCGGCAGTTGCACGCTCACGTTGTGTGGCCCCGGTCGAATGCCCGCAATCGCGAACCTTCCATCGCTGCCCGTAACTGCGGTTAGGTTCTCTTTAGCGGCCGCCGTGTATACCGTCACCTTCGCTCCGGCCACAGGTTCACCGGCAGCCGTGCGTACGACTCCAGTCCACGCCGGCGCAGGCAGTGAACTCTGTTGTGCTTCAAGCGAGACCGCGACCATCAAGCCCAACAGCAAACACTTTTCTATCAGTCGGAAGGCCTTATGAAAGGTTTGAGTGATTGCGTGTTCCTCTACGTGGCGGTATAGATGCGTGAAAATTAACAAATGGAAGGATCGAGCGCCCCAAGCGCGATTATATCCGAGACGTCCACGGCGCTCTCTGTGATCTCGACGCAGCCCGCAGATCGTCAGCTACTCAGCTACCCGAAAACCGGTAGTAAACTTCCCGATTTGCGCGTCATCCAAGCCCTAGGTTAGCCTTTGTAAAAACGAAAGGCAGAGGAATGGCGGACAACAAAACCAAACCCACCATGTTAAGTGTGACGGCATTTATAAATGACATCACCGACTCGACTAGGCGCGCAGACGCCAAGGCGCTCGTCAAGTTGATGCAAAACGCGGCCCGCGAGAAGCCGAAGATGTGGGGACCATCGATCATCGGCTTCGGTAGCTACCACTATAAGTACGACAGCGGTCGTGAGGGCGACATACCGCTCATCGGTTTCTCCCCGCGCAAGGCCGCGACTGTTCTGTACAACATGATCTGCTCAGGCGACTCCAGGGATCTCCTGCCAAAGCTGGGCAAGCACTCGACCGGCAAGGGCTGCCTCTACATCAAAAAGCTCGCTGATGTAGACCAACAAGTGTTGGAGACACTGATCGTGCAATCCTTGGCTGCCATGCGAGCGCAGAATCCCACTTAAGAATGCGGTGAGAGGCCCGCGTCCTCCATCATGTAAACCGCCAAACTGAAACAATGGCAAGCAGCCGGAGCACCTTGCCCGTCGAGGTGAAACTGCCCATCGATCCACAAGACGGACTCTGACATAATTTACGCATGTGCGGGCGCTATCGATTGTCGCGAAGAAAGCAGCTTGTCGAAGAATATTTCGATTGCGCGGGAGACGATGACTGGACCCCTCGATTTAACATCGCTCCTACTCAGCCCGTTCCGATCATTCGCCAGAATCCGAAGGAGCCCCGCCGTGAATTGTCGCTGGTCCGTTGGGGCTTGATTCCATGGTGGGCAAAAGACTCTTCGGGCGCGGCTGCGATGATTAATGCAAGATCGGAGACCGCAGCCACGAAGCCCGCATTCCGCGATGCGCTTAAGCTTCGCCGATGCTTGATTCCCGCGGATGGGTTTTACGAATGGAAGAAAAATGGGAAAGAAAAACAGCCGTATTGCTTCGAAGTCAATGACGGTCAGTTGTTCGCGTTTGCCGGCATTTGGGAAACATGGAAGGAGGACGTTAGTCGAAACACAATAGAGACCTGTTCGATCCTGACAACAACTCCGAACGCTGTGACTTCAACCGTGCACGACAGAATGCCCGTGATCCTCGAACCCGGCAACTACGATTTATGGCTTGACCCGGGCATGACAAAAGTGGACGTGGTCATCGACATGTTGAAGCCGTTCGACGCGCGGCTGATGCGGTCATTCCCTGTGAGCACTCGCGTGAACCACGCAGCGAATGACAATGCGGAATGCTCCACTCCAATTCAAGTCGCGCAGAGTCAACAACTACTCTTCTGATACGATCACTCTCGCGGACCGGGAAGGCTTGCGCCGCAGGGTCATCGGCTCGGTCCCACAAACGTTCCATAAATAGCACTTTGCATGGATCGCCTGACCGAATTCATCGGTAACCGCATACTCGAGCGGAACCGATTCGGCGCAGACAGGGCAATTCGGAAGTTCAAAGGCATGAGCGGAATACATTCTCGCCTCCGATCTGGCC
>JBAPOI010000011.1:0-2004 GCA_049279555.1 Candidatus Sulfotelmatobacter sp.
GCAGAAATTCCGCCGCGCCGTCAACACCGCGCGGCGCGAGCGCGAGATCGCCGCCAATCGCGCCTATGCCAAGCAACACCGCCTCGAAATCTCCGAGCGCAAGTCCCGCCGCAAACAAAAAGGCGCATACGCCGCCGCAGCACGCTCGGCGAAAATCGCCGAAGCCCTCGCAACCGCCTCGCTCGACGAGATCGAGCGCCCCACCTACCGAATCGAGAGCGCCGCCGGAACCGTCTACACCGAGTCGTGGCCGCTCCACGACGCCGCCGCGCTGTGGCTCGCGCAGCACACCCCCGAAAGCCCTGCCGGGGACACCGAAAAAAAACGCGCCGGTGTCCCCATTTCGATGGACACCAGCGCCGTTTCCGCGTAGAACGACACCACTGAGGCGCACCGGGCCTCGGCCCACAGCTAGGGGTTGTGGCAAGAAGTTATCGCATCGCCTTCGCGAAAGCGCAACCCCCGGCAAACAGGGCCGAAATCCAATCCGGTGTCCCCGAGGTGTCCATGCTTCACAAGAACGGAAACTGGTATGCGGACTGGCGCGACCGAAATCAGCACGACGGCAAGCGCCACCGCAAAGCCTTCCCCACCCGCAAAGCAGCCGCCGCCTTCCAGAAAAAAATGCAGGCCGAGCAAGCCAAGGCCGCGCCCCGCCCTACCAGACGGCCCGCGACATCGCGCTCGCGTGGGCCGAAGCAGCGCCTCGCAAAAGCGCCACGTTCTACGCGGCGGTCGAGCTGGCCGAGGCGCTCAAGGACCTCAGCGCGAAAATCCCGGAGGCGATTCCGCGCGACCTCATCGCCCGCTGGCAGAAAAAATACGAGCCGATCAGCGTCTACAACCGCTGCCTCAGCCTCCGAAAAATCTGCCGCTTGATCGACAGCCGGATGCAGACCGCGCTCGCGAAAGAAATCCACATCCCGCGGCGAACCCTGCCGCGCGGACGAGTCGCCACGCCCGAAGAGCTAATCGCGCTTTTCGAAAACGCCACGCCCACCATGCGCATGTTTCTCGCGCTCACCTCGATACTCGCCCTGCGAATCGCCGAGGCCCAGCGGCTCGGATGGAAGCACTACGACGCCGCGAAGCAGACCATCACCGTCGAAACCAAGGGACACTCAATCAAAACATTCCCCGTGCCGGACGAAGTCGCCGCGCTCATACGCGTGTGCCCCGGCCCCGACCAAAACAACCCCGAGCGCGGATTCCTCGAACTGCTGGAAGGGAAACGACTCACCTGCCACTCGATCTACGACCGCTGGCAAAAACTCCGGGACAAATCCGGTGTCCCGCCAACCCTGAACCCGCACGACCTGCGGCGCACCGCCGCAGTTCGCGCCTACAAACTCACCAAAGACGTGTTCGCCGCGAAAGCCCTGCTGGGCCATAAAACCCTCGCAAGCACCGCGTGGTATCTCACGCCGCACGAACCCGCCGCAATGAATGAGGCCACCGAAGCACTCAAGCGGTGGACACCACGAGGAGAAAGAGTCCAATGACCGAGTACACACGAATCCCGAAGGAAATGTGGGACGAACTCGCAGCCCAGGATGCCAAGACCTCGGAACTCATCGGCACGAGTCTGCGAATCCAACGCCTGTCGGTGATCAGAATCGGAAAAAAATACGGGCTAACCGAGGAGCAGCTGCAGCAAAGCGGCCTCATCGCCACGCCGCCGCCGCCGCGAGCCGGAGCGCTGAAAGGCTCGCGGCGTGAACAATGACCGAGGCCGAACGCCGGATGATCGCAGCAGCGGCAATCACAATCTGGAGCCTCACCTGGTGGGCCATCGTCGCGGTGGGCGCGAGGAATCGCGCCCGCCGCGACGCGAATTCCTTGCGCGACTCCGCGAGGCGGCAGAGCTTGCAGCAGCAGCCGCCCGAGAAATCGCGCGAGCAACCGGACTGACGGCCAGCCGCGTCCTCGAAGACATTCACATCGAGGCCGCCGCGGCGCTCATGCGCTCGCGCTGGAAACCCCCAATATGGGGACCCCCAGGGG
>JBAPOI010000012.1:0-3904 GCA_049279555.1 Candidatus Sulfotelmatobacter sp.
GCATGGAACTGTACCTCAGAGAGCATCGTCCGGCCCGTACACTTGGACCGGACAACCAAATCGGCAGTTATTAGAAAGACAACTTCAGGGCAAACTGTATCTGTCGCGGCGGCCGGGCAGCTGTCAGGTTGCCGAATTGTTCGGTTCCGAGAACGGTTGCGTTGTTTCCATTCTGCGGGCCGCTGTCGGCGAAGAGGAAGTTGGTGTGGTTGAGCAGATTGAAAAACTCCGCGCGAAATTCCAGTTCCGTCTTCTCCGAGGGATGGAAAAATTTGAATACGGAGAAATCCCACATCTTGTACCCCGGCGACTGAATGGTGTTCCGGCCAACATCGCCGAAAGAACCGAGAGACGGATCGGCAAACGCGCAGGTATTGAACCATGCGGTCGGTGTGTGAATCTTGTCGGGAGCGACGCAGGTTGGATTGCCCGGCACAGCGCCCGCACGGTTCGGGTCGCCGACCTGGTCAGGACGTTGCGACACGCCGCCGGCACCGCCGTCCGAATTAGCGAAGTTACCGTTGGAGTCGAGCACCGTGTACCAGTTGCCGGTGGAGAGCGAAACAATATTCGCAATCTGCCACCCGCTGACGACCTGGTTCGCCACCCCGCTTGCTTCGCCGAGGAAGCGTTTGCCGTGGCCGAAAGGAAGCTCGTAGATCGAGTTGAACACGAAGCGCTGGCGCACGTCGAAATCGGAATTGCCGTATTCGGCCTGCGGATCGCGGAAGTAGCGGAAGTCGCTGTTGTTCTGCGTAGGACCAAGGTTCGCGTTGGAGGCGATGTCCAGCGAGTGAGCGTACGTGTACGACGCCTGGAACTGCAGGCCCTTCGCGAAGCGCTTTTCGAAACTTGCCTGCAACGAGTTGTAATTGGAGTGGCCGGACGAGCGGAACCAGTCGATGCCGGTATCGAAAACCGAGCTGCAGTTCTGAGGATTCGCAAGGGAGCAAGGAGTCGGCGATCCGATGATGGTCGCAGACACGGGACGCCGTGGCGCACTCGCATCATTCGGATTCGGGTCAGGAGCGGCCTGGTTGCCATTGAAGAATGTGTACAGCTTTGTTCCCTTGGATCCTGCGTATGTGAGCGTGAAAACCCTGTTCGCAGGTAGTTGATGTTCCACGCTCAAGTGCCACTGTTGCATATAGGGAGTGCGCAGGTTTTTATCGACGGAGAAAAAAATGGGTGTGTTGGGATCGACCAGCGAGTTGGCGGGGAACCCGTTAGCTAGAGAGGGTATCTGGGTCACGCGGCAATCTCCGGCAGTGCCGTTGGCCGTGGGCGCGCTACAGGGCGCAATGAACGATTCGTTGGTAAAGAACGGAGGATTGAATCCGGGGCTCGGATTCGAGTACGGCCCGTTCTCCTGCCCACCGTAGAACACTCCATAACCGGTTCGCAACACGGTCTTCGGAGCGAACTGCCATGCCAGTCCGATACGCGGCGCGAAATTATTCAAGTCGGAATCGATCAGCCCACGGCTGCCGGTGGCGCTGATGTTGACGTACTGGGCGATGAACGGAGTGAGTTGCGCCGTCTGTCCCTTCGGCACGAAGATCGTCGGATTCGTGGGATCGCTGAGGTCAAAGTTTCCCACATCGTTGTGTCGATCTGATACGGTGCCAAAAAGTTCGTAGCGCAGGCCCAGATTTAACACCAGGGTTGGTGTTACCTTCCAATCATCCTGGCCGTAAAACGCAAACGTATTTCGGAAGTAGTCCACATTGTGAAGGTTGTTGATGCTGCCACCGTTGGTGAGTCCTGCCATGAAGGAAGCGAAGCCCGTGCCGCCGCTGCCGATGTCGGCAGGATTATCGGTCAACGTGCTGTCGAAACCGAGCGTCCCGCGCGCTGCGGCTGGTTGGAAGATTGTGAACTCTTCTCGCCGGATCTCAGTGCCAAATTTCCAAGTGTGGCGTCCACGCACCCAGGTCAGATTCTCGGAGAGCGTATAGGAATTCTGGAGTTCCACCGAAGGCAGGAACGTGGGACTTCCCAGCTGCGCTACGTCATTGAAGGTCAGTTGTGGCAGCCCGCCGATGCCCGCCGAAAAAGGGACGCCGGGAAAATCGATGCTGGGCTCGGCCGAGACGTTCGTGTTCGCGTTGAGTTCCAGGCGATGGGCGTTCACCCGGTTGTAGCCCAACCGGAATTCGTTGATCAGTTCAGGTTTGAAAACGTGCGTCCAACTCGTGGCAAAACTGCGGTAGGCAAAATCTTCCTCGCCGCTGAAGAATCCGCCACCATCGGCCAATCCACCAAATGTTCCAGGAATTGAGCTCGGTTGGTTTTCGAAGCTGAAACGGAAGAAAGCATTGTCCACGTCAGAGAATTTCTGGTCGACCCGAACGTCAAAGTTGGTGCGCGTTTCCTGGCGCACAGGATTGGCGACGAAGTTGTTGCCGCTCGAGTTAATCGGGCCCGCCGCCGGATACAACGCTGCGAGGCGCAGCGCTAGGGGATCCAACGAACCTCCGCCTGCAACCACTGGCGTTGCTGGGATGACGTTCAGAGGCTTCCCCGTTCCGTCATACTGAAACGGCACGCCGCAAGTTGGCTGCGCCAGCTTGGCATCGAAAATCTCGCCCGCGTATGTCGGTCTGTTATTGCAATCCGTGCCCGTTACATTCGTGTAGTCGATCAGGCTCGAAAAATCTCCTGTCCGCCACGCCGTGGGTGGAACGAACGCCACCTGAGTTTGCGCCTGGCGCACTCGGTACCCCTCGTAGTCCACAAAGAAGAATGTGCGTCCCCGGCCGTCATACAGATGGGGCAGCATGACCGGGCCGCCAAAGGTCGCGCCGAATTGGTTTTGTTTGTATGGCGGAACAGCTCCCACTGGATCAAAGTAGTTCCGCCCGTCCAGTTTGTCGTTGCGCAGAAATTCCCATGCCGAGCCGTGAAGCTGATTGGTCCCCGACTTGATCACCGCATTCACGATCGCTCCATTGCCGCGCCCAAATTCGGCGCTGTAGGCGTTGGTTTGCACCTTGAATTCCTGCAGAGCTTCCACCGGAGGCTGAATTACAAAGTTCGTTTCATTGAGCAAGTCTGGCAAGTTCGAATTGTTGTCCACACCATCGAGCAGGAAATTGTTCTGCAGCGACCGTGCTCCGTTGGAACTGAAGCCGTATCCACCCTCATCGCGCGCACCTGGTTCGCTCGGCGCGGTCCCGGTACTAAGCAGCGCCAGTTGGGCAAAGTTTCTTCCGTTCAGTGGCAGGTTGCTCACCCGCTTCTGATCGACCACTTGTCCCAGTTCCGAGGTTTCGGTTTCAAGCAGAGGCGCAGCACCCGTTACCAGAACCTCCTCGGTCTGCTGCCCGACTTGCAGCGCGATGTTGATGGCGATGCGCCCCTGCACGTCAAGCTGGACAACCTCTGATACCGCCTTCTTGAAACCTGCCTTCTCCACCGTGACCTTGTAGCGTCCAATATGCAGTGGACTCGCGACATACTCTCCTTCCCCGTTGGTGGAGAGAGTCATCTGAACGCCGCGATCCACGTCCTCGACCGCGACCTTAGCGCCTTGAACCACTGCACCGCTGGCGTCGCGCACGGTTCCGACAATGGTTCCCGCGTCCTTTTGCGCCCACAGCGGGGTAGCGAAGCTAATGGCTAGCAGAAGAACGAGCGCACCGAGAACTTGTCGGGTGTGGAAAAACGTGGGCATGGAAAGCCTCCTGGCTTCCTCAAAAGCGGCGAATCGCTTTGCTTCCAACTGCGAACATGATTATGTAATATTGCGAACTATTACTTTTACTTCCGTTTTGTAGATTTTGTCAACAGGAATATCTCGCTGCCAAAGATCGAAAAGCCAGCTATCACTTGATGGGTAGGGCACCCCTACCCGCGGCGTTCCATCGCTGACGCATGAAACTAACGAGAGAATTCCGTTCAC
>JBAPOI010000013.1:0-3514 GCA_049279555.1 Candidatus Sulfotelmatobacter sp.
CCGCTTCTCTCGCCCGAGCACCAACTGCCAACCTGAGCACACCAGACCAATAGAAAAACAGAAACCCGTCATGAGGGCAAACCCATTCGACCAACCGCCACCGGACACATACGGCCCACGTGGAAGAGCGGCGCTTCAGCGCCGCGTAAAGCGCCTCAACGCCCACTGGGCCACCCGCCAAAAACTCAGCCTTTTTCCCGGCAGAAATAGCCACTTCAGGCTCCTTTTTTCCCGTGTTTTATAGGTCTTGCCGCCGATTTCCGCTGTATCATGCCAAGGGCAAAAATCAAGGCTTGCCTAGTCAGCTCTTTAAGCCGGACATTGGTCCGTGGGCAAAAGATCTGTGGGCAAAAGAAAGGAAATTCCATGAGCTGGAGCATGCGAGGAATTCTGATCGGTTTGGTAGTAGTGGGATCGGTTGCAATGGCAATGGCGTCGACGGTGAGCGTCGATTGCAATAAGGGCCAGTCGTTGAACAGCACTTTGGCGCAACTGCCGAAAACGACGCCGGCCACAGTTGTAGTGAATGGAACCTGCACCGAACTGGTGACGGTCTTTGGCTTTGAAAACCTCACATTACAGGGGCAGGCTGGTGCAACTGTGGTGGAACCGGCCGGCGTAACCGCCACCGTTTTGACCGCCGCACTGCTGATTGAGTCTTCGCGGAGCGTGATCGTGAACGGGCTGAACGTCACGGCGGACACGACATCGGGCGCGTACGCCATCGCGATCGGCCATGGCAGCAGTGACATCCGTTTGCGTAACCTAACCGTGCAGGGCGGCGGCGAGGGGATTGCTGTTTTCGAGCATAGTCAGGTGTCAATCGCCTACGTCAAAGCCATGGATGCCGGGTATTCGCCACTTGGGGTCTACGATCAATCCGACGTTCACCTGGAACGAAGCTCGTTGCTCAACTCCACAGGAGCGCTGCACGTTGGCATGGACGTGGGCGCGTCCCACGTCACGATGTACGGTACTTCCATCAGCAATATGCAGATCGGCATCAATGCTTATTCGGAATCCGACATCGATTTGGTGCAGTTCGAAACCTACTACGCGAACAACGGCGCGAATGATGTCACCATCAGCAATGCCTCTGGAACCAGCTACTACGGGGCCCAGATTTACAGGAGCAGTTTGAATGTGTCGACCGCGACGCTGATCATCAGCCGGGCTGGTCAAACGTCGGCGGGCGAACTGGGAGGCATTCTGCTGAGCGATGGCGCTACGATGAGCAGCAGTAGTGGGTTCCTGATGATCTCCAACAGTGTTGGCCAGGGAATTATTGCGGTCAACAATTCCCACGCGACTTTGAGCGGAGCTACGGTGAAAGGTGGAATGCACGGCGGCTTGTTGGCGGTTAATCAATCGAGCATTGATCTGACGACGGGCAACGCCCTCACACAGGTCAGCGGGAACAACGTGGATTTGTTCTGTGATGCGACCTCCATGATTACAGGCAGCATCAACTCGATGGGCGTGCGGACTACGCAGTGCGTGAACCTGTCGCCGACTGAAGTTGGAGTGTTGCCATAGCTGGCGGGTAGCCCACGCCTCGTAGAATTTGACTTTCTCTATTCATATAACGAAACTAGGGTGGCCTATCCTTGCGTTGTTTGCAAGGGTGGGATGCCGGACGCCCTCCCCATTTGGGGTTTTGACCTGTTATTGTCTCAGCAAAGTGAGCCCAAGAGTGTAAGTTTGCTCTTGCCCGCCCTTGCAAAAACCGCAAGGATTGGCCACCCGGTCGCGACAATAACCCGGGGACAGGTCCCCGGGTTATTCCTCCGCCAGTCAAACCGGCGGGCGCAGGCACTACAGGTGCATGTCAGCTATTTGCCATTTGCGTGGCTCAGAACCCAAGCGTCGTTGGTTGCCGCCAATGCCCCGACTACGGTGGCGCCTCCAAAGATAATGATTTTGTTCGTTGTGGGGTTGTACACGCTGGTGTGCCAAGCTCGAGCCTCGGCAAAGAATGAGAAAGGCCCTAGTTGCCTCCAGACCGGTGTCCCTCCGAGCCCGTTCGCGTTTCTCAGGACCCAGACGTCATTCAGTAAGCTGGCGTTGCCGCCTCCGCCGAAAACAATCAGGCGGTTGTTGGTGGAATCATACACAGTGGCATGGTCAGTACGCGCCGCGGGAAGAGATCCGGAAGGGAAAAGTTGTGTCCAGGTCGGAGTCCCGCCCTGCCCATTGGCGTTGGAAAGAATCCAGACGTCGTCCTGCAAAACGCCGGTACTGCTTTGGCCACCGAAAACGATCAATCTGTTGTTGGCTGGGTCATAGGCCACGCCGCCACTGATCTCCCTAGCACCTGGTCCACCTCCGCTTGGCGATAGTTGCGTCCAGGTCGGAGTTCCGCCCAGGCCGTTAGCGTTAGAGAGGACCCACACATCTCCAAATGTAGTGGAAAAGCAGTCTTGTCCCCCATAGACGATCATGGTATTTGTGTTCGGGTCGTAGACCGCCCCGTGCTGGGCTCGCGGGGCGGGCGGTCCCCCACTGGTTGAGAGCTGGAGCCATGCAGGAGTGCCTCCTATCCCGGTCGCACTCGTTAAAACCCAAACATCATTTGCACATGGTGCGGCGTTGCCTTCAGCGCCCCCGAATACAATCATGCGATTGTTTAATGAGTCATAGACAGCGGTATGTTCGGTTCTGTCCGCCGGCGGGGTGCCCGTGGGTTTTAGAGCCGTCCAAGTCAGATTGTCGTTCAGGCGCCAGACATCATTTAGGTTGACGTGACCAGTGTCATTGGTGCCAGGTATCTGGCCACCGAAAACCACCATCGCGCTTGTGGCCGGGTCAAGAACAGCGGAGTGTGCCCAACGTGGCACCGGACCTGTTACTCGCCATGTTTGAGCAGCGAGTTGGAAGGTTAGAGCTATCGCGCAAAGGGTAAGGCGCAGAACGGACGTGAGCTTCATGGGCTTCTCCTCATTCGAACACAAGATTTAGATTTTCCCTGGGGTCTGAAACGCGGGGCCCGACCAACTTGGAATGGACTGCGACTGTGGATGGTCTTCCGGCGCGCGCAGCCAGTTAGCGACCGAAGACGTACAACGGTACCACACGCTGTAAGTTCTGCCTATGGCGGAAAGTGGGGACGGCCGCCTCGGCTGTCCACCGAGCGAAGCGAGGGAGGGGCGAGGCAACAGTCCGTCCCTTTGAATCTTCCGTCGCCAAGCGGCTCAGGTACAATCCAGCTTCGAAGGCATCGCGGCTTCGTGCCGTGCCGAGAAGTGGCAATCGCCGATGACACGAGCAGGTGATAAAGTGCAGGTGATGCGCGCCGTAGGTGCGATGCAGACCGATGGGCATGACAAACCCCATAGTATCCGCAGGCGGGTGGCCCAGCCTTTGAACGCCCGAAGCCAAATAACTGTTGGGTGCCCCTCGATAAGAGTGAAGGCGGTGTCAAGGACAAAAGTATCCTGTCGGTGTTTTTGGCACCGCTTTTTTGCCAGAGAGGTTGAGGACCAAGACCTCTGGAAATCTCACGCTAATCACCTGC
>JBAPOI010000014.1:0-3281 GCA_049279555.1 Candidatus Sulfotelmatobacter sp.
CGCGTGCGCATATCGAAACCGCCCACCTTTGCCGATTTTGGCAGTCCCCCGCTGGTGGCACATTTTCGCAACCCCATTTTCTACAATGACTAGCGCCGGCTGCCCATTCGGCATCCGGTTTGCTCCGTTCTGCGCCAACCGGAGGTCCCATCCAATGAACCAGGATCGCTTTACCGAAAAATCCCTCGAAGCCCTGCAAGCTGCCCAACGGCTGGCGGCGAAGTTTACTCATCAGCAAATCGATGTCGAGCACGTCTTGCTCGCCTTGCTGGATCAGGAGCACGGGCTGGCGGCGTCGATTCTCAACAAGGCGGAAGTCGCCGTTGATGCCGTCAAGATTTCGCTGCAGCGCGAACTGGAGAAGTTGCCGCGCGTCACCGGCGGCAATGAAAACATCGGCATCACCAGCCGGCTCAATCGCGTTCTCGGCGCGGCCGAGGATGAAGCCAAGAAAATGAAGGACGATTATGTCTCCGTCGAGCATCTGCTGCTCGCCATCCTCGACGATACTGGCGCCGCGGGACGCATCCTCAAGGAATTCAAACTCAATCGCGGCAATCTCACCAAGGCCATCCAGGAAGTGCGTGGCCATCAGCGCGTCACCACGCCGAACCCCGAGGCGACTTACGAATCGCTGGAAAAATATGGCCGCGATCTGACGCACTATGCGAAGCTCGGCAAGCTCGATCCGGTCATTGGCCGCGATGAGGAGATTCGCCGGGTCATTCAAGTGTTGTCGCGCCGCACCAAGAACAATCCGGTGTTGATCGGCGAACCAGGCGTCGGCAAGACGGCCATCGTCGAGGGCCTGGCCCAGCGCATCGTGCGCGGCGATGTCCCGGAGAGCCTCAAGAACAAGCGCGTCGTCGCCCTCGACATGGGCGCCTTGATCGCCGGCGCCAAGTTCCGCGGCGAATTCGAGGAACGGCTCAAGGCGGTCCTGAAAGAAGTACAGGAATCGCAAGGCGCGATCATCCTGTTCATTGACGAATTGCACACGGTCGTCGGCGCCGGTAAGGCGGAAGGCGCGATGGACGCCGGCAACCTGCTCAAGCCGCTCCTGGCCCGCGGCGAATTGCACTGCATCGGCGCCACCACGCTCGACGAATATCGCAAGTACATCGAGAAGGACGCCGCCCTGGAACGCCGATTCCAGCCGGTGCAAGTCGATCAACCCTCGGTCGAGGACACGATTTCGATCCTGCGCGGCCTCAAGGAAAAATACGAGGCGCATCACAAGGTCCGCATCAAGGACAGCGCTCTGGTCGCCGCCGCGGTGATGTCGAACCGCTACATCTCCGACCGCTTCCTGCCCGACAAAGCCATCGATCTGATCGACGAGGCGGCAGCCAAGCTGCGCACCGAGCGCGAATCGCGCCCCGACAAGCTCGACCAAGTCAGCCGGCAGGTGATGCAGCTCGAGATCGAACGCGTCTCGCTGGAGAAGGAACGCGACGCCGCGTCGCGCGATCGCCTCGAACGCATCAAGAAAGAGCTTGCCGACCTCAAGGAGCAAGAACGGGCGCTGACGCAGCAGTGGGAAGAGGAGAAGAAAGGCGGCCAAACCACCGGCGCTTTGCTCGAAGAGCTCGAACGCACGCGGCTGGAACTCGATCACGCCAAGGCCAATGCCGACTTCGCCAAGGCCAGCGAGTTGCAATACGGGAAAATCCCTGCCCTGGAAAAACAGCTCCGCGACATGGAGACCGCCAAGCCCGCAGCCAAGGAATCCGATCGGCTCACCAAGGACGAAGTCGATGAAAGCGATGTCGCCAAGGTCATCAGCCGTTGGACGGGCATTCCTGTCGATAAGTTGCTCGAAGGCGAAATTCAAAAGCTGCTGCACCTGGACGAGGAATTGCACCAGCGCGTCGTCGGGCAGGATGAAGCGGTGGACGCCGTTGCCGAGGCGGTGGTGCGCGCCCGCTCGGGCTTGAAAGATCCGAACCGTCCCATCGGTTCGTTCATCTTCCTCGGCCCGACCGGCGTCGGCAAGACCGAGCTCGCCCGCGCTTTGGCTGAATTCCTCTTCGACGATGGAAAGGCGATGATCCGCATCGACATGTCGGAATATCAGGAGAAGCACACCGTCGCTCGCCTCCTCGGCGCTCCACCCGGCTACATCGGCTTCGAGGAAGGCGGCCAACTCACCGAAGCAGTGCGGCGTCGCCCCTACTGCGTGATCCTCTTCGACGAAATTGAAAAAGCGCACGCTGACGTCTTCAACGTCCTGCTGCAGATTCTCGATGACGGCCGACTGACCGATGGGCAGGGCCGCACCGTCGATTTCAAGAACACTATCGTCATCATGACGAGCAACGTCGGCAGTCAGCGCATCCTCAGTTATCAAGGCTCGTTCGACGGCGACGGCTACGACGCGATGAAAGAAGCGGTACTCGACGAGATGCGCCGCCATTTCCGTCCGGAATTCCTCAACCGCATTGATGAAATGATCGTCTTCCACACGCTCGACGAGGACCATTTGAAGGAGATCGTGCTGATCCAGTTGCGGCGCTTGCAGGAGAGGCTGGCCGAGCGCAAGATCACTCTGGAGTTGACCGATGCCGCCAAGACGCACCTGGTGCGTGTCGGCTACGATCCGGCGTACGGCGCCCGCCCGCTCAAGCGGGCGATTCAGAAGGAAGTCGAGAACCCGCTGGGCCGGCTGATCCTGGAAGGGAAAGTGCGCGACGGGCAAACGGTGATCGGCGATTACGACGTGAAGGCCGGGCAGATGGTCTTCCGGGCGAAGTGATGTCTGGCATCCTGCTACAAAAACCTAGCCAGTGGCAACTCACCGTCCCGGGCAGCTGTTGTCTACACGCCCGAACGATGGAAATCGCCCCTCATTTCTCGTTCAGCTCCCGGGAGTAGTAGGCGCGATCCGCGCGCATTTCGTCGAGGCGATCCGCCAGGAATTGCTCTTCCCTGCGGATGAAATCGATGTACTCCCGGGCTGCCGGCTCGGGTCGGGCTTGCACGATCTTGAGCCGACTTTCCAGGAAGTTCATTTCACCCACAACTGCGGGGAGCGCGCTGTCAATCATAGCGATCTTGCGCTTCAACTCGGCTCTTCTTTCTTTGATCAGCCACGGCGCCGGCCCGTGTTCTTCGAACTCGGCGTTTTCCTTGCCTGGCGGCCAGCTAATGTGCCATTTTTCGAGCGTGGCCAGCGTTCCAATGCCGGCAAAGAACAGCACGAACGGCACGATGACGACCACAAGCCAAAACCACGGGGACCGGCTTGGTTCACTCGAAATCTCTTCGCGGCTCTGCGGAAC
>JBAPOI010000015.1:0-3379 GCA_049279555.1 Candidatus Sulfotelmatobacter sp.
GTGGAACACGATCAAGACGGCCGCGCATCTGGAGGACGTGCTCACGGACCTGCAGTGCGATGCGTCGGGTCGCGTGAACTACGGTCGGCCGTTCGGCTATGCCTGGTTGCTCGCGCACTGGCCTGGAAACCCGGACGAGCGGCCGTGCGTTCGAACGCTGAAGTACCACATGGCGAAGCTCAAACGCGCCGGCATCGTGCAGGTGAAGGTAGTCGGGTTCGGCGGCGGCATGATCGTTCGGCTCCTGCGCTCGGCGAAGTGGCAGGGCGAACGTCCAACGCCGGCCGAGCAGCTCTCGCTTCTCTTGCCTCGCGTGGCTCCGATCAGGACTGGAAAACCTGTGGAAAAGCAGCGGGAATCGAGTGTGTCTCAGATTCACATGGGGCAAGACTTTGCCCCCGTTGGGGGCAAAACTTTGCCCCGTAAAGAAGTTAAGAACCTAGCTGAAGAAACAATCAGCACCATCGCAGCAGCTCACAGTGTGCCGAGGGTGTGGAAAACCAAGAAAGAGCTCGACGATCGGCGTCGGCTGCTCCTGAAGCAGGCCGAGTCGATCCAGCAGAAGTTCAAAAGCGCTGGCTAGGGAAAGGCACGCACTGTGGACTGGATTGCTGGTCGAGATCAAGAGAGGCGATGGCTGGAAGAGGCAAGGCAACACCGGCTCGCTGCCATCAAGTCGCCGGAGGACGCGCTTCGATTTCGAATTGAGTTCGGTGCGCGGCTCACGGATCACAAAAAGGTTTTCGCCGTTCGGAGGAACGCATGGGAAAAACAACAGGGATTGAGTGGACAGACTGCACTTGGAACCCGATCCGCGGCTGCTCTCGCGTCAGCGAAGGATGCCGAAACTGCTACGCAGAGTCCGTCGCCGCTCGCTTCAGCGGAATCGGCAGACCTTACAACGGTCTCGCCACTTTCAAAATCATCGACAAAGGCACGCCGGAAGAGCATCTCGAGGCGCGGTGGACAGGCGAGCTCCGATTCATCGAAGACCGCCTGCAGGATCCGATCATGTGGAAGGCGCCGAAAAAAATCTTCGTAAACTCGATGTCCGATCTCTTCCATCCTCGCGTGAAGGACGAGTGGCTCGTGGCGATTTTCGATGTCATGGCTCGCGCTCCGCAGCACACTTACCAGATCCTCACGAAGCGACCGGAGCGAATGCAGAGGTTTCTCGAAACGGGTCAGTCGCTCTCCGATCAATTTGAACGCACGTTTTCGCAGAAATGGCCTGCTCCGAATTGGTGGTTTGGCGTCAGCGTCGAGGATCAGAACACTGCGGATTATCGCCTGCCGATCCTCGCCGAATGTGCGGCGGCGGTTCGGTTTGTGAGCTACGAGCCTGCTCTCGGTCCAATCGATTTCCGAAAGTGTTTCCGCGAACCCCTCGAGACCGTGGCGATCGACTGGCTCATCGTCGGCGGCGAATCCGGTCCGCGCGCGCGGCCGATGGACACCGACTGGGCGAGATCCGCTCGCGAGTTTTGCCTGACGATGGGCATTCCGTTTTTCTTCAAACAGTACGGCGAATACATGGACCACATCCGTGTGGGAAAGAAGAAGGCCGGTCACGTTCTCGACGGTGTTGAGTGGAGGGAATTTCCCAAATGTTAGAGCTCTGGCTTCTCGCTTCTTTTGTCATCATCGTTCTCGTGGTGCCGGTTCAGGAAAGCTGGAGGGATCGTGGTCTGGGTGATCGAGTACTTCGGAAGTCCGCAGTGTTGGATCAGCGAACCTCGCGGCTCGGGCGCATTCGACGTTACCTTTCAGCGAAGGTACGCGACGCAATACACCTGCCGTGAAGACGCGGCGCACGAGATGCTGAGGCTCGGATTATCGTGCGCGGGGTTTCCGCAGGAAGTCAGAAAAATCGAAGTCGAAGCATAGGAGGAAGTCATGAGTCATCAGCTGCAGATGTGGATAGTTCCAATTCTCGCCGTCGTGTTGGGTTTGCTGCTTTTCACGAGTTCAAAGGACAGGTGGGCGACGATCGGCGGCTATATTTTCCTTTGCGGGTTTTTCATCCTGCTCTGGCTGCTCTCGTTCGGTGGATTCCCGGTTCGATGAACATTAAAGTGGACGTGGACACGGACGACGTGGTGCGGCTGACCGCGGCCGTGCTTCGCCAACTGCCGTACGCAACAAACAACGCGATCACGCGAACCGCGAAGGAAGCGGTCGACGCCGGCCAGAAAGAAGTCGCGGCCGATCTGCAGCTCCGCAAAAAGTTCCTTTTGAATCGAATTCGCATCCTGCAGTACTCGAAAGTCGGAAATCTGACCGCTGTGATCGGTGTCGACTCCAAAGTGCAAGGGGCGCCGCTGATTCTAGGTTTCCTCGAGGATGGCGGAACAAAAGAACCGTCGCGCGGTCCAGACATCGCGATTCCGCTCACTGGCGAAGCAGCGCGGCCGTCATTTCCCGAATCCGTCCTGACGTCACTGCGCTACACCAATCTGCGATTCCAAAACCGCAAAGGCCGCAAAAAAACCTTTCTGATTCCGAACGTCGGCATCTTCCAGCGCGTCGCTGCAGGCGATTCGCCTGATTCGACGTTGCTCATCTACTCGTTCAAACCAGAAGCCACTTTGCGTCAGCACACGCACCTGCGAGACGCCATGCTGAAGGTGATCGACCAACGGTTCGCTGCGATCTTCACCGAAGAGTTCACCAAAGAGATTCTGAAGAAAGCGCAGCGTGGGTCGTGAGTCATCCAAAACACAAGTGGGGTTTCATCGTTCTCGGTCCGTGGCGCGGGGCGCTGGCAGACAATGGCCAGGGGATGTTTGTCGAGATGTCGTTTGCAGAAGTGTTTTTGGATCGAAAAGCCGCGGAATGGGTTCAAAGGAACGAGCGAAAATTCCTCAGAGACTTTGGTTCGATTCAGAGTGCCGATCAGCATGCCTCTTACGAGGAGGCTGCGGAACGAGTGAAGATCATCCGAATCGCTTTGCCTGGCACCTATCCGCAATTTCAAATTCCCGGCCGACTAGAACGCAAGCTACGGAAGGATGCTTCCCTGTGATCCCAAACGACAACGAGTTCGACGTGTTCGTCGTGGAAGGCGTGCTGGTGGAAGTGTGGCACGGCGAGCGAATCTCTGCAGCGCAACAGTTCGGTGTTGATTGGGACGGTCCGGTCCACTCCGTCATGCACGCCGCTGTCTTTGCGTCTCGTGCGGACGACGCGCCGCCTGCACCACTGCCGTGGGACGTGCGCGCTGTGGCTGTGTTGGAGAGTCGTGGCTTCAGGTATCTGTTGCTGCTCGCTGCGCTCTGCTCCCTGTGCCTCGTGGCTCGCTGGCATGGCTTGTGGTGACGCGTGGAGTCCACGGAGGGTGGCTCAATGTTCGCTTTTCGTTTGGGTCCTCCCCCAGGGG
>JBAPOI010000016.1:0-2570 GCA_049279555.1 Candidatus Sulfotelmatobacter sp.
AAACTGAGGTTCAGCGACGTGGAATAGAGGTGTTATCGGTTGCAGAAGGTCCGCGGTATGATCAGGCATCTGATTCCTTTACGATTCGTTCTGGGGAGAACTCAGACTACCAGTCTCTTTTTAAGGCCCTCAAACAAGCGGGAAAATTACCGTCGAAGATCCTCTATTTATGGACCATCGCCGATACGGATCACAATAGCCAGGGAGCAGAACAAAGCGATCTGGAGCCAAGTTTCTTTAGTCCCGTACTCCTTGCTCAAGCAATCGGTTTGCTGGCGAATGCTTCTCCAATCGAATGGGTAATTGTGTCCAACTCCCTTTACGACGTCATCGGTGAACCTATTCATCATCCAGAGAGGGCAACGCTGCTAGGGCCTTGCCACGTGATCCCGCAAGAATATCCGAATGTGTCTTGTCGCAATGTTGACTTCGACTATAGCGTCCAAGATGCTCCCCTAGCGGAAGCTGTATTTGGGTTACTTGAGGAAATTCTCAGTGAGTCAGAAGAAAAAGTAGTGGCCTATAGAAGAGGAAAACGGTGGGCGCAAGTCTATGAGCACTTACGCCTACCTGCCGCCGATCGCAATGTTCCCCTACGTGAAAAGGGAACTTACTTTGTTACCGGCGGTCTAGGAGGAATCGGCTTGGCCATTGCTGAACACTTGGCGGAAACACACCGAGCTCGGCTTATTCTTGTCGGAAGGTCGCAGTTCCCGCCACGAGAAGGATGGGAAGGGTGGCTGGAAACACATCCCGAACAGGATGGAGTAAGTTCAAAAATCCGGAAGCTCCAGTCGCTGGAAAAGATGGGTGCAGAAGTATTGATCGTCAGCGCCGATGTAAGTGATGAGCGGCAAATACGATCTGCCATCGATTACGCACAACAGCATTTTGGCCCGCTGAACGGCGTGGTGCATTGTGCCGGTGTACGAGGCGGCGGAGTGATTCAACTAAAAACGCGCGAAATCGCAGAGGCAGTGTTGGCGCCTAAGGTAAAGGGCACGATGGTACTGGCATCGGTGCTGGGTAAAACGCCCCTGGATTTCTTTGTTGTGTGCTCATCGCGCACTTCCATCACAGGTTCCTTTGGGCAAGTGGACTATTGTGCTGCCAATGCATTTCAGGACGCATTCGCACATTACAGCCGTCAAAACGGCTCTCCGGCAATGGTTGCCATCAACTGGGACGCATGGGCAAATGTGGGCATGCTCGCCAGCGCTGCGATTCCCGGCGCCACACAAGCCGAGCCTGTCTCTCAGGAGACCGGAGAAAAAGTTGACCATCCATTCTTCGATGCTCGAATCGTGGAGTCTGCGGATCGCGAAGTATATGTGACAACTATGAGTCCGTTGACGCACTGGATCTTGGACGAGCATCGCATTGCAGGCAATCCGATCATTCCCGGAACTGCGTATCTGGAAATGGTTCGCGCAGCGGTGGAGAGGTATGCAAATGGTCGAGACATAGAGATACGAGATATATTTTTCCTCGCTCCACTTGGCTTACGGGAAGACGAAAAGCGGGAAGTAAGGTTGATTCTTGAAAGGCAGGGGGAAGGGTACACATTCCGCATCCTCAGCAAAGTGGGTGAATACAATGGGGCTGAAGCTCGATGGAATGATTACTCGACGGGCACGGTAGCATTTGTGGAGCAAAAACGTAAAAGGCCACAAGACCTGGAGACGATCAAACGAAGGTGTAACTTACAGCAGGTCGCGTTTACAGACGAGAGTAAGCGTGATGAAGATCTCGGACCCAGGTGGCAGACTCTAAGGCAAGCGTATGTAGGGGATCACGAATTGTTGGCAGTATTTGAGATGCCGGAGCAGTTCATGGGGGATTTCGAGAAGCTCAAGATGCACCCTTCGCTGCTGGACCGCTCCATGGAAGTAGGCAAGCACTTCCTCTTCCCGGTGGGTGTGTATTTACCCATGGGATATCGGCGTCTGACGATCAAACAACCTCTGGGAAATAAAATTTACACTCACGTCGTTTTCGATCCCGCCAAACGTCAAGACGGAGAAACAATGTTATGCGATGTCACAATCTTCGACGAACATGGCGAGGAGTTGCTGGAAATCGACTCATTCTCGCAAAAGAGAGTAAACGACATTGCGGCTCAGATTAAGGCAGTTGCCAAGAAACAATATCACAGCAACCGAAACGAGCCATCGACGAAAGATGCAGCTCTTGCGAGCGTGTATGCCGAGGCTATGGAACAAGGGCTAAGCGTCCGCGAAGGCTTGGAAGCACTGCGGCGCATCCTTCAGCTGAAGTCTGAGCCGCAGGTGATCGTATCTACCAATGACCTTCAAACCATGATTCTCCAGGCCGGAAGTCTCAGACCGATAGCCGAGATGTTGGCGCAGGCAGCCGACGCTCCAGTCGCGGTCGGTTCAAGACATCCTCGTCCCGCCATCGCGACGCCCTATCAAGCCCCGGGCACTCCGGTAGAACAGAAGATTGCGGAAGTGTGGCAACAGGTGCTGGGCATCGATCGAATCGGAGTCAATGACAACATCTTCGACTTAGGAGGCGATTCGGTTCAAGGCATTCAGATTGTGGCAAAA
>JBAPOI010000017.1:0-2150 GCA_049279555.1 Candidatus Sulfotelmatobacter sp.
GTCCGAAATGGAGCGTAAGCAAAACGACGCTTTCAGCAAACTTGAGTCGGGGTACAGCCGCGGCGACGTTGGCTAAGAGTATGCCAACAAGTTGCAGGGCATGTCTCAACGGATAGAAATGCCCGAGCTGGGCGAGGTTCGAACGCAGCTCTCAGAATCTCTTGTGAAGATCAAGGATTCGCAGGAGCAGATGGTCAAAAGAGCGACTAAACTCTGGAATATCAAACTTAAATCGGCTGAGGATCTAGAGAACTGCCCTGTGAGATTCGCTGACCAGAATATTGTTATCTCAAGGGAGAGTTATGCCTCCCTCCAAAGCCCCCAATGCCCAAAAATCAGCGCCGGGCTTACCACGAAGCTGGCCATGCGGTCTGGCCGCCGCTGCATCGCACATGTCCCCAGAACTGCTAAATAATCGCTGCTTTTGCGTAATAAGACTTGGCCTGGCTTTAGTCCTCTGCACCGTACGTTGGAACTTACTGACCGTGTGACATCCGGTGACACTCCTAGGGTGTTTCTGGTTAACAGCTCCACGCTTCGTCGTTATCAGCAAGATGTCAGCTCGCGGTGCGTTTGATTTGAGTTAACTCCCCGGCATGGTGCTGGGGCGGTTCTGTTTTTACCAACAGGACCGCCCCGCGGGACGGTCCTTCTTCCCAAAGAGGAGTCGTCCCCATGATTGCACCGTTAAGAACCAATACCCAGAATCACCAACCCGACGCTGCTGTGCAGCACCAGTTTCTGGCCATGCTGCCTCAGATTCGGCGACAGGCTTGGATCGCCTTCCGTGACCGGCCAGCCGAAGCCCGGGAAGAATTGATTGAGGAGGTGATCGCCAACGCTTACTGCGCATTCGCCCAGCTGGTGCGCCGCGGTAAACAGGCTGTGGCGTACCCCACCCCCTTAGCACAATTTGCGATCCGCCAGATCCGCGCCGGGCGGCGTGTTGGCAGCCAGTTAAACAAGCACGACTTGCTATCCCCCTGGGCTCGAAGGATTCAAGGCATCACGATCGAGCGGCTCGATCGGCCGGACAAATCCACCGGTGCCTGGTGCCAACTCCTAGTCGAAGACCAGCACGCGGGCCCGGCCGAGACGGCAGCTGCCCGGATTGATGTGGCCGCGTGGTTGGGCACGCTGTCTCGACGCCAGCGCCGGATAGCAAAGGCACTGGCGCTGGGTGCGTCAACGAGTGCCGTGGCCCGGCAATTCGGTCTCTGTCCGGGGCGGATCAGCCAACTTCGCAGCTGGTTGCGGGGGCACTGGGAAGATTTTCAGGGCGGCAGGCAGGTCGCAAGTGGAACGGCATAACCCGCGCGCTGTTTCGACATTGGGTCCGCTATCACGACGAAACGTTCAGCAGCTGATCGTCGGCGAAGTTCTGGATTAGGCGGCCGTCATGGCCGCCATCATTGTGCCAGCGCGTTAATCATAAAGTTCATGGCGACAAGGCTGACTTGTTGGAAATGCCTATGGAGCTTTTAGTTCAACATGAAAGATGTGATATAGATGAATACCGAAGAACCAAAGCATCAACAGTTCGACGAACATGATCGAAACACGGACAAAGCGCCGCCCGAGCAAATCGCCGATGCCCAAGTATGCCTAATCAGATTGATCGCCCGTTGCGCCACTCAACTGATCCGGGCGCAGGAAGGTCCCGTATTAGACCAGAAGGATTGCGCTACCAAGTAATCGATGCAATGCCTGCCCGGAAAGGATCTTTAGCGTTCAGGAAAAGATGCGAATGCTTCGTGGCGGGCTAACCATGATGTCGTGGCTTTGTTAATTCGCATCAATAGCCGATGTCATTTGGAAAGTTGGGAGCTTTGTGACGGTTTGACCGCGAATCTATTTTGCGAACCCTACGGTGATAGCACTCCGAGAGTGCATTTTGGCGAGCAAGGCGGCAAGAATTTCTTTCTCTAGAAAACTTACCGACGAGTTTGTTCGGGGTATAATTAGGAAGTAATCGAAGCAAACGGGCAGGGAGGCCGAATCATGGATGCTGTCGAAGACGTAGATCGTGGTGAGCTAATCGAATGGGTGGCCGCTTTCATGCGGCACGCTCAAGAATCGGCCGACATGGTCGCCGCGTGTCTCAAGCAGTGGCAAAGGGATTTGGGCATCGACCCCGCCGGGCATTATCC
>JBAPOI010000018.1:0-31530 GCA_049279555.1 Candidatus Sulfotelmatobacter sp.
AGACTGACCCGGTGATGCTGATGTACTTCGCGCAGATGTTTGAAGAGCAACCGGGCTTTGCGCCGCCGAAGGGCAGCGGCGATGTCAAGATCAAGAACTACCACCAGATGCTGAGGATCATGAACCATGTTCTGACTACAGCGCCTGAATTCAACTTGACCGGCATGGTGGGATTCCCCATCAACGCAATTCTCGATTTTCCCATGATCACGCCCGCGGGGCTCGCTGCTTTCTTGGCTCCTAAGGTGAATGCGATGTTCAAGAAGGTTCTCAAAGTTTGGACCGAGTTTCTCGACTCGCCTGATTCTCGCTATGTCCTGAATGATTCGCCGACAGGCTGGCTATCGAAGGAAGCTCTGAACAAGATTAATATCGATGATTTTATTCATGATCCCAAAGCTCCCTATTTTGGTTTCAAGTCCTGGAATGATTTTTTCATTCGGGAATTTAAGCCGGGTGTGCGGCCCGTCACTGGCGCCGCCAATGTGATCGCGAGTGCTTGTGAAGCCGCACCATTCGCCATCAGCACTCAGGTGAAAGAAAACGATACATTCTGGATTAAATCGCAGCCCTATTCTTTAAGACATTTGCTCGATGGCAAATTTGTGGAGCAGTTCAAGGGAGGCACGGTCTACCAGGCGTTCCTTAGTGCTGAGAACTACCACCGCTGGCATAGTCCGGTTTCAGGCACCATCAAACTGATTAATCAGGTGGAGGGCACTTACTACGCCGAGGCCGCCGCAGAGGGTTTTGACCCTGCCGGCCCTAATAACTCGCAGGGTTACATTGCGCACGTGGCTACGCGTGCCATCATTTTCATTGAGGCAGAAGAGCCGGCTATCGGGTTGATGAGTTTGATCCCCATCGGAATGGCGGAAGTATCTTCGTGCATTGTCACGGTAAAAGAAGGACAAAAAGTAAAAAAGGGTGACCAGATCGGTTATTTCCAATTTGGTGGATCGACTCACTGCCTGGTATTCAGGCCCGGAGTGATCGCCGAGTTTGCGTTGCAGGCAATCCCGCAAGGAGAAAACGGAGCGAACTCAACTCTCGTCAGAGTAAATTCGCTGCTCGCAATCGCCAGTTGATATCCGAAACACGGAGTTACTGTTTCCAAAGGTTGAGATTCAGCGGCTTTCGTCATTGATTCTTTTCACAGGACTATGACGAGTCAGCCGGTTATTCCGGAGGTCATTGTGAATCGACGTCGGAGTAAGTCAGTGGTCAGGCAAGGATCTGTTCTTCTAGTCTGCCTTGGATTCATAAGTTTTGGAGCCTCGCGGCAAGCTCAAGCGCAAACTCCGAGCGCAAGCGTATCTTGCTCGCCCAAGAACACAATTCATGCTGACGTGGTCGCGCTTGATCAAGTGATCATGATCAATCGGTTGGGAACGGTACGACCTGAGGGCATGATCTACGCTCTGCTTGGGGACGTCCGGCCTATTAAAGGCTATGACCTCGAACCCGGCAACGTGCAATTGAGGCCTGACAAGCGCCCGCGCCCGCTGGTACTGCGCGTTCATGAGGGAGATTGTCTCGAGATTGCGTTCCAGAATTTTCTAAGTAAAGATGCACAGCCCTGGGCCACGGGAGTTACAAGCCTGCAGGCCGTGACCCGCAACGCTTCGATCCATGTAGCGGGAATGCAATTGGTAAAAGGCATCACTGACGATGGAACCTACGTTGGCGCCAATCCCAAGGTGAAGGAAAATTTTAGCGGCGTGGTGCCTCCCGGTGGCTCGGCCACATACACGCTTTACGCCGCCGCTCAGGGTTCGTATCTGATGTACAGCACGCCTGGTGATTTCAACGGTTTCAATAGCCCGCCGCCAGCACCAAATGAGCAATTGACCCTGGGCCTGTTTGGCGCCGTGAATGTTGAGCCGCCGGGGAGCGAATGGTATCGCAGCCAAACCAGTCATGATGACTTTCTTCGCGCCGCAAAAAAGATTCCTGATACTCAAAGCTTGACCGGCTATCGGTACGAGATTAATTACGACGCCACAGACTCGAGCGGCAAGCCGATCTTAAAGATGCTCGACAAGAATAATCAGATCGTCTACGGCGATTTGACCGCAGTAATCACCGGACCCAATCATGGCATGCTACCCAAGCGGCCTGAGAATCCGTCACTGCCTCACCGCGAGTATCCCTACCGGGAAATTACCGTTCACTACCACGAATCGCAAGATGTCGTGCAGGCGTTTCCCTGGGCCTACGACCCGAACAACTCGCAGATCGCCGATGTCAACGCAGGCCTGGACGGATTCGCCATCAATTACGGCGCTGCGGGCATAACGGCCGAGATCGTGGCGAACCGGCTTCACCTGGGTCCAGCGCGCGATTGCCAGGACTGCAAGTTTGAAGAGTTTTTCTTGAACTCGTGGACCGGCGGCGATCCAGCAATGATCGTCGATAATCCGGCCAATCTGCCATGCAATAACGATCCACCGAAGTATCAGATGCTGGCGATCTCCGAGGGGAGCACGACGAATCCGTGTACGCCAGCCAATACTCCACCGGCGACGAAGGTGTGGTATCCGGACGATCCGTCGAATGTTTATCACAGCTACTTGGGCGATCACGTCCAATTCCAGATTGTCCACGCAGGCGCGTCGGTGCATCACGTGCATCACCATCATGCTCATCAGTGGGTGCACACGCCTGATAGTCCCGACACCAGCTATCTCGATAGCCAGGCAATCGGGCCGGGTTCGTCGTTTACTCTCGACCTGGTCTATCAAGGCAGCGGTAATTTAAACCTGACCGCCGGCGATTCGATTTTCCATTGTCATTTTTATCCGCACTTCGCGGCTGGCATGTGGGCATTGTTCCGTGTGCACGATGTTTTTGAAGAGGGCACAGCCCTCGATGCCAATGGTCGCCCGTTGCCGGGGTCTCGTGCCTTGCCGGACGCTGAAATCAAGACGGGAACCCCCATCCCCGCCGTGATTCCGCTGCCCACGCAAGGCATGGCCCCGATGCCGGAGAAGGTCGAGATTGTCGATGGCCAGGTTCGCGTGGACGGGCCGGGGCATCCCGGTTTTCCATTCTTTGTGCCCGGAATTGCCGGTCACCGCCCACCACATCCGCCGCTGGATTTTGCCAAGGAAGATGATGGTGAGGAGTTGGACGGCGGTCTGCCGCGTCACCTGATTCTTGAGGCCAAGGTAGCGACCGAGCAGCACACCACCACCGATTTCACCAAGGACATTGACTCCATCAAAGCGATACAACTGCCGGAAGCAGGAACGCCGCAGGAGCAGACGGCGATGCGGTTCTTCGGTCAGCGCGCGCATAAGAGCTATACACCGCTGGGCTCTGCGTCAGATTTTGTCGTGAACGGTCTTCCACGCAAGTCTGCAACGAATCCCACGGGCGCTCAGTCTGGAGCTCCTTTCGCCGACCCGGGCGTGGATGAAAACGGAAATGCCGTTGGCGATCTGCTCAATGGCAAGCCTCGGCGGTACAAAGGCGTCAACCTTCAAATCAATGCGGTGCTGAACAAGAAAGGCTGGCACTATCCGCAGCAGCGAATGATCGCCCTTTGGGATGACGTCGAAGCCATTCGGAACGGCACCCTTGCTCCGGAACCTTTCTTCTTCCGCGCCAACGCCGGCGACTTAGTAGAGTACTGGCATTCCAACTTAGTGCCGGCGTACTACGAATTGGACGACTTCCAGGTGCGCACTCCTACCGACATTCTTGGTCAGCACATTCATCTGGTGAAGTTCGACGTATTGGCCTCTGACGGCGCTTCCAATGGTTTCAACTACGAGGATGGTACTTTCAGTCCCGACGAAGTTCGCAGCCGAATTACTGGCATTAACGAAACCGGCGGTCTTTGCACTTCGTACGACTGGTCATCGCAAACTTGCAAGTCGAAGATGAAGCTCACGCCAAAGGCGATCAAAGCCTTTGGCAATGGTCCTAGGAATGGTCCGCAAGATATGTGGCTGGGAGCACAGGCCACAGTACAGCGCTGGTATGTCGATTCAAGGTTTAGCAGCCAGAACAACGACGACCGCACTTATCTGACGATTTTTACCCACGACCACTTCGGTCCTTCAACGCACCAGGAGTCCGGACTCTATGGCGGATTGCTCATCGAGCCTCGCTGTTCGGTTTGGACTTCGCCAGACGGAAAGCAACAGTATGGATCGAGGGACGATGGCGGGCCGACCAGCTATGCCGCGAACATTATTCCGTCGGTGAAGCCGTCAGGCGATTACGCAGCCATGGACTGCAAGCCAATTGAGAGTTACCGTGAATTCGCGCTGGCGTGGGGAGACTTGCAATTGGTGTATCAACCCACCAGCAAAAGCCAGGCGGATTGTTACCCCGGTCAAACTCCCAACACTACCGAGTGCAAGCCTCTGCCGCCCGGCGGCACATATACGGGATGGGCCGATCCTGCGAATTCGATTAACTGTCCCGGTTGCTCAGTCACGATTCCCACGCCCCCGACTCCGCCCTATATCAAGATGAACAACGGGTTCGGTTTTGCCAACTCGCCTCCGACGCCTCGTCTGGTAAGCGATTTCGGCAACGGTGTCTTCTCGATGAACTATCGTGCGGAGCCGCTGCCGTTGCGAGTTTTCGTTCCGCCAGCCGGTGCGAACCCGGTTGCCACACCTCTCGCGACCGACCTATCGCACGCGTTTCGTTCGATTCCCCGGTATGACCCTGCCATGAGCACGCAGCCTAAGGCGCTCAGCCCGTTGGATCCATCCTGCCATGGAGCTTCCTGTTTCAAATTCCCCGTCGATTGTCATAGTCCCAAGGTCGGACTGGGGCCTGAAAACGGCTGCGGAGTGTTGCCCACCGATCCCTATACACCACTCTTCCGCTCTTACGAAGGCGATGACGTTCAGGTCCGCGTGCTGGCTGGAGCGCACACCTCCATGCACGATTTCACGCTGCACGGAATGAAGTGGTTGTTCGAGCCTTTCAACAAGAACTCCGGTTACCGCAACAGTCAATTCGTAATTCTCTCCGAGCATTACGAGTTTCTTTTCAAGATGCCGCCAGTTGCGCCGGGACAGCCTAAGCAAACAACGGCCGATTATATTTACAACCCGAGCGCTTCGTTCGAAGGACTGGTGAATGGCACATGGGGAATTCTGCGCTCGTACAAGTCAAACGCTCCAAACCTTGCGCGGTTGCCAAACAATCCCACTGCTTCTCCTGCGGCGACGGCCATTAGCGTTCCAGCGGGTACACCGAAATGTTCGGGCGATGCTGTAGTGCAGCTGGTGTCCGAACTTCCGTGTGTGCGGGAATTCAATGTGGTTGCGGTCAGCGCCCGTGAGGCTTTCGGAGACAGCAACGGCTTGGTCTACAACCCGCGAGGCGCGCAAACGACTGTGATCCCCACGGGCGGATCACCGACTCCCGTTCCGAATCCCACCTTCGGCAACAATCCTTTGTATGACCCAGATGCGCTGGTTTACGTGCTCGCAGACAGCAACGGAAAGCCTCTTCCCCCAAAGAATCCTGAGCCTCTGGTGCTGCGCGCCAACGCTGGCGATTGGATCAAGGTCAAACTCACAAACCATTTCCACTCGACGGATCCGGTCTTTAACACTGACCAAAAGGTAGCGAGAGTTGACCAATACACCAGCGGGTATAACCAGTTCCCGGTGAAAACCTCCACCAGCGTTGGTCTGCATCCGCAGTTGGTGGGGTTTGATGTGACCAGAGCGAACGGCTTCAACGCCGGCCTGAATCCGGTGCAGACGGCGGCACCTGGAGAACCCGTGGAATATCTGTGGTATGCCGGCGACTTACAGTACGTCGACGGAAAGTGGATCGCCGAACCAATGGAACTTGGGGCCATCAACCTGATGCCCTCCGATCCTCTCTCTCACGTCTATCACGGTCTGTTCGGTTCGCTCGTGATCGAGCCGAAGGGATCAACCTGGCGGGCGGATACGGACTATCGTGCATCCGGAACGGTATTCCCCGCCCATGCCGCGCCGTTCCGCGAGTTTGTGTTGATGGCGCAGGACGATATCAACATGCTCGTCAATGGCAACTCATTTTATAAATCGGGCGCAGGTAATGGTCTCTCCGCATTCAATTACCGGAGCGAGCCGTTCGCTTATCGCTTCGGAACTTTCATGAATGGCGCAATGGGAAGCAGCGCGCCGGCAAACTGGGGCAATCTCTCCCAGCCCGATCTCGTGAATATAGGGAATTTTCAATTCAGCAGTATCGACACGACGCTGGCAGCGTCTGACACACTGGTCGCTGCCGACCCGCAAACCCCAGTGTTCCGTGCTCCCGGCGGAATGCCGGTTCGTTTTCGCCTGGTTGATCCGGGAGGAATCGGCGATAACCAGCAAGTCTTCGAGCTGACAGGACACGTTTGGGAAGAGGAACCGTTCCAGCAGAATTCGACGGTGCTTGGACACAATCCGCTCTCGCAACACAGCGGAACCACGGCCGCCTACGGCCCCACCTCGCACTACAACATTCTGATCGATAGCGCGGGCGGAGCCAGTAAGATCCCCGGCGATTATCGCTACAGAAGTTGGACGGCCAATCAGTACCAAGTCGGCATGTGGGGTTTATTCCGCGTGGGACCAGCAGCCTGTTCAACGCAGTGTCCTGATACCGTCACGATAAGCTCGGTGCAAGAATCCGGATCGAAGTTTGTTGTGCAAGGAGTACTCACAGTTTCTCCAGAGACACGAGCCTTTGCGAACTCCGTGACGATCCATTACGGGGGCCAATCCGGTGAAGCTACCGTCAATTCTACGGACGGCACATGGACATTCAGCGCCGCTGGTCCCACTCCTCCTACACTCACGGCCGTCAGCAAAAATGCCGGCGAAGCCGTCTATTCCAGTTATCGAACTGAGTCGCCGGTCGTTCCGAAGAGCGTGCCGGCCAAGCCAAAGGAGAAGCGCAAATTCACGCGCAGGTAAGAGAAGCATGAGTGTACGACTCAAGGCCGGAAGTTGCTCGCTGTCATTCGCTCTGGCGGTGATGTGTGTTGCAACATCTTCGTCGTACACGCAGACGGCGCCGTCACCGGCGCGAGTAGTCGAAGAAGGAATTGCAGTTGAATTCGCTACTGAGGGGACAGTGGGCCAAGGCCCAGCCCGCTCCGGAGACGACGTACGCTTTCGCTTTCGCGTCTCCGATACCGCCAGTGGGAGCCCGTTGCAAGGGCTGAAGCCGGCCGCATGGCTGGATTTGCGGCGATCGGGACAGCCTGCCGATCCAAAGAGTTGCACCAAGAAGGTCGCAGCATTCCTCGGCGACAGTTTAGTGTCGGTGCCGCAGGTCGATCTGAATGCGTGGTACGTGCTGACGATGAATGAGGATGCCAGCATTTCGGTTGTGAATCCGCGCTTTGGATTCGGCGGCTCCCAGCTTCTCAACATGGTGTTTCTCGATGGCCCAGCCGAAGACTGGGCGCTCACCGCGGATCAGCAACGCCTTTTCGTCTCTATGCCAGACTCGGGACGCGTGGCAGTTGTGGATGCCGCTTCGTGGAAAATTGTAGCTCGACTTGACGTGGCGTCTCGTCCGGGGCGAGTGGCGATTCAGCCGGATGGAAAATATCTTTGGGTTTCCGACAATGAAGGAATCACGGCATTCGATTGCCAGACGTTGAAAGCGTCTCCACGCATTCCAACAGGCGCAGGACCGCACGAGTTCGCATTCAGTTCCGACAGCCGTTTCGTTTTCGTCACCAATCACGGCGCCGGCACGGTATCCGTAATCGATGATGCAGAAGGCCGCAAAGTCGCTGACGTTTCCACTAGTGGCCATCCATCGTCAGTGACATTTTCCGAATTGTCACGCACCGCTTACGTCGCCAACGACGACGAAGGAATCGTTGCGGTGAATACGCATGGTATGCTGGTCGCGCACATAACCGCGAGTCCAAACATTCGTCAGATTCGCGCAGCGCCCGGCGGCAGGTTCATTTTCGCAGTTAGTCCCAGCAAAGAGCAGTTACACATCATCGATTCTTCGTCAAATCGTATGGTGCAAACCGGCGTAATTCATGGCGGGCCGGATCAAGTTACATTCTCCAGCACGCTCGCCTACGTGCGCCGCCGTTCCGATGCAACCGTGATGATGGTCCCTCTCGACCGCATTGGTTCTCCAGATGCGCCTCTGCCGCTTGTGGATGTCACCGGTGGCCAGCTTCCTTTCTCGCAAGGCTCGCGGTCGACTCCTGCGGATTCCATCGTCCGCGTTCCCGGTTCAAATGCTGTACTGATGGCGAATCCCGCGGACCGCGCGGTGTATTACTACCAGGAAGGCATGGCCGCGCCGATGGGGCAGTTTCAGAATTACGGCCATGAGCCGCGCGCGGTCATGACGATCGATCGCAGCCTCGAAGAAGAATCGCCCGGTCTCTACCAGACGGTTGGGCGAGTGCCGGAGGCGGGTGTTTATGACGTGGTATTTTTCCTGGACTCGCCACGGGTCGTTCATTGTTTCGAGTTCGAAGCTGCTTCGGCGAGCGGCGAACCAATAAAACCCAGAGCCATTGTGGTCATTTCTGCGAGCGAGAAAAACTTGCAGGCTGGGCGCACCGCACGGCTCCGTTTTCAGGTTATCGACGGAGATACGCACGATCCAATCAAGAATCTCCGCGATCTGCGGGCTCTCGTGTTCGAGCAACCAGGAGTCTGGCAAACCCGGCAGGCTCTCATCGAGTCGGTGCCCGGATTCTACGAGACGGAGTTCACCCCACCGTCTTCCGGAGTCTATCAAGCTTACTTCGAATCGTCTTCTCTTGGACTGCGCTTCAACAGCCCGCACGTTGTGACTTTCATCGCGAGCGACCGAGACCAGACCAAATCGCAAAACATAGGAGCACATTAATGAGCACGACTGGGAACGTAACGCCAGCGGCCGCGCTTGAGCAGCCCAAAGCCATCGACCAGCAGATCGTCAGTTATAAAATTCACCCCGGCCTCGGCATTGCGCGCGTCGGAAACAGTCCCACGGAATTTTACGTAGGTCCGCTCGCGCCCGGGGAAGTTCCCAGCCCAGAAGGCGGATTCAAGGACAAGATGGGCCGCATCAAGCGGCAGGCGGCCGAGTTCCGCGTGTACGGCTACAACAAAGATGGTGTCGCGATAAAGGAGATCACGGCCGACGACGCCGAGATCGTCTGGAATGTCCATCTTGTGAATCGCAAGGCTGAACATTTTCAGTTCGCGGGACGCTGGTGGCAGAGTCAATATCCGGAGTGGTATAAAGACGATCCCAACAATCCTCCGCTGCGCAACCAGGAGATCCTCGACCCAGCGGAGCGAGCGAAAAAGTTAGTGATCGATCCTGGCCCGCGCGAGATCAAGGGCCGCCGGGTCAAAGGCGAGGATTACCAGTTTGACGATGGCACATTTGGTCCACTGCCTTACACCGTGGTCTCACTCGCGGCGCTGGCGGAGTTGGGGACCAGCACGAGCACGGCTGATCGTATTAAAGGAAGCCGCACGGGCAACATTAATCAGATCTATAACAATCCCGGCAACGATCCTGGCCCGAAAATCGCTGAACTTTGGAAGAAATATCCCGGCCAGGTGATTCCCCCGGTGGCATTGTCTCCCAAAGTTCAGGTACCGCTCGGCGAATTGCAGACCGATGAAAAAGGGCACCTGTGGGTGCTGGGCGGACTCGGCAACTCCGATTCCCTCATGCCTCTTAATGACATTGGATTCCTGAATGTCGGAAACTACTATGCCAACAACGACTATTGGTATGACGATACGTCTGATGGCCCGGTGAAGGCCTCGGTGATCCTGAAAGATGGAAGTTCTTTCGAGGCCGAGCCTGCCTGGGTGTTGGTCGCTCCCCCAAAGTATCCCGTTGCGGCGCGCTGTCTCACAACGCTGTATGAGATCGCGGAAGAAACATGGGCCAAGAAGAATGGCGAGCCAAAAGGCGAGATGCAACCCTCGTTCACAAAAGATATCTATCCCGTGCTAGCGCGTCTTCAGCAATATCACTGGCTCAACGCTGCGGCCTTCCGAGGGCACGGTCCGGGGCCGGGCCAGGGTGGTGACTTTTTTGACCAGGAAGGTAAGCCTCTTGCACCACTCTACACAAAAGGCAAAGCGTATAGTTCTTTGAAAAAGAAGATCATCGGGCGCCTGCGTCCACCCGATCTATTAGGCGAACCCGGTCCGCAAACTACTGATACGCATGAATCGAGACAATGGGCAAGCTCGAAGTACATGCCACAAATGTCAGGTGACGGCGGAGAGGCGTCGGTAATCCAAGATAGTTCGCCGACCTCCCCTTCGGGCCAGTTCTATGGCAGTTATTACGTCACTTGGCTGACGCTAACGAAGACGCAATACAAAAACTTCCAACTGTGGGCAGATGATAAGTTCAACGACGATTGGCCCGGCTCGGAACCTAAGGTGATTCCTATCTGGGAGTATCCAATTGCTGAGCAGCCTGCGATGATCGACAAGGGTGCCCTCGACCCTTGCATCGGTGGCGCATTCTATCCGGGTATCGAGATTACTTATATCGCCACTTATCCTGAAACCTGGTCCGACCTATGTCGCCTCGACCAGAAGAGATTCGCTCCAGGTGACATTACCCGCTGGATGGCGCTTCCCTGGCAAGCCGATTTTTCCGAGTGCAATACGAATTGGTGGCCGGCGGCGCGGCCGGACAATGTTGTCCCGGAAGCTGAATACGAACAAATTCTAGCCACTTATAGCGAGGCGCTCGAAGGAAACCTTGAAGCTGTTCTCGCGAACCGCCCGCTGTGGATCCGAGGCATTCCTACGGTATCGCCGGCCCTCGACAACGCGATGGTCCACGCCTGGAAAGATTTCGGATTCATTGTGCCGAAAAAATATCCGCGAGAAGGACCGAACGCGCAGACAGCTTACGTCGAGACCGAGCGCTCACCTTATGCGACCGCCACAATTCGCGATGCTTTCTACTACCTGATGAACATTGAGACCCATGAAGGCTTCCTGCCCAAGGCGCACGAGATGGTGAAAGGCATGCTGAAAGAGGCATGGCGGAACCAGGAACTGATGATGGCTGACCAGGAACAGGTGTGGAAGTTCTTCCCCTTCACACAGGATGCGTTCGACGCGCGCATGCAATTGATCTACGACAATTACGTGCGCGACAATCAGGATCCCGATATCTTTGCCGCCGATTTACAGCCACCTCTAGCCAAAATTATTGACAATGTGCTGCAGTTCGCCCCTTTCAATCAACTCGATGGCGCATGGCTTCGCCATATAACGCCGGATGGGCCTCTGGCCAACATCAACGAACTTCTCTTCAGAATTCGCATGGACGAACTCGGCGACGGAAACGTCGAACAGAACCACGCCAACGTGTACACCGATCTGCTGAGAAGTGTGAACATTTATCTTCCCGACTTGCACACGCGCGCCTACGCCGATAATCCTGCATTGCTCAATTCGTCGTTCACGACTACGGTTTTCCTGCTCGCCATCTCCGAATTTAACGACGAATTCTTTCCGGAATTGCTGGGCATGACGCTCGAGTTGGAATGGGGATCGGTCTCATTGCCCAGGCAGGTCAATCAACTCAATGCCTACGGTATAACGCCGCAGTACTACAAGTTGCACGTCGGTATCGACAACGCCTCGGAAGGCCATGGCGCGATCGCCAAGCAAGCTGTGGAAATGTATCTGCAAATGGTGCGCCAGCAAGATGGCGAGGACGCGATGCAGGCAGCCTGGAAGCGCATCTGGAACGGCTACGTCGCCTTCGGGACACTGGGAAGTCTGGGTGCCGATCTCGCCGAGCTGCCCACTCCGCAGGATCAGGGACCCAGCGACCTTTGGAACCAGATGGCTGCAATGATCGCATCCAAGGCGCAGTATGCCAGTTTGATGCATGGCGACATTATGCTGGGCGAGAACCGGCTGAATGATTGGTTCGAAGATCCATTCGGCCTCCTGGAGGCGCTGCAGGAGGCGGGGATCGTCATCCCCGGAAATCTAGATAGTCCGATATTCAGGCTCATGGGTTTTAACGGGCCCATGTACAAAGTCTTCAACGATGAGCAGCAACGATTATGGCAACGCTGGGTGCTCTCTTTGCCCCAGACTCAGGGCAAGCGACCCGCGCGCCTCAAGGCATATAAGAAAGCAGGATCGCAGTCATCGGTATACAACAACATGCGAATCGTGGTTGACATGCTGCGCGCGCGACAGCAGGGAGCGACAGGCCACAACGTACGTTTGCAAGGGCCCGATCCGAAAAATCCCGATCAGAAAACTACCATGACTATTCATGAGTGGTTCAATCTCGGTGCGAACCTTGTGGGCGACAATCAGAAAGAACAATTGCGAGAGGCGGATGATCTGCTGCTGAAGGCGCTGTCAGACGAGGCGAGCGGCTGGATCGTCAAGCGTAACGTGCTGGAAAGCCCGATGGTCACGGCGATGGCCACCGGGGTTGGCGATATGGCGGATGCCTTTCGGGAGATCGCCCCGAATGCCGAATCGGACGATGGCAAGAGCCTTACCTATCTTGCCTGCCTGGTGAATTGGATTCAAGCAGGTTGCCCGATTGAAGGCGATCTGCGCGCGAAAGCGGTCCTTGCTGCCGCACCTTTGCGCCCACCGAGGCCGTTCCGTTATCCGTGGGGCATGGGGAAAGTCCACTAATGGCAGATTGTGGGATGAGAGAACACACGCGTGTGGTCGTGTTAGGCGCAGGTCCGAGCGGATCGGCGGCCGCCGCAGAATTGGCGCGTCGAGGTTGGCCGACGTTGCTTGTCGGGCGGAGTTGCGATCGCCGTCCGAACATCGGCGAGTGTCTGCCGCCAGGCATTCGTCCGATGCTGGAGAAGGCCGGGGTATGGGAAGCGTTTCTGCGGGCCGGTCATACTGTATCGGTCGGCATTCGTTCGAGTTGGGGATCGCATGAGCTCGCTGATCGCGATTTTCTGTTGAGCCCTTATGGGGCAGGTTGGCACATTGACCGCACCCGCTTCGATGCCATGATGCGCGACTCTGCCTTGTGCAACGGAGCTGAGGGGCTGGAGTGTTTAGCTCTTCGTGATGTCAAACCGACTGCAGAGGGTTGGCGGATCAAGCTCTCGACAGATTCAGGCGATCATTCGGTCGATTCTTCGTTTATCATCGACGCGACTGGGCGAGCGTGCGTCTTTGCTCGCCGCGTCGGCGCCCAACGGATCGCGATGGATCGCCTCGTGGGCGCAGCCGGCTATTTTTCATTCGGTGCAACGTCCTCTTTAATGGAACCGATGTTGCTTCTGGAAGCGGTGGAAAATGGATGGTGGTACACCGCTCCGCTGCCCGAGGGAAAATTGATTGCAGTCTTTCTGACGGATGCGGACTCTATCCAACGCGAGAAACTCACGCAGCCGGACCGATGGATGGCGCAACTTGCTTCAACGGTCGAGCAGAGCCAGCGTATTCAGAAGCATGGACTCGCACTCGACGGAGAGATTCGCATCGTTCAAGCAGAAAGTTCTTTCCTCGATCGCGTCGCGGGCGACGGTTGGCTCGCGGCAGGGGATGCCGCGGCATCCTTCGATCCTTTATCGGCGCAGGGAATTATGTCGGCCATTAGCTCCGGCTTGGATGCCGCTCATGCCGCCGCCGCGCGGTTGAGTGGAGATCGAAAAGCGCTCGTGGCCTATGCGGACCGCGTGCGGCGCAGTTATGCCGAATATCTGACCCACCGCAGCGTCTATTATCGAATCGAACGGCGATGGCTCAATGGCGAGTTTTGGAAGACGCGACACGCGCTGCCCCCAGTTTTTTCGCGGAGAGGGACATCCGCGTGCGCGTGAGAGTGTGGACGTTCTCGTTTGTGTTTGCGCTGTCTCTGGCGCAAGTATTCTCCGAGCTCGCAGTTGCCGAACAACCGCGCATTCCCGACACTGCTGTGCAGGACCAAGAGGGGCGCCGCCTCTCGTTCTATAGCGATCTCGTCAAGGGGCATACGGTGGCGATCGATTTTATTTTTACAACGTGCGCGACAGTCTGTCCGATGCTCACCGCGAATTTTCGGCAAGTCCAGAAAGAACTGGGAGACAACACGCACGATGTGCGGCTGATCTCGGTTAGCGTCGATCCGGCAGTTGACACTCCGGCGCGCCTGAAGCGTTTCGCCTCTCAATATGACGCCGCGCCCGGATGGACGTTTATTACCGGCGATAAGACCGAAATCGACAGGTTGCTGAGCGCTCTCGGTGTGCCTGTACAAAACAAGTTGGAGCACACCCCAGCCGTACTGATCGGCAACGATGTCTCTGGACACTGGCAGCGCATAAGCGGATTGGCGTCTTCCTCGGTGATTTTGCATGCCGTGGAGGAAACTGCCGTGAGCCAACCAGAGAGTCCGGCGGCATCCCAAGCGGCCGCTTATTTCCCGAACGTAGAGCTGGTTACCCAGGATGGCGTCAAGGTGCATTTCTTTGACGATGTGCTCCGGGAAAAAACCGTCTTAATTAATTTTCTGTTCACCTCGTGTACCGCAGTCTGCTCTCCGATGACGGCAAATCTTGCGCGCGTGCAGAAACGCTTAGGTGAGCGTGTCGGACGTGATATCGTCATGATCTCCATCACCGTCGATCCGGAAGCCGACACGCCGTCAGTGCTCAAAAGCTACGCTGCGAAGTTCGGAGCCAAACCGGGCTGGTATTTTCTTACGGGCAGCAAAGCGAACGTCGATGCGGTCTTGTCCAAACTTGGCGGCTACGTCAAGGACAAGAACCAACACTCGAGTGTTCTGATCGTCGGCAATGTCGCGCACGGGGGCTGGCAGAAAACGCTAGCCATCGGGAACCCGGACGCGATTGCCAACATGGCCCTCGACCTTGCCCGGTGACCGGAATCCCGATAGCTGGAATAATGACGGGAATGATCAGAGGATACTTACTGATTGCCACGTTGCTTTGGACCGGCCTTATTACTACCCAAGCTACTACTCAAGAGCACGGGCGCGAAATCTATCGGCGCGGCACGTTGGCGGGTTCAAGTGTGGGTACAGCCGCGATTGGCGCCGATGGTGTACCGCTACCGTCGTCATCCTCCGCTTGCGCAACCTGTCACGGAACTCACGGCGAGGGTGGACGTGAGAGCGGCATCGATGCGCCACCGTTGAACTGGAAGCGGCTAACTTCGACGTCGGTCTCGTCAGTCACTGGAAGACGAAGAGACGCCTACACTCGCGAGAGCCTCCGGCGAGCGATCACTGCGGGCGTGGATCCCTCCGGAGCACGCCTGTACCCCGGCATGCCGCGTTACACCATGCCGGAAAAAGATCTTACCGAACTAGTGGCATACCTCGAAGGCCTCGGCGACGATCAAGACACCGACCCCGGAGTGACAGCCACGAGTATTCGGATAGGAGTGGCACTTCCTCTCAGCGGACCGCTTCAACCGGCGGGACAAAGCATTCGCGAAACACTCGAACGTGTTTTCGCTGAGGCTTCGCGCGATGGTGGGATCTATGGACGGAGCGTCGATCTCGTAGCGGAAGACTCGCTAGGAACTGCTGCGGGCCTGCTGGACGCAACCCGTCGCTTAGTTACCGATGACCGCGTCTTTGCCGTGGCCGGAAGCCTCCACGCGGGCAACAGCGCGGATGCTGTTCGTCTCCTGGAAAGTGCGGAGGTTCCGCTCATCGGTCCGGTGGGCCTGTCGCCGCATGAGACCGGTGTACCCAATGCTTACGTGTTCTACTTGCTGCCAAGTCTTTATGACCAGGCTCGCGCGATTGTCGATTTCATCGTGGCGCGCGATGTACCACGTCGTCCACGTCTGGCGGTGATCTACGGAGCAACCGACTTCGACCGTGATGTTGTGGAAGGGCTCCGCACTCAGGCGGCGCTTCACGGATTGGAAATCGTTGCAGAGGCCCGCTACGCTTCGGATAAGACTGGCGCGGTTCTTTCCAAACAGCCGGATTACTTGATCTTTTCAGGAGATGGCGCCGGTATCGCGGTTGTTGCAAGGAACCTAGACCAAACCAGTTCCGCTACAGTCTTGATAGGCTTCATCTCCACGACACAAAGCGGCATAGCATCACTGCCGCCGCGTGTAGCCGCTCACGCGCTGTTAGCCGCGCCGGCGCTGCCCCCGGACTCTTCCCACGCAGCGGCTTTTTTTTCGCTCCTCCAAGCCGGGCATTTTCCAAAGACCTATCTCGGCTTTCGATCTGCCGCGTTCGCCGCTAGCAGTGTTCTCGTTCAGGCCCTACGCTCGAGCGGAAGCCGTCCTAACCGCGACGAGCTGGTGCGCACGCTGGAACATCTTCAGCACTTCGAAACCGGCGTAACGGCACCCTTGACGTTCGGCCCCAATCAGCGCGCAGGCAGCACGGGAGCGGTCATCTTAGCGCTCGATCCGACCAGCCACGATTACGTTGCGGTGAGTTGCTGGATTACTCCGAAGGCTGGACGCTAGGCAAGCGACTTTACGGCGAAGGATTTACACTCGGCCTGAAGCAGAGCGAACAGTTGTTCCATGTGCTCCTGCCTTGTGCGGAAGTTCACCGGATTGATTCGAAACCACGTCTTTCCTTTAAGCTCAGTGGTGGAAATCCAGAACTTGCCGCTTTGCTCGATTTGCTGTGCCACCCCTGCATGCAGCTTCTTCGAATCCTCTTCGGAAATCTCCGCGCCTTTGTAGCGAATGCAGATCGCGGACATCGGCGGAACGCAGGCCGGTTCAAACTCAGGATGTTTTTCGGCCAGAGCATAAAGATGTTTTGCCTGGCGAACATTGTTGTCGATCCACTCCCCGATTTGCCGAGCGCCATATCGTTTGAAGCTCATCCAAACTTTCAGGCTGCGAAAACGGCGCGATTGCTCGAACCCATGCACATAGTATTGGTATCGCTCATTGGCCTGGTCGAGTTCGTCGGTGAGATATGATGGCTTTATACCAAAGGAGGCTGTGAGCCGGTGTTCATCTTTGACTAGCACTGCTCCGGCATCAAGTGGTGCATAGAACCACTTGTGAGGATCGATAGTAATGGAATCCGCCAACTCAAGGCCTTGGTCGCGCATCGGCCATTGGTGCGAAAGCAGCATCCCTCCACCGTACGCGGCGTCTACGTGCAGCCACATTCCCTCGCGATCGGCGATGCGATGCAGCGCCCGGACATCATCGACTGCTCCAGTGTTCGTAGTCCCGAACAACGCCACAATACACATTGGGCGAATGCCCTTCTTCTTGTCTTGCGCGATCGCGTCCTCAAGCGCATCAAGCCGGACCCGAAAATTAACATCGGTTGGGATTGCGCGCAGCGCATTCCTGCCAAGCCCGATGGCGTCGACAGATTTATCGAGCGAAACGTGGCGCTCCTCTGAGACATAGACCGCCCAGCGGTCGTCGATTCCATCATGCTGTGCGCGATCACCGGTCACGGAATCCCGTCCCAGCTTCAGGCCGATGAAGTTGGCCATCATCCCACCGCTGGTGAGGTTACCTCCCGCGTGTTCATCGTACCCGCAAAGATCCGTCAGCCAGCGCACTACCCTGCGCTCCATGGCCACCGCTGACGGCCCGATTGAGTATGCGCCTACATTCTGGTTGATAGCCGAACAGATGAAATCCGCAATTGCACCTACCGGATTTGGAGATGGAGTGATCAACCCCATGTATCCAGGATGGCCGACGTTTGTGCAATAAGGGAGCAGCTTGTGCTCAAGCTCGTCGAGAACGTCGTTTGGCGGGCTCGGGTCCCGGGGCATGGACTCATGAAAGAGCCGATTCACCGTACCCGGCGCCACGTCTGGAAATACGCGCTTTCCTTCGATCTGGTCAAGATATTCGGCCAGCAGGTCCACTACCCGGTGGCCCAAGTCGCGAAATTCTCTAGAATCCATTCGTTATCACCCGTGGCTATTCTACGACCTGCCACACTGCGGCGACTCTCCGTTTGTTGTGGTCAAACTCTGGCGGCGAAACTGCTTCCTTGCGTAGCCGGAATCCAGCTGACTTGCACCGGGTCTGATACAAGCACTAACTTGTAAGGATGATCTTCCCGCGCGGTAGCGGAATCCTGCTGCATGTCACTTCCTTGCCGGGGCCTCATGGAATTGGCGATCTGGGGGCGTCCGCTCACCGGTTTGTCGACTTTCTAGCTGAGTCTGGACAGACGATCTGGCAAGTGTTGCCAGTAAGTCCCACGGGCTATGGCGATTCGCCTTATCAATGCTTTTCGGCTTTCGCCGGCAATTCGCTTTTGATCGACTTGATAAAGTTACAGGAGCAAGGTCGGCTCGAACCAAGAGATCTCGCGGCCGCTTCGCAACTTCCAAAAGACTACGTCGATTACGCGAAGGTAATCGACCTTAAGCAGGCTCTCCTCCGCAATGCAGCTCGACATTTCTTCATCAACGCAAGTGACGCTGACTCTCGTTTTTTCACAGCATTCTGCAAAGATAACGCTTGGTGGCTCGACGACTATGCGCTATTCATGGCGGGAAAGGATTTTCATCGCGGTGTGGTTTGGACGGAATGGGAGACTGGCCTCGCGCATCGAGATCCCATCGCGCTGTCGGAATGGCGCGAGAAACTATCGCCAGAAGTCGAGGTCCACAAGTTTGCTCAGTTTGAGTTCTTCAGACAATGGGAGGACCTGAAAAGTCGTTGCCATCGTAACGGCATCCGCATCATGGGGGATATTCCAATTTACGTCGCCCATGACAGCGCCGATGTTTGGGCTCATAGTGAAATGTTTCAGCTCAATGACGACGGAAGGCCGACCGTGGTGGCAGGGGTTCCTCCGGATTACTTCAGCGCGACCGGCCAACTCTGGGGGAATCCGATTTATCGCTGGGAGGTTCTGGCGCGCTCGGGTTATCGATGGTGGATCGATCGCTTTCGCGCATCGCTCAAGCTCTTCGACATGGTCCGACTCGACCATTTTCGCGGCTTCGAAGCTTATTGGGAAGTTCCCGCGGATGCGTCAACTGCGATCGGTGGAAAATGGGTGAAAGGGCCGGGGAGAGAGCTTTTTGAGGTTTTGCAGAAGGAGCTAAAAGAATTGCCGGTGGTCGCGGAGAACCTCGGCGTGATCACACCGGAGGTGGAATCCCTGCGGCAGGAATTCGGTTTCCCGGGAATGAGTCTGCTGCAGTTTGCCTTCGGCAACGATCCTCAGGGCTCCTCGTTTCGGCCCCATAATTACACGCGTGAATTGGCGGCCTACACCGGTGGCCACGACAACGATACGACCGTCGGCTGGTGGACGAGCACTGGCGTCGGCGAAAGTACCCGCACCGCTGAAGATATTTGCAAAGAACGCGAGTTTACGAGGGCTTACCTGGGATTTGAGAACGAGCCGATCCATTGGGTTTTCATTCGCGCGGTGATGGCTTCGGTGGCAGCGATCGCTATCGTTCCGCTCCAGGACGTACTTGGCTTTGGGAGTGAAGCGCGAATGAATTTACCCGGCACAGTGAGTGGAAATTGGAAATGGCGCTACCGGGAGAACGCGTTGACAGGGGAGATCAAAACCAAACTGAGGGAACTCAGACGAATCTACGATCGATGACCGTTGGGATCCTCCAGCGGCTATTTCAGAGGGGGGAAAACTCGTCTTCATTCTTCTCCTCTTCGTGACGGTGGCGAAGGCGGCTTTCCAGGAAACGTTGCGCCAGCTCTTTGCCTCCGGTTCCAAATGCAATGGCAAGACCGAGCATGATGGCCCCGAAAGCGATTCCGAAGGCGACCAGAACAGTCTGTTGAGCGATGTCCAGCTCTTCAAATACCATCGATAGGGCGAAAACAATGATGATTCCGCGAATCGAATTGGCCAAAAATCGTGGCGACGGCAGGTTGCTATTTACGGCGGCCAGCAACGCTGCACGAGAGAAAAAGCTGGCGGCGAGCAATCCGAGGAACATGATTAACATTGCCGCGAACAGTCGCGGCAAAAATAAAAAGAAACGGGCAATATGTTCCTGGAGTCCAAAAATCCCCAGCACGCTAATGCCGAGCAGAATGAATCCCAACCACCCCACCCAGAATACGAATCGACTCACCAGTTCCGACGAAGGGGGCAAAGCAGCCTTGGCTAACAGTTGAGATGCGCCCGCGTTGTCTGAAAGCCGGTCAAATCGAATCAGCCGAAGAATGCTCCGCGCCAATATCTTTAAGAGATATGCAATCACCCACCCTGCGAATGCGATGATTACCAACACGATTAGCCGCGGAAGAAAACGCGCAAATCCCCTGGCCAGTTCCTGCACCGCCTGCGTTAGCTCGCTGACAATCATTTCCCGCATGATGACCTCACTTTTTGCCTGACCACATTTCCAGCAAATATGGCTTCAGGCGCTCGAACTCAAGACATAGGCTCTCGATGTTCGCTTCCACCCTGTCGGCGGAGGTGTTCCGGTTTTCCGTCAGAAATGTGAGCGCGCGCCCACGAAACAGCGGGGCAAGCGCCTGAATAATGTGGTCGCGGCTGATGACCGCCTTGTGGTGCGCCGCGGCAAACTCGTAGACCGTTTTTACCCACAGTTCCGCGGAGTAATGAAAATCCTCTTCGGCCAGCCCGGCGATGTCCTGCAATTCTCCGAGCGTGGCGGGAGAAAGAATCGATTGAAAGACAGATGCCAATTCCGCCACGCCCGAACGAAACATTTCAAGGAGCCGTTTTCGATTTACTCGCCGGGGATCATGTGTGAACTCCTGTTCCACGCCGGTGGTCAGAATTGGTTGCGACCCGGTCTTGGCGCTCCACAAAGAAAAATTAGATTCCATCGACCAGAACAAAACGCCGACCGTTTGCCGCAGAGCGGGCACGAGGTCGGCAGCATGGCGATCTGTATGATTCTTGGCGCCAAGGAAGGATTGCCCGATACGAAGTCCGCTGGTTATGGCAGCGAGTGTAAGACGCACCTCGGACCCTTCTCCTGCACCATCATCGTTCCACTGGTTTTGCGCAAGGAACTGGCTCCCCAGACGGCTTGAGAATGCGAACTCAGACGCGTATGGTTCGCGGATTCGCAATCCATAAAGAGCTCGCGTCATGGGATAAAGAAGATTGGTGACGAGGATCCCCTCAAACTTGTGCCGGGCATAGGTTGGAAGGACGAGATCGAAGTTATCTGTACAGATCGGCTTCAAAAGATCGCGAAGCCAATCGGCCTTGATGTTCGTTGAATCGGGTGAAACTATTGCGGTGGCCTTGGCTTGCAATAATTCGCCGGCAGCCAAAACGGTTCGCAAAGCGGTTCCACGAGCGACGGTGCTTCCATATTGCATGCTGATCGAGTGGAGCGTGCGCAGAGCCAGCCGGTTGAACTCACGCCGCCGCACGTCATCGATGGAAGCGCCGACCACCACTTCTGGAGTGCCATCCCGGGATCCCGCATCGGCATTGATGATCGCGGCGCGATCCCGCGGAAACCATTGCAGGATCCCGCTCTGAATTGCAGCGACCACAGGACCGACTGTCTTGGCGTTGTTGTACGTGGGCAGCCCGACCAGAATGTCGACCTCACCGACATTAATGAGCTGACGAACAAAATCGTCCGTGAGGATGCCTTCCTCGGATATCTTCACATCGGTGCGAAGCGCCGCAACACCCTTTTGTGTGGAGACTTCATCTAGCATTGTTTCCGGAGCCTACCACCCTTGCGGTTCAAATTCGTCTCAGCCGAAACCAATAGAACTGATAAGGTCCCAAGGTTAGCAGATAGGGCAGGTCCCCCACCCGCGGGAAAATATTTCTGCCAAACATTTCGATCAGGATGCTGCCTTTAAAAGCGCGCAAATCGAGTTCCACGGCCTGTGCCGCACTCGAAAGATTATTCACCACCAGCACCGTCTCGTTTTCGAAGCGCCGCACGTAGGCCAGAATCCTGTGATTGGCGGGATAGAGAAAGTCGATCGATCCGTAACCGAATACTTTGGCCGATCGCCGAACCGCAATCATCCTCCGCATCCAGGAGAAAAGCGAATGCGGCGTCCGGCGCTGCGACAGAGTATTGATCGCCGGATACCCATAAATTGGATTGAGAATTAACGGCGCACACAGGCTTTCGGGGTCGGCGCTGGAAAAGCCCGCGTTCCAGCCTCCACTCCATTGCATGGGAGTTCGAACTCCGTCGCGGTCGCCGAGGTTGATGTTGTCCCCCATCCCTATTTCGTCCCCGTAATAGATGATGGGAGTGCCCGGAAGGGACATCAACATTCCGTTCATCAACTCGATACATCTGCGGTCATTGTCGAGCAAGGGAGCCAGCCGGCGCCGAATACCGAGGTTCAAGCGCATCGCTTTATTTCCGGCGTAAACGTCGTACATATAGTCCCGCTCGATGTCCGTGACCATCTCCAGCGTCAGTTCGTCGTGATTGCGCAGGAAGAGGCACCACTGGCAGGAAGGCGGAATTTCCGGCGTCTGTTGCAGAATTTCCGTGATCGGCTTGCGGTCCTCGAGCTTCACTCCCATGAACATTCTCGGCATCAATGGGAAATGAAAAGCCATGTGAAATTCGTCGCCGTCCGCGAAATAAGGTCGAAGATCCGCGGGCCACTGATTGGCTTCGGCAAGCAGCATTCGTCCGGGGAATTGTTCGTCGAGTCTTCGGCGAAAATCCTTAAGAATGGCGTGGGTCTCAGGCAAATTCTCACAATTCGTTCCTTCCCGCTCCGTAAGATAAGGAACCGCGTCCAGCCGGAAGCCGTCGACTCCAGCTTCCAGCCAGAACTTCATTACGCTCCACATCTCCTCTTGAACGGCTGGGTTGTCGTAGTTCAGGTCGGGCTGGTGACTGAAAAAGCGGTGCCAGTAATAAGCCTTCGAAACCGGGTCCCAGGCCCAGTTGGACATCTCTGTGTCGAGAAAGATAATTCGAGTTCCCGCATACCGCGTGTCGGTTTCGCTCCACACATACCAATCGCGATATGGGTTTTCCCGCGAACTGCGCGACTGCTGAAACCACGGGTGTTGATCCGAGGTGTGGTTCAGCACCATCTCGATAATGACCCGGATTCCGCGCTCGTGAGCCGAGTTTAGAAACTTCTGAAAATCTTCTAGGTTCCCATACCCGGGATTCACCGATCGGTAGTCCGCGATATCGTATCCGGCGTCCCGCAGAGGGGAAGGGAAGAATGGCATTAGCCAGATGGCGTTGATGCCGAGCTCCGCAAGGTATTCCAGCTTCTGTTCCAGTCCCTGGAAGTCGCCAATTCCGTCTCCATTGCTATCGTAGAAGGTGCGAACGTGAACTTGATAGATGATTGCGTCCTTGTACCAGAGCGCGTCTTGCTTTAGTGGCAATCCCTTCCTCCGTAACGTTGGCCGCGCCGCAACTCTCCGCCCGGATCAGCCCAATCCAATCTTTTAAGATTACGCCATCTGAGTTAGACGACAAAAGAGCGAAGCGCGACCACATGGAAGTGGGACTGAAAAGAACTCCGGGCCACCATCAGTAGGAATCCACTGACGGTCGCCCGGAGTTGTACAGCTCAGTCTTCGTTCGGTGCTGCTACTTGTTCTGCAGCAAGATCGGCTCAGCCCCGATTTGTATCGTCGCTCCCGGCGCAAAAGAAGTGACGTTCCCCGCTAGGTTCGTATACTTCGTGTAAACCGAGCTTGGAACATAGCTCGATGTGGCGCAGGTGCTACCCGAGCAGGTTTTTGATGCGTCCCAAACGGCTTGCGCCTGGATTCCTCCCGGCTTCGTGAACGGGCAAGTCCAGACGGTTCCTGTTGCAGCGCATGGGCCGCTCAAATTCGCGCCCACAAGCCAGTCGTAAACCTGTCCGTACGCGATCCCGGCCGTATTGGTGCCGGCAGACGTCCAGAAGGTTCCCGTCGAGGTATTGCCGTATTGGAACCAGTAAAATCGCTGTACGCCCTTGAACCACTGCAAAATGTAAACCCGCGCGACGAAAGCCGCTTCCATATTCGCGTTCGGCAGGTTCGAGTTCTGCGTCCAACCGCCCTCGGTATTCCAGATCGGCTTTGTGGTCAGTGCGCCCGTTAACGACGAGGTGACTTGATCCACCGTCTTCGTGATAGCTTCCGGTTCCTGTCCGAGCGCTGGATTTATATAGCCATGGAAGGCCACGATGTCGGCATAATTGCCACCACCAGCGGCCAGGTATGCGGGCAACCAAATATCGATGCTGTGGCCAGAGCTGGCATTCACCGAGCTCGGCGTCGTCACCATTGCGCTTGGATCTGCCGCTTTGATGATGGTGTAGGCGTCCTTGGCCATGCGCACCAGTTGCGGGATCGTTCCATTCCATTCCCACGCGCAGTCGGGTTCATTCCAGAGTTCCCAGTACTTAATTCGGCCGGCCGATTGCGCCACTAAGGCCGTTACATAGTCCTGCCAAAGTTTGTCTGCGCCACTCCCATCAGGGTTTACATCGTAGGGGGCGTCGCAGGATCCCGCTGCCGTAACCTGCGAAACGCAAGTCTGGTCATTCGGTTTCGACGAAGCCCACTGCGGAACCGACCCGAACGTGTAGATAAGGTCGGTCTTTCCATTCTGCGCAGCGATGTTGAACCAATTGTTCAACTGTGTCCAATTGTATGTCCCCTCAGAAGGATTGAGGGCAGACCATTGCGTCTGCGTAGCCCACAAGCGCATGGCTCCGAACGATATTGTCGGCCAGGGAACTTGCCCTGTAACGACTTCGGGATGTAGGACCATCCCGAGGTAGGTGTTCGGAACGACGGAACCGACTGGCACCCAGCCCGTCCCTGATAATGTGACTCGCTGCGGAGAATCAGCCGCATCGCTGATGACGACCAGGCCACCGGTACTCGCCGCTCCCGACGATGGATCGTAAACCACCTGGAAGGTCGCGACCTGATGGGCTGACAGAATCAAGGGTGTAGTAAGCCCTGCCAAGCTGAAGCCAGGCCCATAAATCGCGACGCGAGAGACTTTTAATGTCGTGCTGCTGGTATTGGTTACCGTCACCGTTTTGCTCTGACTGGTGCCTACAATCACGGTGCCAAAATTCTCCGTGGTAGGGCTCACAGTAAGTTCACTCGCGGCGGCGATGCCGGAAAATATCGGAAGGGTGAGTAGGACAACTAAAACAAGTAAACGGTTAACATTCTCTTGCCAGCGACAGGCGTTTCGGGGGAATCGGCTCATGTTTTTGCACCCAAGCGGACGGATTTTGTATTGCCTTTACATTGATTGACATTCTGGCGGGAGAGGGTTGCGTGGAGTAGGTGCCTTAAGGGCAGTTGCACGCGGCGAAATCATTCACTGTTCATTTCGGGAGAATGGACAAGGCACCTATAGCACTAAAGTGCCATCACTCGATCCGTGAGGATTTTAGAGTTTTTTGTGCCCGATTTTTAGGATGGAAATCAACGCTAAATGGGAGGGAAGAGGCCCCCAACGAGAATGCGGGAAGTCTCTTAACTTCGACCGGCGTAGTTTTGCCCGAGTTGCGTGCTTGCGCGGCCCTATTTATTCTCCAGCAAGATCGGCTCATCTCCGATCTGTATGGTTGCCCCCGGAGCAAAAGAAACGACATCTCCTGCCAGGTTCGCATATTTGGTGTAAATCGAACTCGGGGTGTAATTCGACGTCTTGCAGGTGTTGCCGGTGCAGGTCTTCGATGCATCCCACACAGCCATGTCTTGGATTCCTCCGGGCTTCGTAAACGGGCAGGTCCAGACCGTTCCCGTCGCAGTGCATGGGCCGCTCAATGTCGCTCCTACAAGCCAGTCGTAGACTTGCCCGTACGCGATTCCCGCAGGATCAAGCCCGGCAGACGTCCAAAAACTTCCAGTGTCAATATTGCCGTACTGGAACCAGTAAAAACGGCCCACTCCCTTAAACCATTGCATGAGATACATCCGAGCCACAAAGCCCGCTTGCATGTCGGCATTCGGCAGGTTGCTGTTCTGGGTCCAACCGCCCTCCGTGTTCCAGAAGGGTTTCGTAGCGAGGGCGCCGCTTAGCGACGAAGTGAGCTGATCTACCGTACCCGCAATGTCTTCTGGCGCCTGTCCCATAGCGGGGTTTATATAGCCATGGAACGCGACGATGTCGGCGTAATTGCCTCCGCCGGCTGCAATGTAAGCGGGCAGCCAAATATCGATGGCTTTGCCAGATCCGGCGTCCACCGAACTGGGAGTCAACACTAACGCTGTGGGGTCAGCCGCCTTGATGATCGTGTAGGCATCCTTGGCCATCCGGACCATCTGCGCCATGGTTCCGTTCCATTCGTACGGGCAGTCAGGCTCGTTCCAGAGTTCCCAATATTTGATTTTGCCGGCTGCCTGTGCCACCAGCGCTCTCACAAAATTCTGAAAGAGTTGGTCGGTTCCGGTCCCGTCAGGGTTCACGTCCTTGGGTGCGTCACAAGAGCCAGGCAAACTTCCACCCGAAACGCAGGTCTGATCGGTGGGCTTCGAAGAGGCCCATTGCGGAACCACGCCGAACGTGTAAATCAGGTCAGTCTTTCCATTTTGCGCCGCGGCATTCAACCAATCGTTTAACTCGGTCCAATCGTACGTACCCTCAGAAGGATTCAGGACCGCCCACTGCGTTCCGGTATCCCACAGCCGTATCGCTCCGAACGGAAAGGTCGGCCACGGAACCTTATCGTTGAGAACGACGGGATGAATCGCAAGCCCAAAGTAAGTCGACGGAATGACCGAGCTGACCGGTACCCAGCCAGTTCCCGACAGCGTCACTCGCTGCGGAGAATCCGCAGCATCGCTGGTCACGATTAGGCCGCCGGTGCTGGCCGTACCAGACTTGGGAGCGAAAATGACCTGGAAAGTCGAGGCCTTATGAGGTAACAGAATCAAAGGCGTGGTAATCCCCTTAATGCTGAAGCCAGTTCCCCACACTGGGACGTTAGAAATCTTGATATTCGAGCTGCTCTCATTGGTCAGCGTTATCGTTTTACTGAGACTGGCCCCTACGTTCACGATGCCAAAATTCTCAGTGGTAGGGCTTACACTGAGCTCGGTAGCGCCGGCGCTGCCCGAAAAGCTAGGAAGAGCGATCAGAACAATTAAGGCAAGAAACTTGTATACAGACTTCGGCCAGAGACCGGAGCTTCGGGGGAGTTGGCTCATGGTTATTTTTACCTACAACGGATGGATTTCTTGCTTCTGTGAGTTCATTCTGGCTGGGATTACGATATTCTGCCTAGGTCTCAGAAGGGCAGGTTGGCAAGCAAGAAAAAGCGATTCGTCGTGGACTTCTGGCAGGTGGCCTGCTGCCACAACGAATCGCTCCGGACTACTTATTCTGCAACAAGATCGGTTCAGGCCCGATTTGTATGGTCGCTCCTGGAGCGAAGGAAGTGACATTTCCGGCCAGGTTCGTGTACTTGGTGTAGACCGAACTCGGCGTGTAGTTTGACGATCCGCAGCTATTGCCAGAGCACGTCTTCGAGGCGTCCCAAACGGCCATCTCTTGGATTCCTCCCGGCTTCGTAAAGGGACAGGTCCAGACACTCGATGTCGCTCCCGACGCCACGCATGGGCCAGTCAAAGTCGCGCCCATCAGCCAGTCGGAGACTTGCCCATAAGCGACCCCCGCGGCATTAAGGCCGGAGGATGTCCAGAACGTTCCGGTATCGGTGTTACCGTATTGAAACCAATAGAATCGCCCTACTCCCTTAAACCATTGCAGGATGTAGACTCGGGCGACGAAGGCCGCTTCCATGTCGGCGTTCGGCAGATTCGTGTTCTGGGTCCAGCCACCCTCGGTATTCCAGACTGGCTTTGATGTCATCGTACCCGTTAACGACGACGTCACCTGATCAACCGTCTTTGTGATACTTTCCGGCACCTGTCCGAGCGCAGGATTTACATAGGCGTGGAATGCCACGATGTCCGCGTATGCCCCGCCACCAGCAGCCAGGTATGCCGGAAGCCAAGTATCGATGCTCTTGCCGGATCCGGCATTCACGAAACTCGGAGTGGTGACCATCGCCGTGGGATCCGCTGCCTTAATGATGGCGTATGCGTCCTTGGCCATGCGCACGAGTTGCGCGTTGGTTCCTTTCCATTCATAGGGGCAATCGGGTTCGTTCCACAGCTCCCAATACTTGATCCTTCCGGCTGCGTGGGCAACGATCGCCGTCACAAAATCCTGCCAAATCTGGTCGGTCCCACTTCCGTCAGCGTTCAAATCGTACGGCGGATCGCAGGATCCGGGCCCAGAATTTCCAGAGACACAGGTCTGATCGTTCTTATTCGAAGACGCCCATTGCGGCACGATGCCGAACGTATAAATGAGGTCAGTCTTTCCGTTCTGGGCTGCGATGTTGAACCAGCTATCCAATTCCGCAAAGTTGTAGGTACCTTCCGAGGGATTCAGCAGAGACCACTGCGTTTCCGTGTCCCACAGGCGGATCGCCCCGAACGGGATCGACGGCCATGGGACTCTGTCGTTAAGAACTTCGGGATGTAAGGCAAGGCCGAACAGCGTATTGGGAACCACGGCACTGACTGGCACCCATCCTGTTCCCGACAACGTAATCCGCTGCGGAGAGTCTGCCGCGTTACTGATCACAATCATGCCACCAGTGCTTGCAGTTCCGGAGGGGGGGTGTAAACCACTTGGAACGTGAAGACCTGATGCGCCGATAGGAGCAATGGCGTGGTGATTCCTTTCAAGCTGAAGCCAGTTCCCCAGATTGGTACGTTCGAAACTTTTATGTTCGAGGTGCTCTCGTTGGTCAGCGTTATGGTCTCGCTCAGACTGCTGCCGACGGTCGCGGTGCCAAAATTTTCACTCGTGGGACTTACCGCAAGTTCGGTAGCGGCTGCTACGCCAGAAAATATCGGAAGGGCGATCAGAATAACAACGACTAAGACAGAACAGTCAACGTACTTCGGCCAGAGGCCGGCGCTTCGGGGGAGTTGGCTCATGGTGTTTTTTACCCACAACGAACGGATTTTGTTTCGGCTTACATTGATCTGACTTTGCCGTGGAAGAGGAATTCTGGCTAGGTGTCAGAAGGACAATCAGGAGCGCGCGAATTATTCACCGCGCATGTTTGGCAAGTGGTCGAGCAAGCAATGGAACGAAAGTTTACAGCTTGGTCATATTGGTAGGCTCGCAAAAGGTACGATTCGTGAAATTTGAGTCCTGCGAAATCGCTAAGGGTGGCAAAGAATTTTTCGCCAGAATCGCACAAACAAGATCGCAAAGCAGATTGTGAAATTGGGCCAGTGCCGCAGGAGAGCGGCGCCGTCGACACAACAACCTTCAGCCGGCACACCGCGCAGCGGGGCCGGCTTCAGAAATCACAAGGCTCACTGGACGGCGTTCAATCCCTGATAAATGAACAGGCCGGCCAGAACCAGTAACAGAACTCCCGAGCCGGCGCCAAAAACCCATACCGGAACCGTCAGGCGGTTGACCTTCACCAGCAATTCCGTTTGCTCCTGCTGCATATGGGAGTTCGCGTCATCGAGATACAACTGCTCATCCTCATGCATCGTGAGAGTGCTTCGGTAAATAAGGAGGATGATCAGACCGACGGTAAAAGCGCCCCACACGATCGCAAGCCCAAGCATCAAAGGAGTCCACGTCATAGGCCACCTCGACAGATTGCAAGCCGTTCGGCATCTCCTCTGAATTCCTCAATGTAGGCGAGCGGTGCCTACACTCAAACCCATAGGAGTCCTGAACGCAATCATTATAGACCCGCTTGGCAAGCTCTGCCGGGCTGAAATCATAAGCTCGGTCCTGAGGATACGGAGGCCTTCTCGCCGCCTCGGAAGGCCCACCGGCATCTAAGTAATCATGGACGCTGCGAAAGCGAACCTAGATTTCGGACGAGGCTTCTCGCAGGGATTTAGTCGCTACCGCGTCTGTATCGTCTGCTATAATGAATAGAAACTTTAGAGTAAGGAGATTAAGTATGGCCACCACAACTATCCCTGAGATCACAACCGTCCCAGAAATTAAAAAGGCTCCCGCACCGGTCAGCCTCACACCCAGCGCTGTTTCCAAGGTGAAAGAGATCATGGGACAACAGAATCCCGTGCCTGCCGGCCTGCGCATCGGCGTGGTCGGTGGTGGCTGTTCCGGTTTCTCCTATTCCATGCAGTTTGAAAATGCTGCCGGAATGATGGACAAGACCTTCGACATGGACGGATTGAAAGTTTACGTCGATGCCACTTCCGTGATGTATCTGAACGGATGCATCGTCGATTACGTCGAGACCCTTGAAGGTGCCGGCTTCAAGTTCGAGAACCCCAATGTTAAGAGCACCTGCGGCTGCGGGTCGTCGTTCAGCGTGTAGAATTCAGCGCGTATTGGTGGAAGGTTTTGGAATCTAAAAGGCCTCATCTCATGATGAGGCCTTTCGTTTTTGCCGAGTTCGGCGCTGTAGCTACTGCGGTGAAGGCGGATTCGAGGGAGGTTGCGGCGGCGTTCCGGGTCCATTCATTCCGCTTCCGAAGCCGCCGCTCGACGTGCCGAAGCCGCTGCCCGAAGACGATCCGAATGCGCTGCCATTGTTGCTTCCCGGCTGGCCAGTCTGTCCCTGCTGAATGTTTGATGTTTGCAGCGTAGGCTGATTCGGCGTGCTGAGCAGCCCGCCGCGGTCGAGCGTGGGATCGTACACAAACTGCCACTCGTTGTATTTTTTTTTGTGGTTGAATTCGCGAATGCTGTCTTTCTTGCTGATGCTCTCCACGCCTACAATCGGCCCCGCAGCAATGATTTGCTGACTGCCCGAGCTCGTATCTCCGGGTGCGGTGGTCGTCCCTGGAGCCTGGGTAACCGCCTGGGTGGAATTCTGCGAGGGATCCGAAGGCGACGAAGGTGAAGATGCATTCGTTCCCGTCTGACCGGTCGGCGAGTTCGAATTCCCTGCGAAACCGCCGGGCGAAGACTGCGCAAACACGCCGTTGCTGTTTACTCCATTCGATCCTGATCCGTTAAACCCTGAGCCGCTGAACCCTGATCCGTTAAATGACGACCCACCCCCCAAACCTGAACCGTTGAGTCCCGAACCGTTCTGTCCGTTCATCGCGCCGGCCGGTGTCGCTCCCGGAATCATCCCCCCGGCAATGCCACCGGCCAGCGTCACTCCCTGCTCGCCGAGATGCAACAGCTTGAAGTCTTTCTGATTGATCGGGTCCTTGTAACGTTTGCGCAGAAAGCGAAGATTATTGGTGTTGTCCAAGTCTTCCAGTCGCGTAGGATAGCGTCCGAATTTTTTGTAGTATGCGCGGATGGCTCGGGAGTATTGCACTCCGCGATGAATCAATTCCTGTTCCTGGTCCCGCTTCATCTGAAATGTAAAGGTAGGAAGAAGGATGGCGAAGCCCACAACCAGCAAGGTCACCATAAGAAGCAGCGAAAGCAGCACGTAACCGCGTTCTTCCCGGCGACTGCGAGATGCCGACTGGCGAAGGCTTGAATTCAAATCCATCGCGATAGAAACCAATGACTAAATTACGAAATCTCTCTAGCTCTGTGTCAGCGGAATGCTCTGCGGCGGGCCGCTGCCGACTACATCTTGGATTTCAACCGAGTTCGGAGAAATCCGCAGAACCTTATATCGGCGGTCCACGATCTCGCCCTCGCCG
>JBAPOI010000019.1:0-20938 GCA_049279555.1 Candidatus Sulfotelmatobacter sp.
TCTTCGTCCTCAAACAAAGACTACATGGGTTCGAATCGAGCCTTCACTCTTATCCAATCAATCCTTGCCGCGTTTTGTGCGGCAGGGTGGGGATCTTGACTTCTTGTCCGGCCAGCTAACTCTTCTCCAAGTCCCCCAACCCCCGCATCCTCCTAACCTCATTCACCGTCATGACTCCGTTCTGCAGCAAAATCTGCTGAATCTGCGCCTCTTCCAGCGGATCCTGAGTTTCCAATTCCGCAAACACAAACTCCAGATCGTTCCATCCCAGCCGTTTCTGAATCGCATCCCGCGTCAGATGCTCCGCCAGCAAGCGCGCCGTCGGCACAATCGCCTGACGGAACGCCATGTCGTTGTATTCTTCGGCAGTAGAACGGTTTACATCGCGTTCAACTCCCAGGAAAAAGGGAGGCAGATCAAACGCGTCCGCAATCACGCGCAACAAAAATTCCTGCCACTGCAATCGCAAATCCGCATCCGTGCCTCCACCAAACCGCAACACCTCCGGCTTGCTGTCCACTGACAGAATCGGCACGCGCCCCGTCCCCTCGATCTCGTCCTGCCACCAGCGAATCAGCCGCTCGTGATGGTCCGGCGTCAAATCCTGCAGCCACAGCGCATACTGCACCACCGAGTTTGAAGCCAGCCGCGACGCATACCGGTGCGCGCCCAGAAAGGCGTTGATCGTTTCAAACGCAACTTCCAGCCGCCCCAACCCAAACGGCGTATGCGTTCGCGGATTCAGCCGGATGTAAATCAGCTCATCGTCATTAAGCGCAATCTTGCTTCTTGGTCCCGACTGATCGGTGACCTGCAAATAGCGCTGCCCGTGCGGCGATCCATCCCAATCCAGATTCATTCGGATCGACGCCCCATCCACGGGCCACATCAGCAGCGGATGTTGCGAATCACCCGAGGCCTGCACCTCCACTGCTCCAAACCCGCCCACGATGATGTCCTCGACCACCTGTTCAGAAAACGACCGAAACGAGTCGTCAGGATTCGGCGCATGAAAATTATCGGTAAGAATCTGCGCCCGCTCCGCACCGTCGGGAATCGTCTCGAGCAAAAGCCCCTGCCGAGCCTGTATCCGCCAGCGCATCCCCGAAATGCGGTCCTTGATGCAGTTGATCGCTCGCCGTGGAACAGGTATCTCCGAAAATCGCCGTAAGTTGTACGCCGTCGGCTTCGGCATGATGTCGCCCGGCGGCCCGTACGAATTGAAGATGGAAGGCAACGGCAGCGTCCGCCGCTTTTTCTCCGCCGTCGCCAGTGAAGAAGATGAGGCCGCTGACACTCCCGCAATCCGGCGCACCGCGCCGCGCAACGTCTCTTTAATGTTCATAGAATTTATCTCACCGAGAAATAATGTGGGGACAGCAGCGCTGGCAGCCCGCCGGCTGTCGCGAGGGCGTCTCGCCCTCGCAGTCGTAATCCCTCCGAAAGAAAAGCCCCGCCGAAGCAGGGCATATTTCCGAAATAGATTTCTGATTAAGGCATATTGCTGAAGACCCAGAAAAAAGCGGCACCGACGCATGCAACGGCAATCGGCAGAATCAATCGCGGTTTTCCGAACAAACACAGAATAAGGGCTACCGGCAAGACGCGAACAGCACCCCTCTCCCAAGCGTCCGCCCACTGAACCTCACGATCAACTCCACTCCGCTTTGCCAGTCTCCTCTTGGCATGAGCACTCTACTGACTGGCCCTAGCAAAATCGCAACCGAAGCTAAGACCAGCGATCCGAGCGTAGCCCAGCCACGCCAGTTTCCGGGTTCAGGTCTCATTCGAGTCCAACAGAAGACCCACGCATAAACCAGCCCCACTGGCGCGAGAAGGATCAAAATCGTCGCAACAGTGTTCACGCTTTCAACTCCACCCGCGCTCGTTTAGCAATCTCCTCCATATCCGATGTCCGGACAATCTTGATCTTGCTTTCTTCCATCATCTCCAAAGCGAATCCAACTTCATCCCTGGCCCGATCCAACTCACTCTCGACAACCGCAGTCAACATCGGCGCCGCACCCGCAACGTGCGCCATTGCTGGGACGATGTCCCGATACTTCAATGCCAGCATCACCGCCGAGTCTACGCTCGCCCTCATCGACACTGCATGAAACAACTTGATCTCGCCGCCGAACCGGTACCCGAAATCAAACTCGAAGGGATCCCCCGGTTTTGTATAAGGCTCCACCGGAACGGAATTCAAAAGCGCTAGCACTCCTGCCTTGTCGAACTCATCGCGCATCGCTTCCACAATCTTCTGCCGCCCTGCTGGCTCTCGCGTCCTCCGCAGCTTTGGTGTCTCCAAGAACATCCTTGCCACATCGTCGATTTCAGCCGCCGCTGTCTTCTGCGTCAGAGAAGGCATGACCGGAGAAATCTGAACCAGATTTGAAAACGAATCCTCCATCTTCCTCAACAACGTCACTTGATCTTTTGTCCGCCCTATCTCTCGGCGAATCTCTTTCTCCAGAGCAGAGAGTATGTCGAGATCTGCCTGCGGGTCGAGGCACAGAACCCTCCCCCAATCTTTCATGAATCGCACATCTATCAACTCCGTCCCATTCGGCCCATTGGCAAGAGCCATTACTCCAAAATTGACAAATTCCCCCTTCACCGCGTCCGGCACATATCGCAGCAAGAAAAATTCGATCTGTCGTCGATCAGCCATCAGTGCTCTACCCTGTGTTCCTCTGTGCCTCTGCGTTTAAGGTTTTTGACCTAAGCCTGTTCCCTCCACCCCGGAAACGGCCTGCGCGGCGAAACCCGAAAAGCCTCAATCAACTCCCGCACCATCCCCCGCCGCGAAATCAGAGTTCTCACTAGCTTCTCCAACTCATCCCACTCCCCGCCATACCACTCCGGAGGAATCTCTCCCGCCAGCGACCACACCACATCTTCATCCATCTTCTCAATCCGCGAAAGCCACGGCTCAAACGACTCCCACCCGCACACGCTCTCATACACTTCGTTCCGCGCATAAACCCCGCGCAACGGATAATCTGGGAACGTCCATTCCCCCGCGTTGAAGCAATAGCCTTGATCGATAAACGCCGCCGTGTACTTCCGCTCCCTCGACTTTCTCCAGAACGCCGCCTGCCGCCCGTTCGCGTTTCCCGTCCACTTGTCCACCACCAACATCCCGGCAAATGTTTCCAGATTCCGTACCCGCCCGAACATCTCCGCGGGAAGGTAATCGAACACCTGCCCTTCCAGCGGGCTCACCGCATACTGCGACCCAAATTGTAGCCCCGCCTGGCAGCGGATGATGTCGTGCGCCAGCTGAATGTGCAACTCTGCGGTGTGCTCCACGAGCCAATCGTTCACTTCCACAACTTCAGTTCTTGGCACGGGAAGCTCTACACGCTCCGCCAACCGCGTCGCCAGCATCTCGTTCGTCAGCACCCGCAGATGCTGCGGATTATTCCGGAACTTCACCACATAAAAGTTCCCATCGGAGCAGCGCATCAAGTGTCCTTGCGCACCGCCCCGCATCCGCCGAACGTGTTGGACAGCTTCCACCAAGCAAGTGTGACGCTAGCGCCTCGCCCGCGAAAACCCGAAACGGGCGATACCCTTCGCGATTAGGCCGACATTTTACCTCAACCCCGTCCAACTCCGATGTGACGAGTGAACTCTCTCCCAGGCCTCATCGTTCTATCACCAGGCTACTTACATCCAGGCCCCTCTTCTTCACACCGCGGCCCGCTTCCTCCTGCCGAACCGCCAGCGCGATCGCCATGGCCATCACGCAATCGTCGTGCGCCCCATTTGCCGCCGCCGCAATCCCGTCTGCGCGTCGAACGAATGTCCTGCACTCGTTAATGAATCGCGCGCTGTGAAACAGCTCGGGCCTCAATGTAAGGATCGCAGCCATATTCTCGATCATCGCCGGCCTACTGGCCGCCGACGTCACCCAACCTTGTTGCCCATTCTTCTCGAAAATGTTCCCGTACTCCAGATGATTCAAATGGGCCAGCACAGCATACCCGTGATTGTTGCGCTCTACGGCCACGAGCGCCCCTTCATATCGCCGCCCTAAATTCGCGACTCGGCGCCCCAGTTCGAACGGTGGAAAGTGTCCATGCAACTCCGCACACTGCATCCCCATCGTTCGTTCAATCACCTCGGCACATGCATAATCCCCGTCCGACCCTCCGCCCGCCGTATCTACTCCCAAAATGTATTGCCGGCCCTTCTGTGGAGGAAGCCAGATCGCCAGCCTCCCGTTATCCTCTAATTCCATCGCTTCCCGCGATTGCTTCGCCGCAGCTTCGATTGCGGCCACCTCAAACACGCACTCTCCAGAAATCAAAAAGCAAGAAGCTGCGTCCTCGGCATATTCCTGCGCCGCAAGATCACGGTGTGTTTTCCATCGCTTGCGTCGCCAAGCAATTTGTCCTTCGCTAAGTGCGTAGCGCTCCACTAACTCCCTCTCCTCCGGAGCTAGCGGAAGGATCTCTCCCGGCTTCACGCTGTCTTGATAGCCCTCCTCATTCCACCAAGGGAAAAAGTGCCGCGTGTAGCCTGTCTCATTCGCTTCTTCCCACTCCGCGTAAAATATGCCGCTCGCCCCATTCGGCGTGGATTCCAGTACGATATCGCCGCCCGGCACCACGGCCGCACGCAGCGAAGCCAGTGCCTCCCGCCCGCCGCGGGGCCAGCGGGAGACCTCCGAGCAATGCAAATTATGGATGGTCATCCCCCGCCCCGCGTTGTCGTCCGCCGTCTCCACCCGGTACTCGCTGTCGAGTCGCGGAAAAACGATCTGGCGGACATTGGAGCGCGACTTCACCAGTGCGCCTTCGCGCATCTTATTGGGCAGGTTCTCCCAAAAGCGCTGCACGATGTTGAAAATCGCCTCCGCCGACTCCTGGTTATGTGCCACCTGAACCGTCAGCGCCCCGGGTCGCGTGATCGTCTGCACAAACAATCGCGCAGCAATATAGGTTGTGATCCCCATCTGCCGCGCTTTCAGTACAATGTTCTGTCCGCTGCATTTCCGCGAATACTCCTGCTGCACCCGATTCAAGTGCAGAAACTCCACCCCACCCTTCTTCGGTCGAATCTTAAGCAACCCGGTTATCAATAAGTCTCGTACTGTTTGCTCTCCAATAGATTGGTCCAGGAACTGGCCGAATTGTTGCAGCAAATAAACATCATCTTCCACAGGTCCCATTTCCTGGTTGTGACTTCAAGCGGTTCGGCCCTCAGTTCAACGGGAGCCAATGCAACAGTTCGCATAGTATTGGCCCGCCTAAATCGAAAGTTGGAGCGCGTTTTCCCGGAGTTTCCGCCACATCCATCTCCAGACCTGCGCGTCGGGGGCCGCGCAGGTCTCGCCAGTTGACTTACCTCCGGAACTGCGCTCCTCGATCAACTGAGGGTTGCAGCGATGTTTGCCGCGAGAGTGTGCAGCGGATCGGGACCAGTCGCATCGGTGTTCGCGAGTATCAATTGCAGCGCCCGCTTCGCTTGGGCGATTCCCTGCTGCGCCGTCGAAACCATTCCAGTCAGGTCGACGTTGTCCGTCGATAGATTCTTGGTGCTGCTGGCTGCCGTCCAGCCGGAACCGCTGGATTGCGCGTTCGTCAGTAGTGTGGTTGCGTCGGTAAGAACTGCTGTGCTGTTTGCCATGGTTCGCTCCTTTTTTGTGCGGGATGGCGATCGCGCCGCCCGTTGCTCGTGTGATTTATCTAGACCCGATTTAATTGACCCAGATTTCTTTCAAGCCCTGGCTCGCCCGATCCATATTCCGGGCCGAAGTCCTCGGGTTCCAGAACGAGAAATAGCATCCGATTAAAGCGGGCTGTATGTCTCAAATTTCCATCGAATCCTCATTCCGCATCCGCGCGTACTGCCGAATTCCATCTCGCAAAATCATGCTTCGATCTGTCAGTTGGTGCAGTCCCTGCCAGTCTCGTTTCAGATCAAGCTGCGGATCGTATCCCGATTGCGCTAGAAATTTCCAGCGTTGGTCATACGATCGATTTCGTTTCGCTCCGTGAAAAAGGTGGTTCACCAGTCCCGGAAGGTAGCCCACATTCCGTCGTATATGTTTCTCCGCTCGTTCCTCCCATTCCCGGCACAAACGGATGTACGCCGGTGAATAACCTGAATACAGGGAACGCCCAACCTGCCCCACCAGCGCCGATGCCATGTGCCAATCGCCCGACCCAAGAATGGCATGATCGATCAGCATTCCGACACTTTCCAGTGCGCTACGCTTTGCCGCCCACGCAAATCCCGGGTGCCAGAACTGCCCGCTATGCACGCTGTAGTACCCGTACGCCGGCTTTTCTTGCGAGAAAGTCGGCTCATGAGGATTCGGCCGGTCCGTCACCCACTTGTAAAGAAATCCCGGAGTCATGGCTAGCGGTTCATAATTCGGGCCCACATCCTGCGCATGACTGAACATCTGCAGCACGTCGTAATGCTGCAGCAACTGCAAAGTCTCTTGCACCCAATCTGGCCGGCTGAATTTCACATCGGCATCAATCCAGGCAACATATTTTACGTCTGTCGGAAGGCGCTGGATCAGCAGGTTCAACGCATTTTCCTTGTGCCAGATTTCGCTCGTCGTCCGAAGTTGCAAATGCCGTGGATTACCTGCCTGCGTCACTTCGAAGTGCCGATCCCCGAACGCGACCTCGGCCGTGTATAGTTTTGCACCTGCCGCTTCACACTCACGTTCGAACATCCAATAGTTCCAATATCTCGATCGCCATCGCAGCGGGTTTTCCAGCATCGTCACAACGTGCAACCGGTCGGGAAATACGTGAATCCCCGGCCGCGCCTGCGAAGGATATCCAATGCACCTTACGCATTCGCAGTTCACGTGATGCTGAAAGTTCCACTCATCGCTCACAAAAGCACCTCTAGTTCCGTCTTCATCCGTGCCTATGTTGTTTGCGTAGCGCGCGTATGTTTCGCGTCATTACTCAGCATTTCTTACTTCAGTATTCCCAAGCTTGCGTAGCGCGCGAACCTTCCATGCATATGAATTCGCATTCCTGCTGTCGCATCGTCCAACGCGGCGTTGCCTGTCTTTGCCGTAATCGTTGCGTTATAAGACGCCACAAACTCAGTCGCCGTCAGCGGAGGCTGTTTCTTCGCCTGTTTCGCCACCATCGCTATCATCGCGGGCGAAGCACTCGGGTTCACCAGCGGCACAATCGCCGACAGCGACTCCACTTCAGAAAGCACCAGTCCAATCACCACCGAAACCTTCGCTTGCGTGGTTTCATCCCGAATGTGCAGCGCTGGCAAAAGACTGCCTAGGCTGGACTGCACGGCGCTCGTCGCCGTTTGGATCTGATTGAGCAGCCCTGGCTGTGCCGCTGCATCCGACGTTCGATAGGCGGTGAGCAATGACTCGATGAGTTGAAGGTCCGCTCCCACTTGAGATCCAGTGTTCTGGATTATCTTTAGATCTTCGGCCGAAACACTCTGCCCGTGAAGCGCTGTCACCAGCGTTAGAATGTTCGCCGCCGCCGGAATCAACGCAGCCACGATCTGTTCCGCTTCGCTGATCCAGGCTGTCGAACAACCCACCAGGGTCATCGTCCCACATAAAACCATCGCCATCGCTCTCTTCAAAATCGTTACGTTCCTCATCACTCGGCTCCTCAGATTTATAAATCGATTCACCAACAAACCTGCCCTTCAAGTCATGGTTCCCGCGGCAAACAAAAAAGGCACAGCTTTCGCCGTGCCCTGGTGGCCAACTGCGTATTAATTTCCCTTTAACCCCGGCGGATCGTCGCGCCGGGAAGCACATTCACTGGATAGTAAACGGGCCACTACCCGCCGCTCCTCCGTACGCCGCGCAACACTGATACACGTGGGCCCCGATCTCCCATCCGGTCCCATAACTGTTCTGGTTTACGCCATTGATATCGATCGCATATGCCGCTCCCAAATTTCGTCCCGCGTCTACCACCGGCGAACCCTTCGTCGGACGAAAGTCCAGCGTCATACTCGTCGCAGGAAGCTTGTAATAATAATTTCCGTCGGTCCCCGTCTCTTGGGTTCCGCCAAGCAGCCAGTTCACCAACGAAGTATTCGTCCGGATCGTAGCCCCGCTCGCCTTGAAATCCTGAATCAAGTTCGCGATCTCCGTACCGCCCACCGGATCGACGTTCGTCAGTTCATTCAAGTGCCAGAAAACTCCCCAAGGTACTCCCCACACCGATTCCTTCCACACCAGCGCCTGAATCCTCTGGTTCAAAACTGCTGGCGGCAGCCCCATCCACGAGGGGTTCACTCCAAAGCTCGTGATGTTTTGTACATTGAATCCGTCCGCATACGTGTCGTTGACGCCCAGATTTTCCTTCAGCGCCCCACGCGCTCCGTTGTAGGGCACACCCGCCACAATGCCCTGCATAGTCGCTGTTTCGTATCCTCCCGGATACACATACACCGGCGTCGCCGGCAGCCCCGTTAGATTTGTCGTCATCCATTGACGCGAAAGCGTAATCTCATCGCTCGTTAACCGCGTCACATCTAACTGCAGGTGATAAACCGATGTTCTTACATCCTGTCCACTCACATCCGCCAGGTCCTGCGATAGCAACGCCTGTGCCGTATATGCCGAACATCCTGTTCCATACGGCCCTTGGCAAGGCAGTGGAAGATTCCACGTAAACTTCCCAGTTGCTGCCAGCGCCTGCTGCAATCCCAAGACGGTTCCTTGCGGTTGCCCCTGGGCTAAGTTGTAACTTACGCTGTCGCTCGCCCCCGACACCGTTATCGTCAAAGTCTTACTGCTGATGCTAAGTGTCGCTGCCGTGCCGCTTCCTGTGTATTGAATGTCCAAGGCACCCGTGTTCGTGTAGTAGGTGTGAGATACCGAGTGCGAGGTCACATCTCGCCCCGCATTGATCCATCCTTGAAACTCCGAGATCAAAGTCTGCGCCAGAGGATATCCGACCGTAATCGCCACTCCCACGGGCACGCCCGCCGCATCCGCAACCGGCAGAACCGTGCTCGCGTAATACGTATCAGCGTTCGGTGTCATTCCTGCATCGTCTACCGTTAACGTCACCTCGGCCGGATACCTCTGATAGACTTCGACCGCCGGAGCCGTGTCCGCCGCCACGTTCCCCGCTCCCGCAATCGGACCGCTGCCGCTCGTCCATTCCACATCCGTCGATCCTGCGACCGCCAGACTTGAGGCATAAAAATGACAGTAGGAATAAGTCACAGAGCCCGTATCGTCCACTAATGCACCATCTCGATTTGCATACCCTTTATCGTTCACCATGGTGATCGCCGTCGCCGCGCCATCAAAACGAAAGCCGTCATAATTGAGGTGGGCTTCCGAGTTATAGATTTTGATGTCGCCTGGTCCCGGCATGCTCTCATTAACGTAAAAACCTAAGGGCTGCGTGCCCTGAGGAATCATCGAATCTGATTCCATATTTGCGAATACCAGATGATCGCTCGTTCCCTGTACATACACTCCGTATTGATCAAACCAGTTCACCAGAAAATGCTGGAACGTTAGCCATGAAATCCCATTGACATTGATCAGAGGAACATTGCTCAATGCCATCGGTACTATCGGCTCGTTATAGTAGGTCGCGGGAGATCCCACCGAATACACGTACACAAACCCGCTTGCCAGATAAAAATCCCATTGCGCCGTCAAATTCGTGGTTGCTGCCGCCACTTTCTGCCCCCAAATGGATCCGAACAAGCAGAAATTGATCGTGGTGTAAGTCACCGGCACCGGCGCCTTCCATGCATTTCCCGTCACAAATACCCACGAGGCAGGCGGTACAGCGAAATATCCCGTCAAGTTTGGCGGCGCCCCCGTGCCAAAGGCGTCAAACGTAATCGGATTGCCCGCACTACCCGAAGAGGGCGGCACTAGACTCTCATTCCAAATATCTCCTCGCTTAAACAGAATCGAATCCCCCGGCAGAAATGTTTGCCCATTCACATATGCGACCGTCTGCCAGGCCGTCGCTGCCGACGTTCCACTCGCGCCATCGCTCCCCGTGCTCGAGCTCACATAGTAAGTCGTTGCTTCAGCCCTCAAACTAAACATTGCCAGCAAAGAAACGCCGGCTAAGAGCCTTGTCATTCTGAGCGGGGCAAGACGATTCGCGAAGCGAATCATCTTGCGGAGTCGAGGAATCCCTATCCCCTTTGCGCTCGCGCTGGCCTTGATGGAAGCTCTCACGATCATCTCTCCTATTTTTCTCTTGCCAACAGAAAAGGCCAAGAGCTCGCGCTCCTGGCCCTATCACCGCACTCAATTTCTCAACTGCAGCAGTATATTTCGATCTGCTCTAGCCCTCCGGTTGAGCCTCGTCCTGCACACCGCCGGCGTCGTAGTTCGTCAGCCCCGCATCTGGTGAAGGTGCTGGTCCAGCCTGGGTTACCCGGCTCTCCGAAGCGGCTGGCACACTTATCCCGCACCCGTTCGCATCGCCTACTGGGTTATTGATCATCGGATTCCGGTCACTCTGTTCAAACGCTAGCCTGGACGTTGGCTGCGCCGCTTCAGGATTGATTACACTGTCCATAGTTTTCCTCCTTCAATTTCATCTGAATATTTCTCGCCTTCTTCGAGAAGCCTATCCTCAACGCCTCTCGCTTGGCTCGAACCTAACACCACGACCGCTACTGAACCTGTCTCACCGACAACCGCAGCCCATAAACCCCCGTCCCGGTTGTGCACCCTGTATAGGAGGTCGAGTAAATAATGTTCGCACTACCCGCCGACCACAACGAAACGTCACCACTCGCAAAATTCGCGGTATTTCCCAACGCTAGGCTGTTTCCGCCGGAAACTCCGCTACCGTTCAGTGGCACCTGGAAACTCTTCGCACTCGTCTCATCCGTCCACCCAATCGTCAGAGATGCCGCAGCGCTCCCAGCAGTTGTGCAACTCGCCGCCGAGTCTATGTAGTAGTTCACAATGTATTGTCCAGCCCCACAGGTTGAGCTGGCACACAAAGCCGACGAACCAACTGCCGCAGTTAAACCAGCCGAACTCACCGCCCCGTAAATCGGGGCCAGTCCCGTTCCCTGTGTAGTCTTTCCGTTGTAGGTCGTTGCCGTGCCGCTCATGATCAGGTTGCGTCCTAGGTAAAAGTCCCGCACCCGCAGCGTTGACGTCCCAATGTCCCGAGCGTTGTCGTTAAAGGGCTTGAATGCTGTCGTCGTATCCACCGCCCACTTACAAGAATTGTTCACTCCAAAGCAGATTCCGCGTTGCGCCCCCCCTCCTGATCCCTGCTGTGTCTGCAATTCAAAGTACGTATCCCCGGGAACATACGCCGCTGACAACCGTTCATAGTTCGTTGTGCTCGTGAAGGTGCCGTAAAGATTGAACGTCTGCACGTTGGTCGAGTTGATCTGCTCCACCGTGTTCGCATTTGTAACGTATAACGGAGCTGCTCCTAATCCGTTGGTATTCGTCCAATAGGCAAACTGAGGAGTCGTGCCGCTTCCACCCAGCGTTCCCGTCCCCGGTGGACATCCCACCGTGGTGATCGTCAAATTCCCGGCCCCATCGGTGCACAATGGCGCCCCAGTCCCGCTCACGGTTCCTGCTGTCATCAAGTTCGCCGAAGGCGTTCCGATCACACTCAACAGCGCCGACCCGCCCAGCGTTAGGCTCGGAGTAATCACTCCGGTCCCGAAATATCCGTTGCGCACGTGCAGTGTGCTCGATCCAAGGTCATACGCATTGTCAACGAACGGCTTGAGTACGTCCGTTTGGTCGATTCCCCATCGCCCCGCCCCATTCACCCAGAATGCAATTCCGCGGTGAGTCCCGGTCCCCGTCGCCTGCACATCCAGTTTGAAGTAACTCGTATTTATGGTGTCGTATGTCAGCACCAACCTTTCATAGTCGCTGGCATCCGCCCTCGTGCCATAAATATTCAATCCCTGCGGCGTCGTGCCGTTATATTCTCCCAGGTCATTTGCATCTTCCTGAGACAAATTCGTGAAGAAAGAACTCGTCGCCGTTGTCGCTACTTTTTGCGGAGTCCCGGCGTTCGCCGAGATGTAGAAATTTCCGTCGTTCGAGATTCCTAGCGCCGAAGTGCCCGCTCCCGCCGCCCCCATCGCGCTCCCCGGAATCGGCGAACTCACCGACCAGGGTCCCGCCACGAGCAACTGCCCATTGACTGTCACATTCCCGCTGAACGTTCCGACCGTAGTCGAAAGCCCGCCGCTGCCCGTATAGTTCAGCGTCGATCCATTGTCCGTAAGTCCGCTGTCGCCGCTGACCGCGGTTCCATTGGTCGCGTACAGTGCCACCTGGGTCGCCGTCCCGCTAGTCACCACCCCTGATCCGCATCCCGCACATGTTCCCGTTACCGTCAGATTTCCATTAATCTTCACCGGTACATTGAACGTCTTTGCCGTCGCCGTGAGTCTCTCCAAATAGCTGCTGTTATCTCCCACATTGCCGATATAGTTCGAGATCGCAATCGGCGCGCCAAAAGCAAGTTGAGAATTCAACGGGATTGTCCCTGCGGGCGGATTGTCCGTTCCGATAAACGTGTCGTTCGCGTCGTTTGGCGGTCGAGACCCAATCGTCGCCAAAGTCTTGTAGGGATTGGAATCGATCAGCGTGAGAAAGTGCTGCGGATAAATATTAGTCAGGCTCCCGCCCTCAAAATTCAAAATACCTTTTAAGTTCCCGATCCCGCTAGACGTACCCGTTTGCAGCAAGAGCGCGCCAATATTCCCTCCCGGTTTTCCTGCGAGACATTGTTCCCAGACACCGCCAAAAAAGTTTCCACCGATATTTGGATTCCCCTGGCATTGCCGGATGAATATCTGGGGGTAAGCATTCCCAATCACTGAAACCATGTTGGATGGTTCTGTCTCGGAGATAACAGGCGCTGTACTAAAACCCTGTCCACCATTGCCAGGAATCAAGATTTCTGCCGGCCAGAAGGGTAACACCGGGTCCCATGAAGTTCCGTTAATGGTATAGCTCGAAGTGTTCGCCGAAGCCGTATCCGTAAAGGTGCAGACCAACCCAGAGCATTGCGCCTGCCCGGTAACGACACTCCCGCATGTTGTCGTGCTCCCTCCTCCACAAGCTCCTGTCACAGGAAAGCTTGGAGCGTTCACCGAGAGGTTCGCCGATGGTTGCATCCGCAAAATGTCATACGTCACGGTGTCGCCCGGCGCGGAGCCAGGAACGTGCGGGTATTGCACCGTGATGCTTCCCGACCCGTTGGTCAGCGCATATCCCGCAAACAGCGGAAAGCTGTGCCACCCCTGCGTCGCATCATTGACGATTACGTAGTAGTTATACTGCGTAGATCCTGTATTCGAAAATTGCGGAACATGGGCGCCTGCCGGACCCTCTCCGCCTGTGATCGAAAGTTGCTGCCCACCCTGAAAAATGATTCCCGCCGCGCTGAACACCGTTCCTCCACCGGGATTGTACGGATGCGTACAGGGCCCGCCACCCTCTTCCCAGTACAGGTTGTCCAGTTGCGTTCCACCGAAACTCCCGAGAATGGTTTGCGTGTTCACGCCCCACATCCCAAAACCTTCAATCACGCTATCCGTGATGTGCACGCTGTTATTGGCGTACACCGTCACGCCATTGCCGCCGCACTGTGGACTGATGTTCGCCTTATCGATCCAGATGACTGGAGCGGCTGCGGTCGATCCGCCCGAATAAACGTACGAGCCACAGTGATTCGCCGTGCACTGCACAGGCGCACTATTCTCATTAAAGTTACGAATTGTCGCAGACTGATCGTTGTTCACCACGAAAAACTGGTTATAACGTCCCCCCGCCGAGAGATTAACGTCAATCCCTTCCATAAGTCCTAGGTTAGTGGCATCGTCCTCGACCGCAGCATTCTGAATCGCGATCGTTCCCGGAGACGCTTCTGAAGCGATGGTTCCGCTGTGGCTGTAAGTTACAGTTGTTCCAGAAACTGTCACCGGACCGTGGCTTCCCCAGAAGCTCGGCGAATCCGTAAAATTGATATTCGCCAGATCGCCCGTGCGCAGATTCCCGCATCCTGAAACTACGCTGATCGTCGCCGTCCCCTCCGCCTCCCCTGTGTTCGTTACCAAGCAGCCATCCACCTGAATCCCTGCAGAGAACGTAACTCCCTTGAGCGCGACATTCACGTAGCTGAGGGTTGGGAAACCAAGCATCCACGCTCGGTCTCGCGTATACGTGTAAAGCAATGTTCCGTTGCCTTCCACCACGCAGCGGGAACAGTGTTCGAACACCGTGCCATAAATTTTCAGCGCATTCGCACTCGTCCCCGTCGGCGGCAGCACAATTCGGCAGTTCGCCGCCGTCGAGAACAACCCACACCCATCGTTGATCGCCTCCTGAATTCCAGAGCTCGCGCTGCTGATTGTGGCGCTGCTATACGAATTCGCCGGGTTGAAGATGATCGTTCCCGATGTGGCCCCGCTGGTGCATGTTCCGCCCGTTACCTGCTCGATCTCCGTCGTCGTTCCTTGAGTGATGTACACGAAATACATTCCGGCGCCACTCGTATCAATCCCCATAGGACATGGCGTTAACGTCACCGTCGCCGGACTTCCCGAGATACTGGATCCACTTTGGCTCCAGTTGTCGGATGCAGTCACATATCGAATTGCGTTGAAATTATTCGTGCTCGTCTCCGTGTTCACCGGCTGCACAATGTTCTGGCTCACACTCGGGCTCAGTGACACTCCTCCAATGCCGTTGCTCGGCGTCGCTGGTGCATATTGCCCGGACGTCGACGAATAGGTCAGCACCTGTCCATCCGCAGGTGCTCCTGTCCCTACCGGCACGCTCTGAATCTCCGTGGCGTTGGCGCTCGATGCACACGACCCCCAAGTCCCATTCCCCAACAGGCAGTTCAAAGCCGTAGCTGTTCCGCTCCCCAACTCGTGCGTCGGCACTAACCCGGTTACCAGGTCAGCCTTTGCCGCAGCCGTCGTATCCACATACTGCTTCGGAGCGGCCTGCAAGGGCGCGGTTGGATTCGCACTCAGGGTCAATGGCCCGGTCATCGCTCCGCCCGCCGTCGGTAAGAAATTTCCCGCTCCCACTGTCGCAATCGACGCATCCACGTATGCTTTATTCGTTACGTCCCCAGTACCCACCGGCGTCGGCACATTCGGTGGCACCGAGAAAGTCTTGGTCCCCGTCACCGTTTCCGTCCCCGTCAGGTGGACTACTGCGTTATCGTTTGCCTTTCCCGCTAGCGCCGAGTTCACGTACTGCACTGACGCCGCTGGAGCCGCCGTTCCCGACCCCGGCGTAGTCCGCACCTGCGCTAAAGTGGCCGGAGTACTGGTCGGCACCAACCAATATTCCGTTCGCACCTCGCCCGGCCCCAACTGATACACAACCGTGTAATACACGCCCGCAGGAGTCGCTCCCACATTTGCCGCCAGCTCCACATTCAAAGCGCCGTTTGTTCCCAGCGTCACGTCCAGGACTCCCGACGCCACGGCCGTCCCGCTCACCGTGACGAAGGCGGGCCACGTGATCACCAACACTCCTTGCGCAGGTGTTCCATCCGCCGTATAAACCGTGTCAACCACGTCTGTCAGCGTCGGACCACTTTGCGGACTGGGCGAGGCCGCTCGTCCCGTCGGCCTCGTAGCTGCAGATCCTTCCCCAACGCACAGCCGCACGCCTAAAGCAGCAATCCCCACTGCTGCCACCAAACAAAAAATCCGCCCACACGGGCGGCTGGCCTCGAACATAATTCCTCCTCAAATTTCTAAGGACGAGCTTTTGTTTTGCAGGACCTCAACTTCGTCCGTTCAAAAAGTTCTCCACACTCCGCACATAGACGTCCGCGAAATCCGCCACAGGCCGTCGCCCCTCGATCAAGTCCATTCCATCCTCTAAGGACCACCCCAGCACCCCTAGCAGCGCCAACGCCATCATCGGCGCTCGGTGAACCCCAGCCGCGCAGTGCACAAATAGTTTCGACTCCGGCACTTCCAGCGCAGCCAACGCAAATTTCACACCGCGGGCAAAAACCTCCGGAGGCTTCACCTCGAAGTCATCGTCTATCGGATTCCAGCAAACCACAATCTCATGCGGCTTCGCCAATACGCTATCGTCGAACTCGATCTGCATGTCGATGATGTGTGTAATTCCCGCACGCGACACCGCCGCCATGTTGTCCGCGTTCCAGATTCCGCCCCCGACCGCAATCTGGTCGGTTAGCCACGTGATATCGATCCCCACCCTGCGTCCTGTGAGGCGAACCTTCCGATTCGCCTTAATTTTGCGGGAAGGCCTAGCCACTATAAAAAACGACAGCCCATCTGGCCGACCCGATTCCGTCCCACAACTCCGCTTCATTCTACGGTATCCTCTCCGTCGCTCACGGCTGCTGGCGCCTTGAACTCCCTTGGCGGCAATGGCGACTGAGAATTTCCGTCCTTAATCACCGGTTCGATCGGCAGCCCCATTTTCTTCAAGAGTACGTGCGCCAGCGACTCTTCTTCAGGATTCGCTGCCTCAGTCTTCTCCATCGCCGGGTACAACCCTGCCATCTCAAACAGATACTTCGCTGGTGCAAGTTCACCGGCCAGCGCGGCATCTATCATTCCAGCCGCGATCTCGGTCGCCGAGTCACCCACCATGTTTGAAATGTCCTTACGCACCCGAGCTATGTCCACAGGCTCTTTCGATATCGCCTTACTCTTTTCCACGGATTCTTCTGCTGGACCCTGATCCCTACCCTTTCCTATGCTTTCACCGCTCGCCATTTTCTTGCTTTCTTTCCCATGCGTTGCTTTGGCCTTCGCCTTCCCCTTCGTTCTCATATCACCACCCGAAAATACGAAAGGCGCGCTTTTCGGCGCGCCTTGGGTACTTTCTCAACTATTGCTTAATTCTTTACTCTATAATTCAAGTATAGCATATTGCATACGGCAAAAGTGACATAGATTGGACATTTATTTTGGCAATAATATCCTTGACTCCTCAAACCGATTCTGCTATAAAATTCCTATGACACAGGAACCAAAGACCTTAACAGACGCGGTAGTCTACTTCCAAAGCCCTGATAACTGCATCGACTATCTGGCCTTGCGGCGCTGGCCGAAGGGTGTAGCCTGTCCGACCTGTGGCCGGAAGGACGTTGCGTTTGTGCCGTCTCGCCGCTTGTGGCAGTGCAAGACACGGCACCCGAAGGCGCAATTCAGCATCAAGACCGGGACTGTGCTTGAGGACTCGCCACTTGGTCTTGAGAAGTGGTTGCCTGTGATGTGGATGGTTGCGAATTGCAAGAACGGCGTTAGCTCGTGGGAGATTCACCGCTCCCTCGGAGTTAGTCAAAAGGCTGCTTGGTTCATGCTTCACCGCATCCGGCTCGGGATGCAGGACAAGACCGACGGCGGCAAGCTCGGTGGTGGTGCTAACACTGTCGAGATCGACGAGACTTACATTGGCGGCAAGGCGCGAAACATGCACAAGAGCAAGCGCCGCCGCCTGAGTGATGGCACTGGTATGCAAGGCGGACACGGCAAGACAGTTGTAATGGGAATGCTTGAGCGCGACGGCAAAGTCCGCACTGCGATTCTCGGAAACCGCCGCGAGAAAAAGGTTATGCACCAGATCATCGAGAACAACGTATTCCCCGGAACGTGGATTATGACTGACGAGTTCGTTAACTATGACGGCCTCGCCAAGACCTACACACATCAAGTCGTGAACCATCTTGAGAAGTATGTAGAGGGCAACATTCACACACAGGGGATTGAAAATTTCTGGAGCTTGCTCAAGAGAGGACTCGGCGGAACTTATGTTGCTGTCGAACCCTTTCATTTGTTTCGATACGTAGACGAGCAGGCTTTCAGATTCAACAATCGCGCAACGAAGAATAATCCGATGAACGACTCGGATCGTTTCAGTTTGTTGTGTGAGCAGATCGTTGGCAAGCGGTTGACGTATGCCCAGCTTACCGCGAAGGAGGACAAAAAACCGGAAGTCCCTTTCTAGGTTTCGGTTGCCTCGTGGTCGGAAGCGGAAGGCGGCGTAGCTGCTTTCCGCTTTTTCTTTGAGCCGCGTTTTGGGCCGCGCCTGTGCGGGTTCGCGTCTACCTGTTTTCGATATTCCGCTTCGCGTCTCTGTATCTCTTCGTGAGAGACTGTGAGCAAGCGGTCTACTAGGCCAGTAAACTTGCGGTACTCTGCGGAATGTTTCATCTCGCCTCATGTTATCAAAACTTCATTGCACAGCAGCCGTAGCAACAAGAATGAAGTTGCTTACCCAGGATTCTATGACCCGAACACTACCTGTCGTATACGCGGCCAATTCAAACACGTCAGCGCGTATTGGACGCAGAAACAAGCCTGTAGCTATTGCATCTTGAACGGTTCGCTTCATGCGATGAGCGTAAAAATTCCGCACTCTCCGGATGTCCTCTGCTGGAGAATTTGATGCGGCTAAAGCGGAAGATATTGTCGCTACATTCGCAATGCCTAGTCTAGTAGCGGCCTTTATACATTCGCTAGCATCTGCCCATCTTGGCTCAAATCTGTAACGAGGACCGGGGGTTGCAAATAGACGCGGGATAACGGAGTGGCAACGTTTGACGGAGTTATGGCACGGCGGCAGCGGAACACCGCCTAGGGTAACTGTCCTGCCAAAAGCAGAAAGTATAATCAACTCTCGGCAAAAACGTGCCCATGCATCATGTAATCGTAATACTGCCATTTCGCACGCAAGTTGATGTTGACGTTGATTGCCAGCCGCAGATATTTGAAGAAACTCATCTTGCAGCCAATGTAGTTCGCCATTAAGCCGTCTAAGCGGTTTGTGGAAGGCACTCAAAAAACATTCTCCGCGCCTAAAGCACGCACGTAATAGGGAAATCGTATGCGCCGGCTTGCAATCCGTTGCGTGCTCGAATGAGACGCTTTCCAAAACGGAGCCAGCGGCGTATCTAGGTCTTCATCTGAGTCAATCGTGGTCGCAAGCAATAACAGATTGTCACGCACTCGACTTAGATCAGTGAGCATCTCAGTCGGCAGTCCATTAATGTCTTCTTGTTTCAAATCACCAAGAGGAATGCTTTCGCGTATAAAAGCCACAGCACTAAACAAACTCAAAAGATGCGGCGGATTCATTAAAGACGTTCCGGTCAGAGCAGGAGCGAATTCATCAGAGATGTATTGGAGAGTCCTGTCTAGTGCTGGCATACATACCCCATCGAAGGTCTCATTGTTTCTTGAATACAGAGCGAAAATCTTAGGATCGCCTCCGTCCTTTACACCTTCTAGCAGTACCCCGACCATCTCAGCCGTCAACGAATCGTCCATCATTCGCACGCGCTGATGCGTAGAGAGCACACCAAAGTTCTTCCAAAAGTTTCCCCATCGGCGTGAAGCCTCACGGATTGCAAACTTAAACTCCCCCTGAAATTTCGCATGGCGTTTCTCTGGGCCATTTAATGAGACGGTGTACGAATTCAGGCGAGCGAATACCTCTAGTACATCGTCAATACTTGCATTCACAAGCTGATCTACGGCAATGGGGTAGCCGAGAAAGGCTGTCTGCTGTTCTTCATTCAGATCAGAATAGTAAAATCCATTAAACTCGCGGGCACGTTTCGTGAGGCGCATTCTGCCTTCGCCAAAATCAATAATCGCTCTTAGCCGCTGTTGTCCGTCAACGATTTCTCGCACCGCCTTTTGCGTCTGAACGTTGATCTTCGTGCGAAGATAGACCTTCGGAATAGGAAGTTGTCGCAGGATCGTGTCGATCAGCATAGTTCTTGCTGCCGGTTGCCACACGCCTCCCCGCTGAAAATCTGGATTGATCTCTAACGATTTTTGTCTATTCCACTCTAGAAAATCAGATACTCGATACTGTTCGAGAATAGAAGGCATCGTACCTCGCGAAGGCGTATAGGCCGGCATCAATTGTACGCCGGTCATAGTACACCTCCGCTTCGGAGCGCCCTAGTGGGGCCGACTGAAAACAAAACCCGCCGGATGGCGGGTCTGTGTGGTTCTGTGTGTGAGCTTTGAAACGATGGACGGCTAGCTGGTAACAGGCTGCCAACGTTTAAGCAGTTTGAAATCTCCACTTTTCCAGTCCGCCAGTACAGGTGCGATCCGGAAGCACGGCTCAAGAGCGAAGGTGAGCGATGTTTTGTCCTGAAAGCGGATGTCCACGGCGCGGTATTCCGTGGAAAGGGAGAGTTCCACGTCATCCACGATTTTGCCCTTGATCTGTGGGAACTGCCTTGTGCGCCTCTTGCGGGAACGATTACTCTTGTTAACAGCCATAGGTCGCCTTTCTGTAGAAGGTGATTTGTGGTTAGGGCTGCGTCTGGTGTTAACGCACCGGGCGCAGCCTGTCTCACCTTGTAGCCTAATGGCGAAAATAGAGCAACGAAAAAATAGCGAAACTCCCCATCTTTTTTCCGCCCTTTCGCTTGATGAGTGTTCGCTATTAGCGCCTTTATTTTCGCAACGTTTTCAACCACTTAAGCCAAAATCAATGCCTCGCCCCTCTTGACAACTTTTTCCACAACCCCTTCAGCTATTCGCCTCCATGAGGACCAAGGACTAGGAAAACCCAAAGCTGAAAGCAAAATATCAATGTCATTCCAAATCGGGCGGTACGCCCGGTGAGGAGCCTGCCCTGAGCTTACCGAAGGGAACCCGCTTTCCCACCCGTCACGCCGCCCTGTCTCCAAGAATAAAACCAAGACTAGGAAAACCAAGAACTAAAAAACCCAAAACATCGGGAGGCCTTAAAGCATTTCGTAAAATCGTCTCGGAGCTGAAAGCAAAATATCGATGTCATTCCGTCTCTAACGACGTGAGCGGTGTCAAGCGATTTTCGCCGACACTTCACCGGTGGCGTCTTCGGTTTTGAAGGCGCGCCATTTCGCTCTCGTAGAACGTTTTGATGTCCAGACCAAAGCTTGTCACTCACTTGAATCTCGCAGCG
>JBAPOI010000020.1:0-1709 GCA_049279555.1 Candidatus Sulfotelmatobacter sp.
ACTTCAAAGTGCTTGACGATCAGCTGAACCTGATGTTGTATTGTACTTTCTGAAACGGTGCGGCCATTGGAGCCGCGGGTTCAGTTCTTCCGGTCAAGGAGAGAAGTCTTCGATGGCGACCAACAAAGAATTCCGTTGGACACGACGTGCTGTTCTCCGATCCGCGGCCACAGCGACGGCGGTTGCAGCGCTGCCAAGTTGGTTCTTAGAGGCTTGCCCTTCCCAGGTGTTTGCCGAGGAGAAATCCCCGAACGAGCGGCCAAAGATTGCGCTTGTCGGTTGTGGTGGGCAAGGAACTGCTGATGGGAAGTCGGCCCAACGGTTCGGCGACATCGTGGCCATCTGTGATGTGGATGCGAGCCACTTGGACAAGGCTCGGGGAACTTTTAAGGGTGCGACTGGTTATCACGACTACCGCGAAGTGTGCGAGCTGCCGGATTTGGACATCATCATCAATGGCACGCCAGATCACTGGCATACGCTCGTCAACCTGCGAGCCATCCACAGCCGCAAGGACGTCTACAGCGAAAAGCCGCTGGCGCTGACAATCGATGAAGGGAAACATATTGTCGCCGCCGTGAAGAAAAGCGACCGCATCTTGCAGACCGGTAGCCAGCAGCGGAGCGACAAGACGTTTCGCCTAGCCTGTGAATTGGTGCGCAACGGCCGGCTGGGGAAGGTCGAGCGTGCCAAGGTATGGTTACCGCATGGACTTCGCGAAGGCCCTTTCGCAACGAAGCCGATACCAAACGATCTCGACTGGAACTTTTGGCAGGGCCAGACGCAGGCAGTCGAATATGTGCCGGAACGTTGTCACTCGAAGTTCCGCTATTGGTGGGATTATTCCGGAGGAACAATGACCGACTGGGGCGCGCACCACAACGACATTGTCCTGTGGGGTCTTGGAAAGGACCGCAGCGGTCCGGTCAGCGTGGAAGGTGCATCGCTCGTTGAACAAATTCCTGGCGGCTACACTGCGGCCAGTCAATACCGCGTAAAGTACGTCTACGACAACGGCGTGGAGCACTCCTGTAGCAGCACGTCGGCCAACGGTCCGGCCGGTGCGGTTGTCGGCGTGCCCGGTCCCGGTGAAAAGTATCACGGTGTGCAGTTTGAAGGGCCGCAGGGATGGATCTTTGTCACTCGCGAAGGCAAGATTGAGGCCAGCGATCCAGCTTTGCTTAACACGCCGCTACCCTCCGATGCCGAGCGGCTTTACGTTAGTGATGATCACATGGGCAACTTCTTTGAGTGCGTCAAGACGAGGAAGCCGCCGATCTGCGACGTCGAGATCGGTCATCGCTCAGCGTCAATGTGCCACCTCGGGGTGATCGCTATTCGCCTCGGCCGGGCCCTCCAATGGAACCCGCAGGCGGAGACCTTTCCGAACGACGCTGAGGCTACCAGCATGCTCGCTCGCGAAATGCGGAAGCCTTATGCTTACGACGAGGCGTGATCCGAACCACCTCGTCGGTGCGGTCTGCTGAACTGCAGTGGGTTTGTCGGCGTGCTTTGGCCGTCAAAATCAACATCGCGTGCCAGACGGCGTAGAAAGATAGTTTTAAGTAACGCCTGGGCTGCACCATCAAACGAATGAGTTTTGGAACGCGCGGCGGCTGAGTCTAATTCGGTGGTTTTTCGCAACGTGTCACGAATCGCCTGAATTGATGGAATAGAATTCTCTGCTGAGAGCATTTCGAGCGCTCTCG
>JBAPOI010000021.1:0-3165 GCA_049279555.1 Candidatus Sulfotelmatobacter sp.
GTTCAATGCCGTCCTCTTCCACGACGGCACGTAGAACCATTCGTCGGAATTTTTGTTCTTTTCTGTGCTCATCCCTAGCGGAGCCACCGACGTTGTTTTCTTTTTAGGTTCGATCCAGTAGCGCTGGCGTTCGAAGTGATAGGTCGGGAGAGACACTCGTTTTCGTTCTTCATGCCGATAGAATCGAGGCCAATCAAACTGCACGCCGGTCATCCAGAGTTTGCCGGCAGCCACTAGCAAGAATGCTTCATCGTCAAATAAATCGTCTGGATGACGAACTGAATTCGCCACTACCTGCCCCTGTGCGCGGTAGGGATTCCAGCGAGCGAGTGTGCTTAACATCCGCCCGGGCCCGACTTCAAGGAGCACCCAGTCTGGATCTTTCACTAACTCGCGCACGCAATCGGCAAAACGCACTGTCTGGCGTAGGTGCTGAACCCAATATTCAGAACTGGTTGCTTGCGCGTCGGTGATCCAGCTGCCGGTAAGATTCGACATGTACGGCAACCGCGGAGCCCGCAGGCGAACTTTTCGAAATTCGGCGGCGAATGATTCGAGAATTGGGTCCATCATGGCCGAGTGGAATGCATGCGAAGTTTGCAGACGACGGCATGCTAATTTCTTCCCCGTCAACTCCTGTTCAAGGCGTTCCACACTTTCCGTGGGGCCAGATACGACAGAGAATTCCGGACTATTCAAAGCAGCAAGCGACAATTCATCGTTGAGCAGGAGGGTAATTTCGTTTTCGGGCAGAGGAATTACCAACATACTTCCCGATGGCAGTGATTGCATCAACTTGCCACGGGCAGAAACTGCCGCCAAAGCATCTTCGAGCGAAAATACTCCTGCCAGGCACGCCGCCACATATTCGCCAATGCTGTGCCCAACCATTGCATGGGGTTGAACTCCCCAATCCATCCACAATCGAGCAAGTGCATACTCAATCACAAACAATGCCGGTTGGGTTATTTGAGTTTGCAGCAATCGTGCCGCGTTCTCGGAAGTCGCGACTTCGTCCTTGGGATATAAAAGATCGCGAAGATCAAATCCGAGGTGCTTCAGCAAAATCGTCGCACAACGGTCAACCTCTTGTTTGAATATCGGTTCGCTGCCATACAGACCGGCAGCCATATTCACGTACTGTGCGCCTTGGCCCGGGAACATGAAGACCACGGGGCGGGCCTTCGGTTCCTGGAATCCAGTCACGACCCGCTTCACGTCGAGCGAGTTCAACGCGGAAAGAGCATCTTCCGAATCTCTGCCTACGATCACTCGGCGATGACTAAACTCCCGCCGGCCAAGATGCAGCGTGTAAGCAACGTCCGCGAGGTTCACTTCTTTGTGTGACTCTAAATAGGCAGCCAGATTGCTAGTCGCAGCTTCAAGAGCAGTGCTCGTTTTAGCTGAAACCACAAGCATCTGATACGGTCGAGTTTCTTTACTGGAGTTGACCGGCGGAGCTTCTTCCAGCACAGCATGAGCGTTGGTTCCGCCAATACCAAACGAACTTACGCCTGCGCGTCGCGGCCCCCCGTTCGCATTCCACTCGCTAAGAGTGGCGTTCACATAGAACGGACTATTCGCGAAATCGATCATTCGGTTGGGCCGCTGGAAGTTTAATGTAGCGGGAATCCGCTTGTGCTCGAGTGCGAGCACTGTCTTGATCAAACCTGCCACTCCGGCGGCACAGTCGGTATGGCCAATGTTGGACTTGACCGATCCCACTGCGCAATACGCTTTCCTGCTCGTACTGATACGGTACGCCTGCGTTAAAGCAGTGACCTCAATTGGATCCCCCATCGGCGTCGCTGTTCCGTGAGCCTCGACATAGCTAATGGTTTCCGGCTCCACTCCGGAGTCACGAAGCGCCTGTTGGATTACATCCCGCTGGCCGCTGACACTGGGTGCCGCAAAGCCCACCTTCTGCGATCCATCGTTGTTAATGGCTGAGCCTCGAATAATCGCATGAATGCAATCCCGGTCACGAAGCGCATCTTCCAATCGCTTTAGTACTACGATTCCCACTCCATTCGAACGAACCGTGCCTTGCGCCCGCTCGTCGAATGTCCGGCAGTGGCCATCGGGAGAGGCGATTCCGCCTTCCATAAACGAATCTCCCATAACCTGTGGAGTCCGAATCGTAACGCCACCAGCTAATGCAAGATCGCACTCTTGATTAAGTAAGGCTCGGCAAGCTACATGTACCGTTACCAGGGAAGTCGAGCAGGCGGTTTGTACCGTGATGCTAGGTCCGGTTAAGTTCAACTTATATGCCACCCGCGTTGCCAGAAGATCGTTAGTGTTGGCAAATAACATCGGTGTGGCATCGTTGGGATCCATCGCTTTGTGATCAACACCTAAATTCAATAAGTAAGTAGGAGCTCCGCTTCCGGCATAGACTCCTATGCTGCCTTTGTAAGTCTCCGAAGAGTATCCGGCATCCTCCAGCGCTTCCCATGCGCACTCCAGTAAAGCCCGTTGCTGGGGGTCAATAAGCTCGGCCTCACGGGCGCTCATGTTAAAGAATCGAGCATCGAACAAATCAACGTCGTCGAGAATCGCACTATGCTTTATATAAGTGGGTGAAGTAAAGACAGACTCTGCGGTTCCCGCCTTTTGCAATTCTTCATCAGAAAACTCGACTGTCGACTCGACTCCTGCTTGGAGATTGCGCCAAAACTCGCCGATGTTCCTTGCCCCAGGAAACCTGCAAGCCATGCCAATGACGGCGAGCCCTTTCGTACGGACGCGTGGCTGCTCTGTTTCTATAATTTCCGCTACCATGGCTGGCGCGATCTGCGGGGAAGGCATCTTCTCGAAATCGAGCCGATCCGCCAAAGCGCGAATTGTTGAGTACTGAAACAGCTCGATTATCGTTAGGCTTGTACCAAATTGTTTCTGCAGAGCCCCGTGGACTTCAGGAATTATTAATGATTGACCACCAACATCAAAAAAGTTGTCTTCCACCCCGACTTCTTCAATCTTAAGAATTTGTTTCCAGATGGCAGCGACAATCTTCTCTGTATCGCTAGTCGGCAAACTCGCCGACTGCTTCAGGTCAGACTTGGGTTGCACAGGGGGTAGAGCGCTGCGATCGAGCTTCCCGTCCGGAAGGAGCGGTAATCTCTCTAATGTGGCCCAATGAGAGGGCACCATGTATTCAGG
>JBAPOI010000022.1:0-2663 GCA_049279555.1 Candidatus Sulfotelmatobacter sp.
GGCCAGAGTGGATCCGTTTCCATTAAACAGGCTCGGCTTGCGCGGTCTCGCGTCCGTGGCGACGTTCTATGGAAGGACTAGCGCCCAACGCGACGGCCAATGATGCGGCCTGGCGGCGACGCCGTAAGGTCCGAAAACAAAAACCATCGGCCCTATGGCCGATTTCAGCTTTGAACGAGGACTGCGAACCATGCGCGAGGCGGGAGAGGACGGCTCGATCCTTCACTCTGAATTTCGGTGCTTCAGAAGCCGGAGTAGCTTTAGTGAATCGCGCATCTCTGCCTGTGCCGTGATCCCGTCGCGCACCGGCGTTTTCACACCATCATGCTGCGGCGCGATAGTAGTAGTTCAGCATTCCACCCAGGCGCTGACGCCGTTGGACCGCCCCTGTGTTTCCCAGATGGCCCGCCTCCGGACTGATGAGTCGGTTCGTCAATCCCTGGTGATTGCGCTCGGTATGATAATGCGAGACGAAGTTTTGAATCGCCGTCCGCAACGAGTTCTCTCCAAACAGGATCATCCGCTCCAAACAGGATTCCTTGATGCTCCGCACGAACCTCTCGGCGTGCGCATTCAAGTTCGGCGATCGCGGTGGTAGCTTCACCGACTTCACACCCGTGTTGGCGAGTAAGTCCAGGAACTCGGTCGTGAACAGCGGGTCGCGATCATGGATTAGGTAGCGCTTGCCTTTTAGGATTCCGTCAACGGCATCGGTGAGATTCCTGCCGATCTGGCTCATCCACAGTCCATCGGCGACGGATGCGATGCCTGCGATCTGCACCTTGCGCGTCGACAGATCGATGAAGAACAATACCATAAATCTCTGCAGCCCTTTTCGGGTCCACACTTCCACAGTGAAGAAATCCGCGGCCACAATCAGTTCCCAATGCCGGCTCAGAAATTGTTTCCACGTCGTTTTTCGGCTGCGCTCCGGCGCGGGCTCCAGGCCCTTCCGTTTCAGGATATCGGCGATCGTGCTGCGTGCAATCTGGTGACCCAGATTGGACAAGGCGCCCTGGATCCTCCCGTAACCCCAGTCCCGGTTTTCCTCTGCCATCTTCACCACCAAGGTCTCGATTTCGACGGCTGTCTTCGGACGCCCAGGCCCCCGCTGGGCCGATCCATCATATTTGTTGGCGATTAGTTTGCGGTGCCAAGCCAACAACGTCTCGGGCGTCACGAGCGTCGCCACTTCTTTGAGAAGCTTCCGACCTAAACCCTTGGCCTTTGCAGCCAATCGACGGCGCTGGTCGTCGTTGAACCGCACTCGCCGTCCGCCGAGCTGCTCGCGCAACACTCGGTTCTCTTCCCGAAGGTAATCGATGATCTGCAGTTGGTGTTGGTTCATCCAACCGGCCACGGCGATCACCACGAACCGGAACGGATCTAGGGCTCTCGGCATCTGTTGCTCAATTATCCCGAACCTTGATGACGTTCGTGAACCTGTGTTATGTCACGCAGATCCAATTTCCGGACCATACGAGGTAACCCGATGCGCCGGCCCGAAACGCCTGGACCGCAAGATCGGGCTCGCTGTGCATGGTGAGAATGATAACGTTGGTTGTTGCGCGGGCGCTCTTGATCTGACTGATCGCATCCAGCCCGTTTAGAAGCGGCATGCTGATGTCGGTTACGACGACATCGGGATTCAACTCTGCGACGGCGGCGACCAAAGCCCGCCCGTCGTACACGGTTCTAAGGAGAGCGAATTTCTCCTTCAGAAGGGCTCCCAGGCCTTCAGCGACAACCGCATGATCGTCGGCCAACACCACAGTGATCACGGCTCAAATTCCTTCTCTACCACGGCGTTAGCTATATCATACAGGAGTCGCTTCGAGCGAGGAGACGTAAGTCTCACCGCGGAGTGCGCTATGGATTGCCGGGATCAGGTCCTCGCCTGCTTTAACCTTCAGCACGAATCCCAGAATGCCCGCTTCGAGTGCGCCGTCCACCAGTTGCCGGTCGGCGTACATGGTGAGTAGAACAACCGCCTTACACAAACCGCGCTCCAGTAACCTGCTGCTCGCATCAATGCCGCTGAGTCCCGGCATCTTGAAATCGGTTATAACCACATCCGGATTCAGATCGGCGGCAATATTCACCAATGCCGCACCGTCCCGGGCGACCCCTATCACCTCGAATTCCCCCTGTAGAAGTGCCGTGACCTCGCGCAGCAAGTCCTCATGATCGTCGGCTAGTAGAAGGCGCGGTTTAGTCATGGAGTCATACGGTCCCTTCCCGATTGAAGCAGTTTGCGGTTGTTTCGGCTATCCGTAATTTTACGGAGAACATTTGGTTTACCCGCTTCAAAGCAGATACGCGGCGTGCGATTTTGGCAACTCGCTCGAACATGTGGGAAATCGAACGTACGAAATTACCACTACCTCATTCCCGTAATATTTCGGATTCCGGTTTTGAGCGCAGTGGCATATCGTTATCTGGTGCGACGCGGTTTCCTCCGAGCTGAGTCGTGCCGAGCCGTACCGGGGCAGCACCTGTTGCCCCGGCGCTGACTCCAATGGAGCTGAAAGGAGTTCCATCTTCCGCAGCGATTTTGCGCGGAAAGCGGCTTAGAGGAGCACTCGGAAAACCAAGAAGAAGGAAGAATCGAAAACATGCTCAAAGAATTTAAGGCATTCGTGATGAAGGGTAATGTTCTGGAC
>JBAPOI010000023.1:0-3160 GCA_049279555.1 Candidatus Sulfotelmatobacter sp.
CGGCCCTCAGAGCCGCCGGGTGGACGCCATCGGCCCTCAGCGCCGCCGGGTGGACGCCATCGGCCCTCAGAGCCGCCGGGTGGACGCCATCGGACCTCGAAAAAATTTCAGAAAGTTTCGAGGCGGATATCAAGGCCAAGGCAAAGAAAATGGGCGCGGAAGAATCCGCCTTCATCATCGAAACACTGAATCGCGGCCTAATGAACGGATCGGATTATGGAACGCTCGATTCGTGTGGCTGTTTCCTCGGAACGGCCGCAAAGAAGGCCGGCAAATCGGTGGATGAATATTGCCGACTTCACAAAATCAAAAAGGATGGATCAAGTCCCGCTGAACAATGGTTCATGGTAGTGCGAGTCGGCGATACGCCGGAGAATAATTTCGCGGCGGAAATGGGCGTCAAATGGATCAGCGAGGCGATCGCCCAATGAGCGCCGAGCCGAAATCACTACTCGCCGCCGTTGCCCCTTTTCGGAGTTGCTAATGTCTATCCCATTTGAATCGCGCGGCACAGAGAAGCGTAGGGTGGCGAAGATCATCCGGCTCACCGAGCGCGAAAACGAGATCGTCAAGGATGCCGCTATCGCCGCTGGCAAGACGGTTGCCCAGCTATTCCGTGACGCCGTGGCCGTTGAGCTATCGCGTCGAACGTCGAAGCGCAGTTAATTCATCGCGTCGCAGACGCAAGAGCAGCAAATGAAAGTTTATCGAATTTCCGATCAGGATGTTTTGAACGCCATGGAGAGATATGGTGGATCTTTCGTCTCGGCCCTCGCCGTCGCTTGGCAACGAGCCGACATGATCAACCAGGCGAAGTTGCGCACCGCGTTCGGAAATTATTGGGAACACTACAGCGAAATGGCCGAGCTTGAAAAAAACAAACAGGAGGCGGGAATATGAGCATCGACGCAGTAATTTTAACCGCCGGCGACAACACGATAATCATCACCCCGCGCGAAATGCACATCGCCCTGCGCGACATCATCCCCGAGGAGCGTGGCGAGGCGCAGCGCCGGTTGATGCTCGACGGCGAAATCCGGCTGATGAAAACGGCGGAGGGGATGCGGTTGGTGCCGAGGGTGGCGGGGAGCGAGACGAATTCACTGACCGGCGAGACGAACCCAATCGAAAGCGAGACGAAACAATGAGCAATCGAGATAAATGGTGCAGGCATCGAACGGCATTTACATCCGATATCAAGACCTGCAACGCCGGCGTGGATTTCCACCAATTCGACAAGCTGGGATCAACGCCGAACGAAATTCCTTCTCGCCGATTATCGTTGATGCCATGCCTCGGCGAGTGCCCGGAGGCGATAGCCAAATGTGATAAATATTCTGGCTACACCCCGGAGGAAATCGCGGCGCACGAGGCAGATTTGCGGGAGAGAATCACTCGCATCGGTACGATTCGCACAGCGATAATTCAAGCCTGCATTATTCGTGGGGCGATCGGCGACAAGAAATCGTGCGCCGGACAGATTCCGTGCCCAGCCTGCAAAACAGGAACCGTGCAATATTCTCGGGCCAGCAATGGACACGTTCACGCGCGATGCTCCACGGCCAACTGCGCAAGCTGGATGGAATAGTCAAATGACCACCCACGACTCGGCCCGCTCATCCCTCGAATCCCAACTGCGCCGCGCCAACCCCGGCGCCGACATCCAGGTGAAGTGCATGACGCGCGGAGGCCGTCAAATGCTGCTGGTCAGCGCGCCCGAGCCGATCGCGTTCCCGCCGCGCTGGAAGGACTACTCCGTCGAATTCCGCAAGCTGAACACGGCGGCGCTGATTCCGGGCAGTCCGCAATACAACAATCATTCGGCGAAGATGAAGCGGAATGCGCGGCTGAGGCGCAACGCGAGCATACGCGCATCTTGGCGGCATGGTGAACGCGGGTTGCCGGTCGAAACAGAAACCGATGTGGATTTTATTTATGAGGAAGAGTGAACCAAACAGAGAATTTTGCTTGACAATTCCCCACGACGCAGTATTATTCCCCTCCATGCCGAAAAACGAACAGCCGTCCAAAACGAAAATCAGCGTGACCATGGACGATAAATTGTTGTCGATTGTGGACTCGACGGCGATCGACGAATCGCGGAGCCTATCGATGATGGTGTGCATTTTAATTCGAGAAGCCCTCGACGCGCGCCGGGGCAAGGAAAAGCCATGACGATTGCATTCATATTGACGATGCCGATTTGCGATCCGTGCGACTGCAAGAGGAAGGAGTCCCGCCATGGATAAGCCCAGCCCGTTGCCGATGCTGGCGCCGGCAAACACAGACGAAGCTCAACTCACTTTGATTGTGCTTTCCCACAAGCCAAAAGTGGCGACGATCATTGACAAAACGCAACGGTGTTGCGTATGCAAAAAATCGATGGGTGACATCGCAATTGCCGAGCGCATGCTTATTTTGGACGGTCTTTCCGTCGTGACGGTCGCCGCGATATGCGATCTATGTTTTGAAGATCTTGAGAGAAAAAAGCCTAAAGATGTAAGGCGATCGCCGATTAACTGAGGAATCCCAATGAGCAAGCCGACGCCGAAATTTACGCCGGAGCGACCAGGCTGGAAACCGGCAGTCGAATCGCCCGAAGGCGTCGTTGTGATGACGAAGATCGATGACGCCAAGGGGGTTCGAAACGAATGCATGTTGCGCCGCCGAGGACGGCTTTGGTATTTCCCCGATGATTCGATGTACGTTTATTATACGCCGACACACTTTGCGATTCTGGACGATGAATCGGCCGTCATAGAATCTGAACGATCGAAGGCATCGCGGATGCGCGAGGCCGCGCCGGAGATGTACCTTGAGTTGGTGAAGGCCATAGAGCATTTAGAGCTGCGAACCGACGATCCCATAAAGCCAGCTTGCAACTGCACGCGATGCGCGGCACATCGCAGAATTTCGGCCCTTCTCCTGCGGATCGACGGCCCGGCGGAGGGCGGAAGATGATTCCCGAAACCGTGATGCGATCCTGCGGACATACGGAGACGTTCAGCTATACCGGAGTCAATCCCAAAAGCCGGATGCGGAAGCTGAAGCGTTGGCAGAAACGCGAACTTTGTATGGCATGCAATTCCGCAAAAAACGCGACCGCTGAGGCGAATCGATGGCCGCGCGAAGAATCGTTAGAGGAGAATTGGAACCATCC
>JBAPOI010000024.1:0-1884 GCA_049279555.1 Candidatus Sulfotelmatobacter sp.
ACCTCGGAGTGATGAAAGAACAGATCGCCCCGTTCACCTTCGATGAACCCAAAACCCTTCTCGGGCACTACTTTCTTAATCTTTCCGTTTGGCATTTCTGAACACTCAACGATTTATGGGCCGTGCAAGAATGACAGCGGCGTAACAGTAAAACCTTGCGCTCACCGTGACAAACAGAGTATAAGTCAGCGCCAGGAAAAGGACAATGCAACCCTCGGTTAATGATGCACTTGGAAACAATTAACGCATTGGGGCCGCGCGTAAAATGGAAATACCCCCCACGACCTGTTACTTCCTGGGATTGCTATCCTTCATTTTTTGTTGTCGATATGCCATGATGGCTTGCCAGTCAACGGGCTCGGCACATAGCACCATCTCGCTCCCAAACGTTTTCGACTTTGTAAAAATAATTGGATCATGAATTCGCGCGTAACTACCCTTCGCCATTCCCTTTGTCGAAAAGCCACCGAGCCAATAGAGGTCGCCATCGTATTGAACGATCTGGGATTGGTCATCGAGCGTACGAACAATGCGGACAGGTCGAGAAAGATGGCCGCAATCTCCTGGAGAAAACGGGCCATGGGTGAGTTCAGGGGGTGGAATCGCGGTTCTGCCCGACAGATCAGCGATATAGTGCTCCGCGTCTTGGATGCTGTCCGACAGATTGTCAATTGCCTTCTGCTTCTCCTCCTGCGTGTGGAAGGCGATGACCCCGTTGCGGTTCAATTCAGGCAGATTTGCATTCGGGTTGACGGCGGCGCGTTTTGTGGCATTCAACTCAATGCGCTGTTTAGCGAGGAGTGCTTTTTGGTCCCGGATTTCCTGTGGAACCAGTTTTTCCCCCGCGGCGATGATCTTATCCATCGTCTCAGGATCGGGAACGTAATCGGCAGACAGTGAGGCCGTCACCGATGCAGCTAGGCCGCAAACCAACAATCGAATCATCCAAGGTGTTGCCTGGGGAACACATTTCATACTACTCATTTTGTCCGAGAAGAGGTGTGAAAATCAAGAAAGTGGTTGCGATGAAATATACTTTGTTATCCGATCTTCCGAAGATCTGCCTGATCGCGGCCCGCAGATTGGCGAAACGGGCCCACGGTTTAGCGCCTGTGGCCGTACACGAGTGGCGGCAGCGGCGTGCTAACTTTCGCCGGTTTCGAAGGGATATTAGGTGAAAGTGCCCTTACTCTGTTCACGTTTGGACCACAGCCTGTTGAAGGCATAGATCACAACCGACCCGCTCAGCAAAAAAACAACAAATAGCATCACAGCCATGGTCACTCGTCCGTAAAGATAATTGCCGACGGCAAACAGCGCCGACCAAATCATCGCGCAGCCCGACACCCAGCCGAGCAGCGCCAGAGGAATATGGTCTTCGCTGGCCCGGGCTGCCTCAGAGATGCCTGCGGCCCGACGGACATGCTCCCATCCTGGTCCGGCCGGGCGCACCTTCCGGAAAAAGACGATCAGGGTGGAGGCATCGGTGGCCGGTGCAAGATACGCCGCCAACAGCCAACCGATCGTGGTGAGGCCAACGGTAATGAGGAGTTGTTCCGCGGTGCCCAAGCTTCCACCGTGGCTGTTGTACCAGAACCAATAAACCGAAATCGTAAATGAGCTGACCATCGCCACAATTTCGCACCAGGCGTTCACTCGCCACCAGAACCATCGTACCAAATACAGTAATCCCGTTCCCGCGCCAACCAAAAGAATGATGTCAAATGCGCTCTTGGCGGTGCCCAGAACCAGCGTCAAAAAGCTGGAACAAACAAACAGCAACACGGTGGCCGCGCGGCCTATCAGAACGTAATGCCTCTCGCCCGCGTTTCTGCGGATGAATCGGCGATAGAAATCGTGCACGAGGTACGACGCGCCCCAATT
>JBAPOI010000025.1:0-24924 GCA_049279555.1 Candidatus Sulfotelmatobacter sp.
CAAAACCCTAGGAAATTCAAAACCCTTAGGAAAACCCAACATAGAAGGCTTCTAGACGAAAACATCGGACCGTCAAGCATACAAAAGAAACCAGAAAAGAAAAACAGTGGTGGCTCAGCTTGGCTTACGCGGTCTCTGGGTTCCCTTCCGCAGTTTCAAAATTAAAATATTAAATCTGTTAGAAAACTCACTAGCCAACGACTACCTTTGCTGTGCGGGGACCTGAACCCATATCGGCCGAAGAGGTGAGCCAGGATTCTCTGTACGAGCAGACAGCGGAGGACTACGGTCCCTCACTCGATCGGCTTGCACGGGCCTACGAGCTTGATCCGGAGGCACGCCGCGACCTGCTCCAGGAGATTCATCTACAGCTCTGGCGCAGCTTCGCGTGTTTCGACCAGCGATGTTCGCTGCGAACCTGGGTGTACCGTGTCGCGCACAACGTAGCTACCGGGCATGTGATTCGGCAGTGCCGTATCAGGGACAGGCTGGTGAGCATCGAGAACATCGAGACCATGCCCGGAAGTGATCAGGTTGAACTTGCCACCAGCCAGACCGAAGCTCTCGAGCGTCTTTCCGCTCTGATCCAGCGCCTGAAACCGCTGGATCGTCAGATCATTGTTTCCTATCTCGAGGGAATGGACGGCAATTCGATTAGCGAGATTACCGGGTTATCGCCGGCAAACATCTCCATGAAAGTTCACCGGATTAAGAACATCCTGAGGCGCGCATTCCACGAAAGAGCGCTCGAGGAACGAAGGTTCGACGAAGGAGGACATCATGCCAAATGAATTCCCCATGAACGAGCTTCCTACGAACGATCCACGAAATATCTGGAAAAATCAAACTACCGAGGCATTCAAAATGTCAGCAGATCAACTACGCCGTAAGGCGCAACAACGGCAGAGGAAATCCCGCTTTGAAGCGGTCTACACGATAATCTTCGGGATCATCCTTTTTGCATTCTTCGCATGGACCTTCGTTCGAGTCCACGAAGTGGTTCCGCGTATGGGGTTGGGCCTGATAAGTCTCTGGTGTATCAATCTTGTGTATCAGAGATCCAAACGGTTTTGGCTGGGGTGGGTAGCGCCGGATGCGACACCGAACACCACGCTCCAGTCTTACAGAAGCGAACTCGAGAGGCGGCGCGACTATGCCCGCCACGTCTGGCGCGGGGCGGGCCTAGGGTTTCTTTTCCTGGGGGTGGCGACGTTTGTCGTGCCGGGGCTTATCAAGTCGCTTGATGCTCCGCGGCTCCTGCTGCTGAACTTTGGACCATTGTTCGTGCTTCTCGCCATATGGTGCGCGATTTTCTTTCCCATGATGAAGCGACAGCAGCAGAAGCTTCAGCAGGAGATTCAGGGATTACGCGTGTTTGAGAGAGAGAACAGACCTTGAGCAAGCCCATGGCGGCCGTTCTTTCCGAAACCGCTGCATTTTCACCGCAGAGTTGAGGATGCTATGCCTGTGAAAGAAACAGTCGGCAGAGAGTATCCAGACTTCACAGCATCCCGGCGAAACATCTGGACAGTTTCCTGCGAAAACTCGTGCAAATCCTTGCCGACGAGAGGAAGCTTTTTCAAAATATCGGTGGTTGCGGTGATGACGTGGCAGCCGATCTCATCCGCCTGAAAAACGTTGAGTAGTTCGCGAGGGCTGGCCCACATGAGCTGCGCGTTTGCATCGTTGACCATTGCCACGGCTTCACGCATCAACGGTACGGGATCGCGGCCGGTGTCGGCGATGCGGCCGGCGAAGACTGAAACATAAGCGGACGCGTTGCCCTGCAGCGAGCGACAAACCTTGCGAACTTGTTCGAGCGTGAGCAGCGCGGTTACGTTCAGCTGAATCCCATCAGTCGAGAGGCAGCGCACAAGGTCGTAAGTCGGCTCCCCCTTCGTGTTCATCACCGGGACCTTGACGAACACGTTCTTTCCCCAGGCCGCGATGTGGCGGGCCTGCTCTTCCATCTCATGTTCGTCATCGGCGAACACTTCGAACGAAATTGGACGATCCTGAATTGTGGCCAGCAGATCGAGCGCGAAGCCCTGGTAGTCCGCTACTCCCGAGGCTCGCATTAATGTTGGATTGGTGGTGAAACCCTTGATGTGCGGCTGGCGGTAGAGCTCCAGCATGCTGGCCTTGTCGGCCCCATCGGCGAAAATTTGAACGCGCAGGTCAGACACAGACTTCATGCGGACTTGCTCCTTTGGGCGTGGAACGGATAATCCAGTCAGCCGCTTCGCGAAGGGACCCTACGCGAAAATCCGGGTCACGGTCTGGAGATTTCTCCGAATAGCCGTAATCGATCAGAATCGTCTTACATCCTGCATTATAACCAGCTTCGATGTCGCGCCATCGATCACCGACCATGAAACTCGCGGTCAGGTCGATGTCGTGTTTTCGAGCTGCTTCAAGCAGCATCCCCGGTAGGGGCTTGCGGCAGTCGCACTTATCGGAATCGGTGTGGCTGCAAACGAGAATGTCGTCGAGAGGAAGGCGCGCGGATAATGCGTGATGCATTTCATCCAAGGTCTTCCGGGGCAAGGTACCGCGTCCTACATCCGGCTGGTTGGTCACAACCAGTAATTTGAAGCCATGTTGTTTCAGAGTTTGCAATGCCTCGGGAACGCCCGGAAGTATTTCCAGCTCCTGCAGCGTTGGCGGTGGAACGGGCTTGCCGTCACGAACGAAGGCGCGGTTTATCACGCCGTCGCGGTCGAGGAACACAGCTCGGTTCTTGGCGGTGCTGTCGGACGACGTTATCGACTCCCATTTCGTTGATTGCATCTTCACCGAAGGGTGCGAAACCAGCAAATGCCAAACCACCGCCTGGAAAGCCTCAGTGTGAGGTGTGATGTGGGCAGAATTCACCATGGGAATCAGAACGCAGGCATCGGCGACGGTTGTCGTGTAACCGCCGTCGCGGCCAACCACGCCGATGATTTTTGTTCCGATCGACTTCGCGTATTTTAAAGCCGCAACCAGATTCGGGCTGACATTCTTCTCAACGTTTCCACCACCGACCGAGAAGACCATCAGCAGATCGTTCGATCGGAGCCGGCTGGTTCGCAACCAACTATCGAAGATTGAACTCCAGCCTTCGTCGTTGGCGCGCGCCGTAAGTTCGGACACGTTATCTGTAGGCGCATAAGCCTCGATGCCCGCGATCTTGCGGAAGTCGTTAACCGCATGCGATGCATTGGCCGCGCTACCGCCGACGCCCAGAATAAACAGCCGGCCACCCGCGGCTCGAGTGCTGGCGAGAATGCTCGCAGCCTTTTCGATGCTCGCGACATCAAGCCTAGAAATTATCTCAACAGCTTCGGCGAGAAAGCCTTCAGTAAATTTATTTCGATCAGATGCGCGGCTCATCCTTGGGCATCTCCTCTTCGGCTTAAGAGGATTGACATCTCCTGCAATCCCGCGGGCGAACCTATTTCGTAAAAACGCTCAGCCACTTCGATGGCAGACAGTTCGCCGGACTGCAGCAGGTCGGCGTAAACATCCGCGAGGTCCGTAGCGGATGTTCTGGCGAAGAATTCGCTATCAAAAACACCGAGCCCGTAATCGATGTAGCGCATGCGAGGAGTTTTATTTTTCTTGCTGTAAGCCAGAATGCGTCCGTCTGCGAACTCGACATTGCTCGCGTCCCATTGCCCGTTATTGCGGAATACTGTCATCAGCCCTAGCTTTCCGCACCTCAGGAACTCGCGCTCAATCGCGGCATAGTCACAGGGTAGATATGAATCGCCGTACATGACGAAAAAATTCTTCCCCAACTTGGGCAGCGCTCCGCGGATTGCTCCAGCCGTGCCGAGCAGCGTCGCACCATCGTAGGAGTACTCCACAGTCATTCCGTACGCGCGACCATCGCCGATCGCCTTCTCAATCATCTCCCCTAGATGGCCGATGCATAGTATGACATGTTGGATGCCGCTGTTTTTAAGAAGCCGCAGTTGATGAACCACGAACGGTTCCCCATCGATGGGAATCAGCGACTTAGGCATGGTCGCCGTCATCGGACCGAGGCGAGTTGCCAAACCGCCGGCAAGTATGGCCACAAGTAGCATGAGTTCTCTAAGAATGCGCCAGAACGGAGGTGCCACCGAAGTCAAACTGCAAGCGCACTTCGCGCAGTCCGGCACCTCTCAGGGCAGAGCGGAGATGAGTTTTATCCTCGGTGTATAGCAAAAGAAATCCTCCTCCGCCCGCGCCGATCAGTTTGCCTCCAATCGCTCCATTCGAGCGCGCAAGTTCATACATTTCGTCGATGAAGCTGCTGCTCATTCCAGGAGAGCGCTTCTTCTTGTGCTCCCAATGAACGTGCATGATCTCGGCAAATTTGCGCAGATCGCCCGCTATGAGGGCATCCCGGCTCTCATGACCGAGACGTTTGGTGAGATGCAAATTTTCCAGCATCTCGCTGGCGTTTTCGCGAGTGCGCGTATCCTGGTCGCGAAGAACTTCGGCCGCCGATCGCGATGCCCCTGTGAAGAAAAGCAGCAGATTATCTTCAAGATTTGCCAGGGTTTCCGGAACAATCTTCAGCGGTTCGGCTACTACTTTATCGTCGGACAAGAATTCGAAACAGGTGATGCCTCCAAATGCTGCGATGTATTGATCTTGTTTTCCGACTGGCTCTTGCAGCAGATCGATTTCAATGTGACAGGCCTGTTCGGCCAGTTGGTGAGGAGGCACAAAATTTCGTTTCATCGTATGCAGTGCCCGTAATAACGCGGTCGTAAAGCTTCCTGACGAGCCCAGCCCCGTACCAGCCGGAATATCTGAAAGACTTACAATCTCGATATACGGCCCCATCACACCGGTCAACCGCATCGCTTCGCGAAAGATAGGATGCTGAATCTCCTCCCAGCGCGCAACATCCTCGAGTTTGGAATATTTGAGTATGATCCGCGGCCTGAAAGCTTCGTTGATGGTGATGTAAACGTATTGCTTGATGGCGGCCGATAGCACGAACCCGCCGTGGTTTCGATAATACGAAGGAAGATCGGTGCCACCTCCACCTAACGAAATTCGCAGCGGGCTTCGCGTGATGATCAAATGAAATTTTCCTTGCGGCAGACGTGCATGAGGGCGTCAGTATAGCGTATTAAATCCCCGCCTTCATTGCGGCCGCGTCAGCGCTGACGAATTTGATGGTTGCCAGAACCGCCTGCTTGATCGTAAGCCGCGGCAGCCATCCCAGCGAGTGTATCCGCGAACAGTCGAGCAGAATAAAAGGACTGTCGCCAACCCAGCCGCGCTCGCCGCCCGAGTAGGTCAGCGTCGGATGCAGCCCGAGATACTCGCAGATCCAACCAATGGAATCGTTGACTTCGCAGTATTCGTCAGTCCCAAGGTTGAAAATATTTACCTTCGCATCGGCCTTTTCTATCGCCAACAGGATTGCGTCAATGCAATCCTGCACATACAAATACGATTTTCTCTGATGGCCGTTGCCGAGCACATGGAGATGTTCGGGATGCTCGGCAAGCTGTTGATAGAAGTCGAACACATGCCCGTGCGTGTAGCGCTCCCCTAAAATTGATACGAAGCGAAAAATGTAGGCCTGCAGACCAAAGCCTTCGCAATAGGCTTGAATCAAGGCTTCGGCAGCAAGTTTCGATGCGCCGTAAAGCGAAGTTTGAACCGGAAACGGGCAGGTCTCCGGCGTAGGGAAAATCTCCGGCTCGCCGTAGATTGAACCGGTCGATGAGAACACGATGCGTTTGCAACCAGTTTCACGCATCGCCTCCAGTACGTTCCAGGTCGCAATCGTGTTCTGATCTAGATCTTTGCGCGGCTGCTCGGTGCCGAAACGCACGTCAGCATTGGCCGCGAAATGAACGACAAGTTCGGCGCCTCTCATTGCCTCCGTGAGACTTTGCCGGTCGAGCAGATCGGCTTCACAAAAAGTAAATTGAGGATGTGCTAATGCGTTTCCTAGAAACCGCTGCTGCCCGGTAGACAAGTTGTCGAAGCCGACAACGCGATGCCCCGCGGCCAGAAGCCGGTCCACCATATTGCTGCCGATAAACCCAGCCGCCCCGGTTACGAAAACTCGCAACAAAGCCTCCACGCGAAATCTAGTGTTAGTGGCTCTCAGATTGCGAGCCGAAAAGAGATTTTTTATCGACTGTCCGAAGACGTCTGGCGCAGCGCGATGCGCGTTCCTTTTAATTCAAAGCGGCTATCGCGCCAGACATAGCGAAGCTTCAAATAGCTGGCGAACCAGACAGCGAAACCGAGCAAGTCACGCAACGGATAGAGCCATGGCGCGCGTCGTACGTTGGGATCGCGAACCACAGTCCAACCTACAAGCCACGCTTCAATCACTCGATTCAACACGGCCACGGCCAGGAAGGCAATGGCGATTGCCCAGTGTCCAAGCAGCGCCGCCGCAACAAATCCGAGAAGACCGTAGGGCATGGCGAAAATCAGTCCACTTCCGAAATGGCCTTTGGGGCGCGAGTAGCGCGTGGTCTGCGCCCAGCGTAACTGGTTTTGCCACATGTGCCGAAAGGATTTCTGGTTTACCACATGGTTTATCGCATGACACGAAAGCACGACTTTGTAGCCGGCCTTCGCGATCAAATTACCGATGGCAAAGTCGTACGCGATGTAGTCCCGAAGCGCGGTGTAACCGCCGATGCTGGCCAGCGAATCTTTGCGGACCACAGTCGTAGGCCCCAGGCCAAACTTCATTCCTTCTAGCAGGTTCGCTACCAGCACCCCAGCCGTCATCTCAACCGACATACCGACCGCGGTCAGCCCCGAGAAAAATCCCGCCGCATTCTTGCCACGATAGAGGCAAGTTACCATCCCAACCTGCGGGTCGAGCAGGGGCGCAACAATTTCGCGAAGATAATTCGGGGCGACTTCGACGTCACTGTCGGTCGTAACCAGAATCTCGTGGCCTGCAACCTCAGCCATGCTATGAAACGAATAGACCACTGGGTTCGGCCAGGGTGTACCGGTGACGAGAATCCGGCTGCGGATGTGCGGGTAGCACGCGCACACCTCCCGCGCAACGTCCAACGCCGCATCATCCGCAGTGTCCGCGGCAAATAGAATTTCGTAGTCGGGATAATCCTGCCGGAAGAAGCTTTCGATGTTCTCTTTCAGTTGCGCTTCGAGGCCATGGATCGGCTTTAGAACTGAGACCGGAGGCAGATGGGCGTTATCCGGGATGGAGGCGAGTTGCTTGCGGGCATCCGCATGAAGGCGAAATACTCCTACGACGACAAGGCCAAGAAAAACCGCGGAGGAAAGAGTTCCAACCACGGCCACGCCCAGCGCGAAATAGAGAATCAGACCCATCAATCCATTATCGATTTTACACTGAGAGCTTTAGCGATCGGGGCTGCGACAGCCTTAACTCCTCGCGCTACTTAGAGAAGGCGTCTAGGTCGGCCGCAGCCGACTCGATTAGAGTCGCTTCCCCTTCGAGCACCTTAGCGACGCGAGCAATCTCTGCATCCGCCTCCTGCCAGCGTCGTTGTTCGATGGCTTCACGAATGCCTGGCATGGTCTTAGGCGCATAGCCGCTGTAAACGCCGGGAGCATAGATCATGTGTTTGTACCAGGGACGCCGCGGCAGGCCGACGGGATCGGTTAGGCGGCGTTCGCTCTGCAGCAATTTCTCATTCAGAGCCACTAACTGCTTGTCGCTGCCTTGGAATCCCGAAGCCCCGGCTTTGTTGAATGCGGATTTGTAATGGTCGGCACTCTTACCCAGGATGTCGAGAGCATTTTCCAACGGCGCGAAATTCAGGTGCGGAGGTATGTCCTCCGGCGGTGGCGCGACGGTTGGCTTGCGCGGATCGATCACCGCACGATATGCACCCTCTTTTAACTCCTGTTCCCGTTCGCGGGCCTCGTCCTGTTTGCTCTGCAAAAGTTTCTGCAGATCCATGTTGTACTTTTGCATGGTGTCGGCGAAATCGGCGAACTCGAAAGGAAGAATATCGGCATCGGCCATTCGCATGACAGCGGTGCCGATGGTTTGCGAGAGCACGACACCGTAGGCGAAATTTGTATCGGAGAAATGCGTGTACCAATAGAAATCGTCGTAAATGGAATGGTAGATCCCGCCGTCGTCCTCGCCTTCAAACGCCAGGTTTAGGCTCGCGATACCGAGGTGATCGACAAAGGTGGTGTAATCGGTGCCTGAGCCAAGGGCTTCCATGCGCAGGTCAGGCCGCTGCCGAAATTCTTTTCTCTCTTCATCGGACTTCGCACGGTTGATGTTTTGCAGGCGATTGCGTTCCAAGACGGTGAGCTTGGTCTCCGGGTCTTCAATGTCTCGCGCCACTCCGTTCATGAAGTGTTCGAGCGAATGCGAACCTTCCATCATGAGGTAGCCTCGATCGTTAACATCTGAGTTAATGTACACAGCGGCGTGTTCCTGCAATTCGCGTCCGTGAGTTTCGGCCCAGGCGGTGGAACCGAGCAGCATCGGTTCTTCCCCATCCCACGCGCAGTAAATGATAGTGCGGCGCGGCTTCCAGCCCTGCTTCAGCAATTCACCGAACGCCCGCGCTTCCTCGAGCAAAGTGACTTGGCCGGCGATTGGATCTTCTGCGCCATTGACCCAGCCATCGTGATGGTTGCCGCGCACGATCCACTGGTCGGCCTCCGCCGTGCCGGGAATGCGGGCGATTACGTCGTTCACATCTTTCAAATCCCAATTGCTTTCGACCACGAGATGCACCTTCGCCGCGCCGGGACCAACGTGGTAAGTAATTGGCAATGCACCGCGCCATTCTTCGGGAGCGAGAGGTCCGGTGAGAGCGGCGAGCAGAGGTCGGGCATCTCCATACGAAATGGGCAGGGTCGGAATTTTGGTGATGCTGGGAGCGTTGCTCGCAGTCATGTGAGGTGCGTTTGGATCGCCTCGGTCGGGAGTGAGTGGATCGCCGGGGTAGGAAGAGGCAAAATCCAAAACGCTGCCGCGCTGCACGCCTTGCTCGGGACGCATGGGGCCTTTGGGAAATACATCGCCGCCGAAGTAACCGTCGTCTTTTGGGTCGGAGTAAATGATGCAGCCCACGGCGCCGTGCTCGGCAGCGATCTTCGGTTTGATTCCGCGCCACGAGTTGCCATAACGCGCGATTACGATCGCTCCCTCCACGGAAACGCCGAGACGCTGAAGGCGTTCGTAATCCTCGACCAAACCGTAGTTCACATACACCAGCGGCGCGGTCACGTCGCCGTCGCGCGAGTAGGCATTGTAAGTGGGGAGCTGCTCGTCCTGCTGACCCGAGGTCGGATCTTCAGCCAATTTCGGCTCTTGGAGCTTGGCAACGTAGCGGGTTGGCGCCAACAGCTCCAGCACGCGGCGCTTGGGCGTAGGGAATAGAACCTTGAATGTTTCGATGTGCGCGTCCAGTCCCCACTCTTTGAATTTCGAGAGAATCCATTCGGCATTCTGCTTGTCATAAGCCGAGCCTACGTGATGCGGCCGGGCGCTCAACAGCTGCATGTAGTCGCGTTGCTTCTGACCATCGGGCAGGGCGCGGAATTTCTTCTCCCAGTCGCGCTCCGTGCGGGAGTGCTGCGTTGAAAATCCGTCGAAAGCGTCGCCCTCTTTTGTCTCGAGGGAATCTGCAATCGCTGAATGTAGAAACGAACCGATGACGAGCACTGCGAGGATTGAACGCCTCATGCGCCTCCTGAATTTGCGAACCCACGAGTATGCCACGGATGGTCGCCTGCTTCGGATTCCTAAGATAATTCTTAAGCTACGATTCTCGCGGCTAACAAATGAGAAGCGGTGGGATGGGGCCTGCGTGCAGCTTCTTCACACCCATCCCTATCCCGCAGCTAACCCAACGCCCTCTGATACAGTCTCATAGTAGGCTTCTGCAGAGCCTCGGGGAGACGTCAAGCTGATCGGCCGGGTCTTCAAAGCGTTCCAGTATCGTGACTTCCGCCTGATGTGGTTTGGCGCATGCACGTCCAGCATCGGCACCTGGATGCAGATTGTTGCGCAGGGCTGGCTGATTTATCGGCTCAGTCATTCGGCCTTTCTCCTGGCGCTCGATCAATTTCTTGGCGGCATTCCCATCTTTCTGTTCTCTCTGATCGGCGGCGTGGTCGCGGACCGCGTCGAGCGCAGACTTATTCTGCTCGGCTCCCAGTGGGTGCAGATGGCGTCGGCGGGGCTGCTCACCATTCTCGTGGCGACGGGCTGGGTGCACGTCTGGCACATCTTGTGTTTGTCTTTCATTTCGGGCTTCGCGCAGGCGTTCGGCGGACCGGCTTATCAGGCGCTAATTCCGACGTTGGTCGAGAAAGAAGACATGCCGAACGCCATCGCGCTGAATTCGATTCAGTTCAATATTGCGGTGATGGTAGGGCCAGCATTGGCAGGGCAGGCACTCGCCAAGTTAGGGGAGAAGTGGTGCTTCGGGCTGAACGCGCTTTCATTCCTGGCGCCGATTGTGTCGCTATCGATCATCAGCACGCGCTTCCTCCCACTGAAGACGACAGAGTCGATGTTTACCAGCCTCAAGCAGGGCATCGTGTTCGCGCGCAAGCAGACCTCGATGGAGGCATTGATCATCCTCGCCTTTTGCATGACGGCATTAGGCATGCCCATGCGGACTTATATTCCTGTCTTCGTCAAAGATATTTTTCATCGCGGTCCGGAAACTTATGGCAACTTGCTCGCGCTCATGGGGCTCGGTTCGATCTTCGGCTCCCTAGCGATCGCGACCGCCGGAAACTTTAAAAGAAAAGGGCTCGTAGCCCTCGGAGCGCTGATCTGCCTGGGCGCAGGGATTCTCGGTTTTTCTCTCTCGAAAGCGGTACCTCTCAGCGGCATCATGTTGGTACTGGTTGGGGCAGCCATGATGGCGGTTTTCGCCACCGTCAATTCATTGGTTCAGTTGATGACGACGAACGAAATGCGCGGACGGGTGATGAGCGTTTACAACTTTGCCTTTCGCGGTGGCATGCCCATGGGAAATTTGTTGTCCGGATGGCTGGTGCCCTTGTTTACCGCGCCGGTAGTTCTGACGGTGAATGGAATGCTGTTGATCGCCCTGGGCCTGTACTTCCTGCTGGTACAGAGGCGCGTGGCTGCGCTTTAACCCAACTCTCCCATTAGCCGACCAGAGATTCGATTGCCTGCACTGCGTCGGTCGGAAGTACGATGCTGAAGCTGGCAAGATCCTGCTTCATGTGCTCGGCGTTGGAAGTTCCTGTAAGCGGCAGCATGCCAATTGATCGTGCAAACCTGAATATAGCCTGGGCTGGGGTAGCTTTGAAGCGCGCGGCTAGGCCGGCAACCAGCGGATGCTGCAGCACTTCGGGATTTGCGGTGAGGAGCGAGAAGCCCTGATACGTGATTTTCCGCTTGCTGCAGAATGCTCGCACTTCGCGGTCCCACCCCAGGCGGGCAAAGCAACGGTTTTGCACGAAGGCGGGAAGTTCGGTATGGCTGTCCGCCATCTGCTCAAGGTGCGATAGAGAAACGTTGCTTACCCCGAGCAATCGTGTGCGGCCCGCATTGCGCTCTTGGATCATCGCCTCCCAGACCTCAGCATCAGCACGGCTCCAGCCTTGACCAGATGCAGGTCCGTGCAGTACGTAGCTGTCGACGTAGTCGGTTCCGAGATGTTCCAAAGAACTGGCCATCGATTGCGCGACCTGCGCTGAAAGGCTGGCGTCTGGATCGTAGGGCAGGCGATGGTCCTGGCCCGGTCGATAAGTGAATTTCGTCTGCAGGAAAAGATCCGTACGGGAAAGTCCTGCTACGTACGCAGCCGCCAACCCTTGGCCCACACCAGCCTCGAAGTAATGCCGCCGCTGATTGGCTGTATCGATGCCGCGAAACCCCATCTGCAGCGCTAGTTCGACCAGAAGAGGGGTGCGCTCCTCCTTCCAGGCGGTTCCGTAAAGGAAGTCCGGAACCGGCGCGGGTGTGTGATTTGGCATGGGGTTATTCTCCCATGAGAAGCGCCTAAGTTACCTCTGTGCCCCCCTCGTCTGTGCCTGTGTCTCCCCCGTCGGAGCTATTTCCGACTCTCGAAGTTTCCTGCACACTGTTTCAAGAGCAAAAATGCGATCAATCAGAGACAAGAAAAACCGGCGCACAAAAGACCGTTTTAAAGCTGTACTGCCCGTGAGAGTGCGGGGGACGGATGCTTCTGGCGCATCGTTTGAAGTGCTGGCACACACTCTCGACCTTACGCCGACCGGCGCGCGCCTTGGAGCGATTCGCCTGGACGTTAGGGTTCCGGAAACGTTGACGATTTTCTATCACCAGCGCAAGAAAGAATTCTCGGTTGTATGGACCAGGTTGTTAGCAGGGACTCAGGAATACCAGGTCGGCCTGCAGGCGTTAGCGCAGGAGAAAGAACCCTGGGGACTGAATCTAGATTGTTCCGGCAAAGACGCGCTCACTAAAGCGTCGGCAGTTTCGGGGGCTTAAGTCGAGGCCAAACAAAATTATGAAAAACTTGCTAAACAAACTCTGGTCGAACGAAGAAGGGCAGGATGTCGCGGAATATTCCGTCATGCTGGCCGTAGTTCTCGTTATCGTCGTGGGCACGATCCGGCTGATCGGGTCAAACGCCGGCAATGTGTTCTCGATGGTGGGCAGCTCAATCCAGTAGAGAGGTTTTACTTTCTTTGTTCAACTCGTTGAGCGGAGAAACTACCGGTTCTAAGCAGGATCTCAAGGCCGCGACGCGTTTCCCATCATCAGCGCGAACAGCAGCGGAAGATAAATCACGGTCGCCTGCAGAACATGGCGGGCCAGCATCTTGGATCGCGGATTGTTAAGAGGCAGCTTGAGCAGAGCCAGGCGGGCACCGAAATAGAAAAGGGCGATGCCCAGGATCACTGCTCCCACCAGATATATCTTACCCGCCATTCCGAACAGGCTGGGCAAAGTGCTCAGCGGAATCAAAATCAACGAATAAACCAAAATCCGCCGAGCCGTGGATCGTCCATCTTCTTCGACCACCGGCAGCATACGAATTCCGCCCTGCGCGTAATCTTCCCTGTACAACCATGCGATCGAGAAAAAATGCGGAAACTGCCACACGAAAAGAATGGCAAACAATATCAGCGTGCCCCATTCCAACTGTCCGCGCGCCGCAGTCCAGCCCAAAACCCCAGGCATGGCTCCAGGAAAAGCTCCCACGAATGTGCAAATCGGCGAGACGCGCTTCAATGGCGTGTAGGCGGCCAGATAGACAACGGAAGTCAGGAAAGTCAGCAGTCCGGTCAGCGGATTCGTGAAATAGGCCAAATAAATCGACCCGCCTAAGGTGGCTGACAAGCCAACAACCATGGCATGCAGCAGGCTCATGCGACCGGCCGGCAGCGGGCGCAGCGCCGTCCGGCGCATGTTCGCGTCCACTTTATGTTCCATCACTTCGTTCAGCGCCGCCGTCCCGCTGGAAACCAGGCCGATTCCCAGCAACGCGTGCAGCAAGCCCCAGTTAAGTGATGAAACCCCCGCCCTCTGCGCCCCGAAATAATAACCACACCATGCGGTCATCACAATCAGAGTGGTGACACGAGCCTTCATCAGTTCGGCGTAATCGCGCAGGACAGAAGTGGCCTGCCTTCGAAGTAGAACCAGTGGTTGCGTAATCGCGCTCATTGGAAGATTAGTGGTGTGGTTGTCCTACCGCTTGTCATCGCACTCAAATCTTGGCAGGGCCACGAGCCCAAGAATTGCATAGCTACTCCGATGGCTTTCGAAAGTCAAGTTAAAACTCCCAAAGGGGCTATGCAAACCAACTGGAATTGCATCCAAAGAAATCCGTTAATCCTAGCCGCAGTACGGATTACTGGCTCGCCGCAACACCAGAACCGGTGAAGGTTTCCGGCGGGTCAAAAAAACATTGGTGCCACAGCGCCGCATCCGACAATGAACCCGCCTTCCATTGTTTCAATGTGGGAACTGTCGCTGCGATCATCCCGCCGTCGGCGGAGTCAAAGATTAGCACAACTCCCGCCAGATCCTGAAACTTCTGCGCTATTTCCGTATAGCTCTGGTCCAGCACCGACTTAGCGAACTCCAACCTAAGCTGGGGACTTGGATCTTTCCCGGCCCCGTCGGTGTTTTCTACCGAAACGATTCTCACATTCTTTCCTCGCAGCGGTCCCCAATCTCCTGGAAACAAGGCTGTTTCTGTTCGGCTCACATGAAATAACTCCGCCCCGACCGGAACTGCTGCGGGATTCGTTGGCAAATCGACATCGGGAACACTCTCGGGCATTTCCAGATTAGTTCGCCAGATCCATCCTCGCGACAAACCTGAGATGCGCACGTGGACCCAATCCCGGCTAAAATCCAGCATTTCGAACTCGTCGTGCGCGCTGGCCAAGAACAAAGTCTTTGCATTCAAACTGGCTCCCGAGACGACCGGCGTCCCAGATTTCTTCACCGCCACCAGATTTTTCGGATGAGACTGACTCTTAAGAATCTCCTCCAGGTTTTCCGCTTCCGTTTGCAGCGGGCCGCCAGTGCCCTTCTCTTCGGGCTTCTTCGATCCCACCTGAGTGCGATTCTTTTCCTGGTCGGCAAGATTCTGGGCCAACGATGAGGAAATGCCGCCCTTAACTTCGGGCAGTCTGGGGACGGGAGCGGAAATGCTGGGTTCGCTCGCCTCAGGAGTCTTCGAAGCGCTAGTTTTCGAAGCTCGATTCGGAGAAGTTGGGGTAGGCCCAGCGGTCGCTGCGGGATTCGTACCGGTCGGCGAAGCTTGCACTGCCAATTGATCGGCTAACCGATCGAGCAGGTCCGCTTCCAGCCGGCCATTCGATGTCAGTAACTGGTACCCGGAGTGAGCATTCGTCGGGTCCGCGTACCAAGCCGTCACCTGCACGCTGACCCGCACAATCGATCCACCGGAAGGAGCCGCGGTGACTTGAAACTTGGACTCATAGTATCCGCGCTGATAACGTTCGAGAGAATGATCCGCAGAAGTTGCGAACCCAGCCAGCACTGGCAGCCTGCCGGATGAAGCAGCTTGCATTTCTTTCAAGGCCTTCTCTACCGCGGCCTTGGATTGCGAGAAGGTTCGCTCGTTCTCGCCGCTTTGCGCCTGGACACCCTTGAGCGATGCAAACAACATGGCCATGGCCAGCACGGCATACCAGAGAGCCCGACGTTGACCGGCCGTAGCAAGCGTCATGGCTGCTCCAGTTGGTCGCGCATAATCCATCCGTGCTGTCCCTCGTGGGTTTCCACGCCGTACCAGTACGGAGTGTTGATGAGAATCAGAACTTCGGTGCCCGTTCCCAGTAACTGCAGCGTGCCTGCTGTGTGGAACGGCGCAGATTTCAGTGGCGCACCCGGCGCTTTCACCAACCGCTGGACCTGCTTGCGAAGTTCCTTGACACGCTCCTCCAAGCTTTGAGCCGACTGAGTTTGCACCGGAGCAGCTTGCGCAGTCCGAGTTTCATTCCCTTCGTTTTGACTAAAATCCCGGCTGGACGACTGCATGGCGGTGTCGGTCGATGCAGAATCCGGATTTCCAGCAGCTTGAGAACGTGAGGTTGATTGCCCGGTCCCCAGTGCGTCCGCATCCGAGCCCATCGCGGCGGTTTGCTTCCCCGCCCGCCTTGCCTGCCGTTCTTTCTCCGCTGCGGCAGTCTCGTCTTGCATTAACTTAATGTTTTCCAGATGTTCCCGGATATCTTTGTACTCAGCGTTTTCGACCGAGCCATCCGATTGGTGGACAGTACGGCGAAAGTCTTCCTGAAAAAGCGCGTCGATGCGCAGCACCGTGTTTTTTTCGCCCTGCGGCAGGACCACATACCGCACCACCAAGGCGCCGACATCGCCGCCATCTTTGAAGTTGCGCGGATCGATCGCGTGCTCGCGAACCTTGTAGAAAACCTTGCCGCCCCCGGTCCATTCCGGAAAGACGTGCGAGGTAGAGGCGGCTTTTGCTCCCGAAACAAACTCGTCTTTGTTGTATTCCTTGGTTCCTCGAATTACGCCGTTGTCGGAAACATCTTCCACCACTTGGGCCACTTGGCTCTCGGGAATGGGGATGTTCACGATCAGACCCTCGCCGTAAGACAGCTTCTCTTTATCCCGCCCAGCAAGCGGAACCGTGGCCACAAGGAGCACGAGAATCAGCGGCAGCAGCGAGAGACAGAGACTAGGAAGACCGGCTAGGGCTGCCGCGGCAAGCCCGCTAAGTCGACGAAAACGCTCTGGAATCGTACGAGTTTCCCCTCTGAAGACGAGATGTCAACCCTGGAACCATCTGTCCCACCTATCCGCAGACCGGGGGTTCCGACTTTCCAGAGTCTCATACTCCTAGCGCGACGCTGTCAACTCCTCCAACGAATTTGAGTCGAGGTAGCGCGGCACGGTGTTTTCCTGACCGCGGGTCTGTAAAAGTTTGTAAAACTTCGGAGTTGTAAAATTTTTGTAAAAAAAATCTTGGAAAGCCCTTGAACTTCGTGTTTGGCCCGTAGTAGGATTCCGCTCCGGTAGAGTGGTAGGACCTCTGCTCGTTTCTAACTAGTACCAGAATGGGCAAACGTCTTTTGTTCCATGCTGTTTGGCGGTTGCGTTTTGGATCCCATTCTCTAATTATGGGAAATAGTTTTCACATCCCAGATCTTGATCCGATCTTGCCGAGGAGTCCGGCTATGCTCGCTTTGCGTGGTTTGCGTCTGCGCAACATCTGTCACTTTGCGACTTCCATTGCGGCTGTCGCTCTGGTTTTCGCGTCCGTCGTGCTCACTTGCAGCCAGCAAGCCAACGCGCTTCCCGCGTTCGCCCGGAAATTCGGCCTACGCTGCTCCGCGTGTCATGAGTCCTGGCCGATGCTGAATTTTTTTGGCCAGAAATTTAAGGACAATGGCTATCAGCTGATGAATGACCGCGATGCTCCGATCTGGCAGAATCCCAGCTACTGGCCGGTCACCTTCCGCATGGTCTCAATGTGGCATCGCGTCAGCACCGGCAAGGTCGAGGTTGACGCTTATTCGGCTGGAAGTACGTCGCCCACGGGAGTGGCCGTCCAGCGCGTGACTACTTCCGGCTTTGACCTTAGCGGCCTTGACTTCCATACTGGCGGAACGCTCGAGAAGAACTTTTCGTTCTTCTTGCTCCCGTCATCCGATCCGAGCGGAGCTTTTCACTTTGAAACCGTGATGGCCCGGCTCGATAACCTATTTGGCAGCTCGTGGCTGAACGTCAAACTCGGCAAGTTTGAACTCGACAATCTGCTTTCCGAAAAGCGCGTCCTCACGCTCACGGGTAACGGAGGCATCTATCAGCTCTACCACTTCATCCCGGTGGGCGATGGCAATATCTTCGGCCAAATGGGCGACAACCAGCTTGGCCTTGAAGTCATGGGCCACTCGTACAACGACCGCACGCGTTATTCCGCGGCGATTCTAAGCTCCAATGATGGCACCACCCAGCTTCCATACGGCAATGCCTACACCGGATTCTTCACGGGTAGCCAGGCTTTTGACGCCGGCAAGCTGGGCGTGCAGCGACTTGGCTTTTACGCCATGGTCGGTGAAGCTCCAACCACTTGGCTGACGCAAAACGGAGGACCTTCGGGCGGCGGCTCAGTAGTTCCCGGCGCTGCAATTGGAAACAAGAACTTCAGTCGCGAGGGCTTTGTCGGGCAGTTTTACTTCGGCCAGCATTTCGATCTTACGGTCGTCACCCAGCATGGCCAAGATGATAAATGGTTCGGTCAGGGGTTTGGCGACTTCATCGACGGCATCGCCCCCAACAACAACACGACGGGAAGCACGCTTCCTGCGGGGTCGCAAAATCCAAGCTGGAACGGAGTCCTATTCGAGCCACACTACATCTACAGTCCGCAACTGATTTTCATTGGACGGTATGAAACGATCCGGATGTCGCAGCAGGCCAATGGATCAGGATACGCAGGCCTCGGTGGCCCGTCCGCTTCGAACCTGGGCAACATCTCGACCTACACCATCGGCTACCGCTACAACCCGTTCATGACCAACCGGGCCGGTTTTGCCTGGCACAACGAATACAACTGGCTGCATCAAGATGGCACGGGGCCGACCCTTGGCTTGAATGCTGCCAACGTAAATACCAGTGAGCTGCTGCTCGGCTTTGACTTCGATTTCTAGGAGAGGGATAGACATGCGGACAGAATTGCGGAAGTGGTCGCTTTTACTCGGCGCAGCTGCGGTTTTGGCGCTGCCGCTGCCTTCCTCGGCTCAACTCACGACGGTCGACTTGGCGCAGAAAGTTAACAGCACGGAAGCCCATGTCGGCAAGCTGACTGGCCATGCCAAAGATGCCGCTGGGGACTATCGGCGCTACTGTGTTGGCTGTCACGGCGATCTGGGTGACGGCAACGGCGAGGTCGCGCAGTGGCTCGAACCGCCGATGTGGCCCAAGCCGCGCAACTTTCAGTTGGGAATTTTCAAGTGCCGTTCCACGCCCACCGGAACGCTGCCCACCGACCAGGATTTGTTCGACGCCATCGGCCGCGGCTTCGACCGGTCCGCCATGCCGATCTGGAATACTTTCACCAATCAGCAGCGCGTCGATCTCGTCGCCTGGGTGAAGCACTTCTCACCGCGCTTCTCGGGTGGTGAGAAGCCAGGAGATCCTATTCAGATTCCTCCGGAACCCGAGGTCACTCCGGAACGTATCAAAGCGGGGCGCGACGTGTTCGCCCGCGTGCAGTGCTGGAAGTGCCACGGCGTGCAGGGTATGGCAAATGGCCCGTCCGCTTCCACCCTCACTGACGATCTTGGCCGCCCGATCGCCGCGTTTAACTTCGCCGAGGGCTCCCGGCCAAAGTGCGGTGGCACCGATAAAGATATCTATAGAATTTTCATGACTGGTCTGGATGGAACTCCAATGCCCTCTTTCGCCGACAACATCAAGCCCGACGAGGCATGGGATTTGGTCTTCTATCTGCGGACATTTATGGCGCAACCCAGCAAGGCAAAGGCGATGGCGAAGCAACTCGGTTTGAAGCCGGTCGATCCTAACGCCCCTGCTCCAACGGGACAATAGTCCAAAGACTAGAGTGACGCCGTAACACTTTTTCTCAAGGAGAATTTCGATGAAGAGCCAATGCAATGCATTCGTTGTACTATCGTCGGTAGTTTTGTTGTGTTGTGCCACACTGATTGTGGGACCGAGAGTCAGCGCCGCTGGAGAAGGCAAGATCAGCGGTACCGTGAAACTCGACGGCACTGCTCCTCACATGAAGGGCATCGACATGTCGAAGGACCCCTACTGCGTGAAAGCGAATCCGACCCCTCAGCACTTGGAAAATGTTGTGGTCGGTTCCGGCGGAGGTTTGGAAAATGTAGTCCTTTACCTTAGCGAAGGCTACAGCGGCAATCCGACGTCCGCTACCAATGTTCCAATTTTCGATCAGAAGAACTGCATGTACACGCCTCATGTTTTGGCGATGGACGTGAACCAGAAATTCTCAGTGAAAACCAGCGATCAGACTACGCATAACATTCACCCGAACCCAAATCCCATGACCGGTAATATTCCGTGGAACCAGTCTCAGCCGCCGGGAGCGGCAGCCGTGGAAAAAAGCTGGAAGGCTGCTGAAGTAATTCCAGTGCAGTGCAACATTCATCCTTGGATGCATGGCTGGTTTGTTGTAGTGAAAGGCCCTTATGCCACCACGGATGACAGCGGCAATTACACGATTAACAACGTCCCGCCCGGAAACTATACCGTGACTGCCTGGCACGAACCGGACGAGACCCAAACCCAAAAGGTTACGGTTGCCGCCGGCGGAGCGGGAGCGGCGAACTTTACGTTTAAGGCCAAGTAGAGTTTCGAAAAGCTCACCGAGCTGTTGCGCTATTCAACGAATCGCCGCAGTAGACTTTGCGGCGATTCGACAATTTAGGCCGGAACATTCCGGCTAAAAGGCGGGCCGATATGGCGAAGATGTTCGCGGTAGTGATTGTGCTGATCGCAATTGCATCGGCGGTTCCCATCGTCATGCACATGTGGCCGATGCCGCAGGACATTTCGGTTCACGGCCATCTCATCGACGAGCAGTTCGCCGATACGATGCTCGAGGCCGGAATCTCCTTCCTCGCCTCGCAGATTCTCCTGGCCTACTTTATCTGGAGATTTTCCAGCCCTGCTCCCGGCGATAAGATCAAAAGCTTCCCCGGTGGCGCTATGGGCCTTGTGTTGGCAGCTTTTCTCTTGGTCGGAACCGAAGTTCTTGCCTTGGGTTTCTTCGGCACCAAGGCTTGGGCCAGTGTCTACTTCACTCCGCCTGCGGCCGACGCTGTGACCGTACAAGCGCAGGCCGGCCAGTTCGCGTTTTACTTCCGTTACCCCGGCCCGGATGGAACCTTCGGTCCTATTCACCCGGATCAGGTCAGCGAGGCTAATGCGAACTTTTTCGGGATTGACACTACGCATGACCAAGATTCGAAAGACGACATTGTGACTGCCGAGCTGGCGATTCCCGTGAACAAAGAAGTTCACTTGCTGATGCACTCCAAGGATGTCGGGCATTCCTTCTATGTTCCTGAGCTGCGGGTACAGCAGGATTTTGTGCCGGGCTTAGATGTGTCGATTCACTTCACCGCGACCAAAATCGGCAGGTACGAAATCGTTTGCACGCAGCTTTGCGGCCTCGGGCACTACAACATGAAGGCCTATCTCGAAGTGAAGTCCCAGGAAGATTACGATGCCTGGATCAAGCAGCAGGCGGCGCTGCAGTAGCTGTTGAGATGCTGCTCGACGAGTAGTGTTTTGGCGTAACGGTCTTTACCGACTAAACATCTCTTTGAGGTGAGCGCAATGCACGATATGTCAGCACACGCGGTGGGCCACGGAGCTCCGACAAGCTTCATTCGGAAGCATGTCTTCAGCATCGACCACAAGGTCATCGGCAAGCAGTATTACGCTCTGGCCCTGGTCGCGGCCGTGGTCGGAATGTTTCTCTCCTGGCTCATGCGCATTCACCTCGGTTGGGGCAGCTTCGCCATCCCTGGCTTGCATTTGCTTTCGAGCAACGGCGCGCCCGGCGATGTGATGACGCCGGAGTACTATCTGCAACTCATGACCATGCACGGCACCATCATGGTCTTTTTCGTGCTGACCACGGCCCCGTTTGCGGCATTCGGCAACTTCTTCCTGCCCATTCAAACCGGCGCTGAAGATATGCCATTCCCGCACTTCAACATGATGTCGTTCTGGGTCACTTTTGTGGCATTCATGGTCATGGTTGCGGCGTTCTTCGTCCCCGACGGTCCGAGCCTCGGCGGCTGGACACAGTACGCTCCGCTGAGCGCGATCGGTGCTGTCGGCGGGCCCGGTCAAGGTTGGGGAGTGGTTTTCTGGGCAGCTTCAATCGGAATATTCTGCATCGGTCAACTGCTCGGTTCGCTGAACTTCATCACCACCACGCTCGACATGCGCTGCAAAGGCATGTCTCTTATGCGCCTTCCGCTCAGTGCCTGGGGATGGTTCATCACCTCAGTGATGGGCTTGACGGCGTTTGCCGTTCTCATGCCCGCCTGCATTCTGCTGATTCTCGATCACGTCGCCGGCACCAGCTTCTTTGTTCCTACTGGTCTCGTGATCGGCGATCACGTCCTGCCGCATTCTGGCGGATCGACTCTGCTTTGGCAGCATCTCTTCTGGTTCTTCGGACATCCCGAGGTCTATATCGCCATCGTCCCGGGTATGGGGATTGTCTCTCACGTTCTCGTTACCAACATGCGGCGGCCCATGCTCAGCCACAGAGTTCTCATCTATTCCATGGCGGCTCTCGCCGTCCTCAGCTACATGGTTTACGGCCACCACATGTTTGTGAGCGGGATGAATCCTGTTTCTTCGCTGGCCTTTTCGTTTCCCACGCTGGTCATCACTATTCCGTCCACGATCATTGTGCTGATCTGGCTGGGCAGCCTGTATGGCTCGAAGCTGCGGATTAATTCTGCCTCGTTGTTCGCGCTGGGCTTTGTTTCGATGTTCATCAGCGGCGGCGTCAGCGGATTCTTCCTTGCGCAGCCTTCGCTTGACATCATGCTACACGCCACCTATTTCGTGGTGGGCCACTTCCACCTGGTGATGGGAGTTGCAGCTATGTTCGGCATCTTCGCCGGAACTTATTTCTGGTTTCCGAAGATGACGGGCCGCATGATGAATGAGACGTTGGGCAAAACCCACTTCATTCTTAGTTTCATCGGCGCGTACTGCATCTTTATGCCGTTCCACTATCTGGGAATCGCGGGCAACGTGCGGCGTTATCAGGCCTTTACCGACGACTACCTGATCCCGCTCATCCCGGTTCACAAATTCATAACCGTGTCTGCGATTCTGACTGGCCTGGCTCAACTGATTTTTGTGTACAACCTGATTTACAGCCGATTCAAGGGCCCGTCGGCTCCGAACGATAATCCGTGGCAGGGCACTTCTCTCGAGTGGAGTACCGCTACGCCGCCCCCGCACAACAACTTTGGCGCTACGATGCCAGTCGTTTATCACGATCCATATCAGTACAGCGTCGAGGGCGCAGCCGCCGACTACATCATGCAGACATCGACGGAGAAAGTTCACAGTCCTGACGAAGAGAAATAAACGAGCCTGGGCTTTAGCTCGAGCGCAAAAGAAGCAATAACAGAATTGGAGTGAGCAGTATGGCGACCACAATCCACGAACCGCCGAAAATCGACCTCGACCGCTTACCGAGCCATGGCTCGGGCAATAGCGGATGGCGGAATCTGGTTCCCTCAGATGGAGACCTGCGGCTGGTGAGGGATTCGTCTCCTCCGCCGGCCAGTACCGGAATCTGGGTGGGCTTGGCCGCTATTACGATGACCTTTGCCGCTTTCACCAGCGCTCTGGTCGTTCGTCAAGGCAATTCGACGGATTGGCACCACTTCACTCTGCCGTCGATTCTCTATTTGAATTCTTTGATCATCATCGCCAGCAGCGTCACCCTGGATATAGCCCGCCGGCGGATGGCGGCCTTCATGAGCACTGCGAAGTCTCAGGCGGGCGCTCCCGCCGGCTTGCTTTATCTGACTCTCGGTCTGGGACTTCTCTTCGTGGCCGGCCAGACTTGGGCCTGGCTGCAACTCAAGTCGCAGGGCTTCGGACTCGCCACCAATATCAGCTACTCGTTTTTCTATGTGTTAACCGTAGCTCACGCAGTGCATGTACTCGGAGGGCTCGGCGGTCTTGTCCGCGTCATCTGGAAGCTGAACAATCTCGTGCTGAAACGCAGCACCCTGAACGCAACTTCGCTCTACTGGCATTTCATGGGCGGGCTGTGGTTGTACCTGCTGTTGCTGCTTTGGATGAAGCTGTAACACTCGAAGGTAGGGAGGCAATGTGAGCCAAGCCGATCTTTCAATTCATGGGCAGGTGTCGCGATCCGATGCCACGGAGATAATGACTGCGCCCACATTTCATGTTTCCGCAAAAAAGATGGCAATGTGGCTGTTCATCATCGCCGACTCAGCCACCTTTGCCGGATGCCTTGTAGCCTACGGTTTCATCCGCAACGCGACTCCGGATTGGCCAAGACCGTTCCATGGCATCACCAACGTGGCCATCATGACGTTCATCCTGCTGACCAGCAGCTTGACGATGCTGTTGAGTCTGCGCTCAGCGCATCAAGGCGACAAGCCTGGAGCCTTCCGCTGGATGATGATTACAGCCGTGCTCGGAATCGCTTTCGCTGTCCTCCACATTCGCGAATGGATGGGAATGATCGGCGAAGGTGCCACGCTTTTCCATAACCCTTGGGGTACTCCGGCCTTCGGCGCAGCCTTTTTCAGCGTCACCGGTCTCCACCTTTTGCATGTAACTGGCGGGGTGGTCGCCCTTATCTTGGTCGGCCTAAGCTATAAGCGGGGAGGCTACGGTGCCGATGACCTTGAAGTCACCGGCCTCTACTGGCACTTTGTCGATTTGGTTTGGATGTTCGTAGTGCCGCTGATCTATTTGATGAATCTGGCTCACTAAGATCTGGAGGAGAAACTGCCATGGCTGCAAATGAAGCGCACGTGAGCGGTGGAATCGGAAAAGATGTAGCAATCTACGTCTGCTTGCTGGCCCTTGCCGGCGTACAGTTCTTGATCGCCTATCAGGACATCAGCACGTCGCAAATGTTTGTCCGCATGTTGTCGGTAGCAATTATCGAGGGCGGGCTAGCGCTTTTGTTCTTTATGCACCTGTCTGAGAATCGTGCCCTGATGTGGTTTGTCGTGATCTTCACGGTCGCCGTAATCCTTGGCATGCAATATGGATGGACGGATAGTTTTCGCCTGATCGACGGCGTGCCCTGGGCTAGGTAAGATAGGGCTTGGAAGTGGAATGAGCATGAAACGTTTGAAGTCAATCGGGATGCTGGTAATCGCCCTTGCGGGACTCATGCTCCTGTTCGTGCCGCTTCCGGCCTCGGCCCAAAGTTGCGCCCTGTGCTATACCCAAGCCGCATCTTCAGGCGCACGGATGATTCAGGCACTCAAGAGCGGCATTCTTATCCTGATCGCTCCTCCGACGCTCATGACTGTCGGCGTAATCTTCGTCTGCTATCGCAAACGCAATCAGACTCGCGAGGACCACCCCGAGCATTCACAAGATAACAACTGGTAAGACACAAGATCTTCGGTAGTGGGTCAGTTTGAAAAAACAGCATGCACTCCTCCCGTCGGCGTCATCCTGAGCGTAGCCGCTTTTCAGGCGGAGCGAAGTATCTCCCGCTTGACCGGCCCGGCGCGTACGCCAAATTGCACACCACCGAAATTCAAACCTTAGGAAATTCAAAACCTTAGGAAATTCAAAACCTTAGGAAATTCAAAACCTTAGGAAATTCAAAACCTTAGGAAATTCAAAACCTTAGGAAACCCAACATAGATGGCTTCTAGACGAAAACATCGGACCATGAAGCATACAAAAGAACATCAGAAAGAAAAAAC
>JBAPOI010000026.1:0-3766 GCA_049279555.1 Candidatus Sulfotelmatobacter sp.
GTCAGCGGGGCAGCACAGATGCTAGTCTTGTCGAGTGGAGCAATCAAGGTAGCCGAAGCTGTGCCTGAGTTCGATTCGGAGATCTTCACTTCCACTAGCTTGAGAGATTGCATCTGGTCGGCAAAAACCAATGTCTGCGAGTCGGGACTCCAAAAGAACGGACTGACCGTACCGTGTGAGCGGTTCGCAGGCACCGCGACGTTGTCTTCGTCTTTGTTCTGGCCTCCGGGGTAGAGGTTAACACCCACATTAACTAGGTCATCCGATGACGCGCCAGCGGGCCTATTTTCCGTCGCGCTTTTCGCAACGTCATACAGCATGTCGTGATCGTCGGTTCCTTCAACGAAATGCGGCGGGTAGAACTTGACGTAGGCGATGAACCGACCGTCAGGCGAGATAGCAGGGTAGAACGCATCGAAGCTATCGAGGGTAGCTTTCTGTTGCAGATCGATAATCAGGACGCGTGATACCGAGGCATTCTCGCTACCGATGGCAATAATCCGATTTTCATAGCGTCGAATCTCGGTAATCTCATTCACCGTGTCGGGCAACGGCACGTCTTTCTGCAGCCCCGCGCTATCGATCGATAGCACCAGCTTATCGTTGGCTTTTGCGGATTGTACTTTTACCTCGCTGTCTTGGTAGGAGGCTTGTTTCGACGCAGCCGATGCCACCCGGCCAGCGCCCTCGCTCGCAATAGAAACACGAATCTGATCCGAGCCAGAACCAAGGTCCGCCTCCCAATAATTTGGCAGGCTCGCGTGCGTGCACGTGTTGTCGTCAAAATAGTTGTCGACATGGGCTTGCGTGCCAGCGCTATGGTTTCTGCAGGCTGGACAATAATCCATTACGGTCTGGGGGAATAACGCGGTCTTGTTCCCGCTGGTGACATATAACAGCTGGTCGCTGCACGAATAGGGATCGGCCACGGAGCTGGGATTAGGATAAACGGCAACCTCATTGCTCGCCATTGCGCCACAGGCTCCTGTTACCGATGAAATTGTGTAGAACGTATTCTGTTTTGTTGCGCCTTTGGGAAGCTGCTTTTTGCATAGGCCGGGATTCTGATGAACCAGCGTGCCGTCGAGTGTCAACCCGGTTCCGTTGAGATATGTCTGAGAAGCAAACAGCGGAATTAAATTAACTGGAGTGAAAACGCAACTGTTCTGGTCAAACGTCCAATAGCCGGCCGTAGGAGTGCCCGAGCAGGCGCTCTCATACACCTTGATGTACACCGTGTTCTGGGTTAGTCCACTTACATACCAGGTCGGCAAGAGATTGAAGGTGTTTGTCACAGGTGTCGACACATTCCACGTTGCTGTAATCGTCGAATAAGTGTCCTGAACGATTTGAGGCCGCACAAGCTGCACCTTGGTTTGGCCGGGGCCGAGCGCAGTCCCACCATTTGCGTTGACCGTATACGTATTGGAAATGCCATTCACCGCGAGAGTGAGCACGCCGGAGAGTCCTGGTCCGGTTAAGGTAACGTCGACTTCAGCCTTGACCAAGTCGGCCTTGGTGATCTGAGCGGACGCCAAAGTCAGGGAAACGTCATCCATCACCGAGAAATCTGGGCTTGTCCATGTGGCGGCAAAGCTATCGGTCGTCACATTCGGAGTGGTGCTCGTCCAGGTGTAATAGATTGCAGCGAATTGAAATGTATCGCCTGGGCAGTCGCCGTTACCAAGACTTCCGGATATGATTCCAGTCGCCGTAACACCATTCGTAGGAGGCGTCGTGACTGTCCAGCTTCCAGGCGAGATTTCCGCGCAGGTGCTAGTGTTGTATTCCACCCAAGCATCCACCAGTATCTGGACATTCGGGAACACGGTGTAGCTGAGCTGATCCTGGGGCGGGGACCCCGGAGGCACTCGGCCCGACACTGCCTTGATCCGTCCGATCTTGATCTGGCCAGCGGGACGATTCTGTGCGTATGCCTGGGAAGAAAATATGGCTGAAGTTACGAGGATGTAGAACGCGATCCGCAAGACGTGGGAGAGTCGAAACGCTGGCATTGGAGTGGTCCTCCTAGATAGAAAATAGGCAAAGGTGCCTAATCGAAAGGCACGGTTATTTAGTAGGTTGGATTTTTTGAAACTACTTAGGGTAGGGTTCGGCCCGATAACGCTGAAAATCTAGCTTAGCAGTTCCGCGTTGTCAAGGGGCTTTCTGTGGAAATAGAGATCTATCCTTACTCCCAACTTTAGTACTAAACCACGGGCATTGCTCACGCGCACTTGCTCACCTGCTCTCGAAACGAATGGCACACCAACGGCGGATGCATTCGTAGCGTCCGAGTGTGATTTAATGCGGTTGTTGAAGATCGCCATCGACATCCGGCGGATGACCGAGTTCGGTGTGGGCACCTACATTCGCAATGTAGTGCGCACGCTGGGACGGCTTGACCACGAGACCACGTACTTTCTCATCGGACCTCCCGACAAAGTTAAGGAAATCGGTTCTCTTCCCTCTAACTTCCACGCCGTCCCGTTGGCCGAACCGGAGCGCTCCGCCATGGGTTTTTGGGAATTCCGGACGACGGTCGAGCGGCTCGGATGCGATCTGGTGCATATTCCGAATTTATTCTCCATCCCCCGCATGCTGCCCTGCCCTTACGTGATGACGGTGCACGACATTCTGGAGCATCTCTCGCGGGCGCGCGAGCAAACGGGATTCTGGAGATCGATGCACTTCCAGTTGACCAAGCGGGTATTGCGCGGAGCGGCACGCATTCTCGCGGTTTCGAACTTCACCAAGATTGAAATCGAAAAGCTTTTTGCAATACCTGCGGGCCGCATCGAGGTGGTTTACAACGCCATCGACGAGAGGCTGCTTCACGGGCCCGCGAGCGCCGCCGACCGGCAGTTGATTGCCGAGCGCTATCAGGTGACGTATCCCTTTCTGCTTTATGCGGGAAGAATCAGTCCGCACAAGAATGTCGTGCGCATGATTGAGGCGTTCTCGGCGTTGAAAACCGAATTGCAGAAAGATCATGCGTTTCCCGATCTCAAACTCATCATTATTGGGGATGACGTTTCCGGTAATCCGGACCTGCGGCGCACAGTGATCCGAAGCGGCGTGCAGAACGACGTACGGTTCCTGGGCTTTGTGCCGATCGAGGTCTTGCGGACGTTTTACGACGCCGCCAAGATTTTCGTTTTCCCGTCGTTGTATGAAGGGTTTGGTTTGCCGCCGTTAGAGGCGATGGCCCACGGCACGCCCGTCGTGACCTCAAATGTTACTTCCCTGCCTGAAGTGGTAGGAAACGCCGCAGTACTGGTTCACCCCGAAAACGTTTTCGAAATCATGAGAGCTCTATACCGGGTGCTGATGGATCAGCCTCTCCGCGAGAAGATGAAAGAACGCAGCTACCGGCAGGCGGCAAAATTTTCCTGGGAGAAATCCGTCCTCCGCATCAGGGAGGTATATCAGGAAGTCCTCGGTCCGGAAGAAAACCCGGAACCTCCTGCACAATCAAACGTCAAAGGAAGTAAGAGCGCCGCCGGTGTCGTCTGATTCGCGTTACCTTCGCGGATCTTAGAATCTCAGACCAGAAAACCGGACGAAGTTTTCCAAATTGCCGCCGCCCCAGCCTACTTCAATAACGGTTGGCCCGGCGACGCGATTGACAGCTTGTGCAATTTGGCCGTGACGCGGTTGCGATCGGCATCGGTCTGCGCCGAAGCCAGGCGTTTGCGAAGTGTGGTGATCTTGTGTTGACGGGCGCGGCGCCGGCGAATTTCCGGACGGCGGCTAGGTGCTGACA
>JBAPOI010000027.1:0-2059 GCA_049279555.1 Candidatus Sulfotelmatobacter sp.
CAGTGAAAGTGGTTGGCGGCTGGTGGCGGTTCTCCGGGTTGTTCATCGGTTCGCATCCCACGCTGAGGCAGCGATTTGGTATGAGCGCCGGGGTCAGCCGTTGCCCAACAATTGCTTTGTTGAGGGAAGTCTGCCGAAGCCGTTAGAACTCACAAACGGTGATCCTCCGAACGAAGTCAGGATACGCATGATGGATGAGCACGATCCCGTTCGAGTGATTCGGCTCTGGGATGCAACCTATCGCAAGCGGATCGCCAGATGGCCCGTCTTCCTCGCCACTGAAGTGACATTTATCGAACTGAATCATCCGCGCCAATTGACTGAGAGGCAAATGCGGCGCATCTTCGGTCGAATTCCAAGCACACTTAATCCCCCGGTGATCCCTCGTCAGCAGTTGGAGGATGTAATGCGGCTCGCAACCGGCCGTTAAGGACGGCGCTTCAATCTGCTACCCGCAACGAGCTTTTTGCTTGCGCTTGAATCCGCGCCCTCTTCGCTTTGACGACAACCGCTACGTATGCGAGTCCCAATTCGATGGCATTGGGACGCTCAGAAAGTTCAAGGACGTGCTTTCCGATCACTTCGGGATTGAATCCCGACCTAATCGCTTCATTCGTTAATTCGTCCAGACCGCGATTGGGTGTGTCCTGCTCACGTCTAACACGATTTCGGTCGAATAACTCCACTTGTTCCTCCATCGAATTCCTTTGTTTTGTCGGCATCGGCTTTTCGCCCCCAACATCCCTGTTCGGAGGATGGGTTTGGTCTGAAAGCTGCGGCAGATTTCCCCGCTGCTTGGCTAGTATCGTTTGCCCAAAGGACAGCTTTAGCCATTGCCACACACAACTGTCTTTTCCGCGGCTTTCCCATTTGTCGCCCATTGAGCGAGCGGAGCCGAGACCTAAGACGGCAACTGTTTCGTGAGCGTAACCCACAGCATCCATCATTGTCTTCGGAGGGCGCCACTTCATCAGATCGGGGTACTTGAAGCTCTTTTGCTGTCTGTCGCCATTGCCAATTTCAAACAGCCGAATTGCCTCGTCTTTGATGTACTGCCGGTCTAATAAATCTCCTTCAGGCTCAGCATTACTGACTGCGCCCATGATTGCACCCGTCATCGTCGCAATCGTATCCGTGTCCGAACCGAGCACATTGACAGCCTCAACGAGCGCCACAGAAATAGGTTCAGTCCGAAACATCCAACTGAGAACCGAGCTAAGAATTGCCGTCTTTGTGGCTGAGCCTCGTGACTTGGAGTCGAACGCTCCCAGCGACTTCACAATGCCTTGGTACGCATTCTGCTCGCGTTGCTTCAGGACGTCCGAAGCTATCATGAGGTCGTCTTTGAGTTCGCTCTGAACTTGCTGAAATGCGTCTTCGAGTTTGTTCTTCGTCCGTTGTTCCCAGACGGGCAGCCAAAAGGTGCTAAGGTCGTGATCCCCACGTATGACCTCGTATGCGACTGATAGACGCTGCACGATGTCAGCCCACGTGGAAGGTTCTGGAACATCTCCTGAATGCAAAGCGTAAGCGAGGCAGAGGGCGTGAAAACAAGCACCCAAAATCGCCCGTGGATTGCCGTGCGTACAAACTGCATTACGCACTACATCTCGCAACAACAGATGATCTTCGGACTTTCCATGCGACGCCCAAATATGCGGCTGGATACGCATTGCGCCGCCATTCCCGCCCGCTTCGAGGTAGTTCGAAAACTTGGTCGTGTAGAAATTGCTGAACCAGTTCACGTCGCTGCGGCTCAGACCGGATGCTGCCGCTTTCGTCGAAGTGCCGCCGCCGAGCGAATACGACAGCCAGACTGGAAGCTCGATCTTGGCAAAAGACTCGACATCGAAGTAACCGTCTCCCCGTATCGCTCTTGATGTCGAAAGTCGCAATTGCGTGTCGTCAGAATAGCAACCCGCTGGCAACTCGACTGTCGCACCGTATTTCCCACCGACTCCACGCTTCCAAGGAATGGCATGGCGGACCTCGGACACCCCCGTTCGACGCTTTAATGTACTTCGGTCAGCCAGTTCTGTGATGAAACCGAGTGCATCCC
>JBAPOI010000028.1:0-1934 GCA_049279555.1 Candidatus Sulfotelmatobacter sp.
CTCGATATCCGTGTAGACGGCCGTATCCCGTTTGGCCACCGTCGGGATATAGACAACGCCGCGTCTGAGATAAGCGTGGAACAGCATGATAGGACCCAAGCTGTTAACTCAACGGAAAATCAAACGCGTTGCGTCCTATAATGTTGCTGCGGTACCCGCTTGCCCTTTTCCCAATCTGGAAAAGCCAATTTGCGATCTGCCCGCAATTCCGCCGCCACCTTGTTCACATCGGGAAGCCTAACTACGTGCCGCAACAGAACTCGGGGCCAGAGCGATTCATATCGGACGAAGTCCGGCGCTTGGGGAGTCAATTCGAACAATGTGTTTTTCGCTTGAGCGCGCTCTTTCTGCAGAAAAGAAGCCAGCTCATTGGGGCCAATCTCGTACAAAGATTCAAAGAATTCTCCTTGGCCAGTGCTTGCCTCAGCGTATTTTATCTTTGTGGCAGCCCGTGTCTTCGCTTGTTCAACAAGAGCTTTGACTTGGCAGTCGCGAAACACCTATATTCCATGATGATTTCGAGTCGCATAGCATAAGCAATATAGCGGACGATCTTTCAAAGGACGAAGAATAGTCGTCTCGGCCACATACGGATAGTTTCCTAAGCGCGCCAAACTTTCCGTGAATGCGCCGACCAAAATATCCTTGCGTTCACTCGAACTATTATTTGCCCGTCGTTCAGCCTCTTTCAACTTTGATTGCCAATTTCCGTACGGGATGAGCTCGTTCAGGCCACTGATTACGGTCGAATCATCGATGCTCGCCGCGCGATTGATAAAATCGAACATGAAATTGAAGATCACTTCCGAGTTAGATCGAGCCAGCATTGGTGAAAGCGTACGCAACGGAATTCGCCAACCTTTCGGATCGATTAGAAAAAATGCAAATGCATCGTTCGGCGTATCTCTCAGAATATCCGGAAGGACCGTCAAAAAATCAGCCGAATATGTCTTTACTTCCACATCTGGGTATCTAGCTGCTACCTTCGCCAGCAGCTTATATGCATCAACGTCACGCTCGACGAGATGTGCCGACATTTTCACATCACGGTGGCGTTCTTTCCAAGAACTCTTGGCGCGGCGTAACGCATTAAGAGCGATACCAAACGAAGTATCTTCAAACCTTTCACTCGCGCTTTGCCACGGACCGGCAAATCCGTCCACGTACACGATGTGAGGAAATGTACTTGCGGTCTTATGGACGAGGCGGTCCAGATACCCCTCCAGAAAGACGTGTTTGACGTAAGACTGCTCACGACCCACGTAGTCGGAAAGCGCAACCATGTCATCCCGCGGCGACGGTCAGATATGCAGGAGTTTTAGGAAAGCCATTCCACTCGCGGCCCTCAAGTTTTCGGCCCCCGGACTTCGGCCGGAGACCTCCCCACTGTTTGAAGAAGAACGCGACTCCGCACGCCTCGCATTGATCTCGGATATCCAGCACCCATTCCTCCCTAATGGGTCGCGCGCCAGGGCCGCTCTCACCACCTACGATGACCCAATCAATTTCGGCAAGGTCGAGTTTCCCCACCGGCCCTATTAGTGGCTCGATTGAAAGGAAGCGAACACCGGCGGGCGCTTCGCGAAGGTGCCGTATGCGGGATGTTTTCGTTCCATCCTCGACAGATACGCCGAACCACATGTGGGAAGGCCCGCGCTGCGTTCCGTATCGCTCGCGCAGGAATTCGCGCATCAAGGACGACCGCTTCGTGAGCACCTGAAAGGTATGCCATGACGCAGTTTCCATCGTGTCAAAAACACGGGCGATGAACTCTTTTGGTATTTTTTTATGAAAGAGATCACTCATAGAGTTCACGAAAATCATGCGCGGCAATCTCCAGCGCAGCGGCTGTTCGAGCCGCTCCGGCCGAAGCGTTAAATCGAACCCAGCTTCGAACGGATGCCCACGCGTTCCTCTGAACCTCTCGGAAAAGC
>JBAPOI010000029.1:0-6614 GCA_049279555.1 Candidatus Sulfotelmatobacter sp.
GCCCAGGAGATCAAAAGCGCGGCAGAACGCGCTTCCTCACTCACGCGGCAACTGCTCGCGTTCAGCCGCAAGCAGATGCTGGCGCCGAAGATTCTCGACTTGAATGCCGTTGTCACAGAGAACTTTAAGATGCTCACGCGAGTGATCGGCGAGGACATCGATTTGGTAATGGTCCCAGGAGCTGCGCTGGGTGCGGTGCGCGCCGATGCTGGGCAGATCGAGCAGGTCATCATGAACCTCGCAGTGAACGCGCGCGACGCCATGCCCTCAGGCGGGAAGTTGACGATCGAAACCTCGAACGTTTTGCTCGACGAAGATTATGCACGTTTTCGTACGCCACTGAAGCCAGGAGACTACGTGATGCTCGCCATCAGCGACACCGGCGCGGGAATGGATGCGGAAACTCAGTCGCACATCTTCGAGCCTTTCTTCACTACGAAGGGAATGAAGGGGACCGGGCTGGGCCTATCCACGGTGTACGGCATCATCAAGCAGAGCGGTGGGTACATTTGGGTTTACAGCGAGTTAAACAGAGGGACGACCTTCAAGATTTATTTGCCCCGCGTGCCCGAACATGCGGACAGCGTTGCGCAGGTGGCCTCGGCGCCCGCGGAAAATGCTGCGGCCGAGATGGGAACTGAGACCATCCTGCTGGTGGAAGATGAAGCGAACCTGCGATATTTGGCGCGTCAGTTCCTCGAAAAACAAGGTTATCGCGTAATTGAAGCTGCCGATGGAGCGGTCGCGATCCAAGTTGCCGTGGCGCATGACGGAGTGATTCATCTCCTGCTCACCGACGTGATCATGCCCGGAATGAACGGCCGCGAGGTAGCACGGCGCATTTCTGAAATTCGCCCCAACACGAAAGTGCTTTACATGTCCGGTTACACCGAAAATGTGATCGGGCACAATGGCACGCTGGACGCGGGCGTTCGCCTGCTCCAGAAACCTTTTACCCTTCGTGACCTGAAAAACAAAGTTCGCGAAGTGCTGGATTCCACCCCAATCCCCCGCGAGGTTGCCATGCCAGTTCAAACCGTTCATGCTTCGGCGGTGCAAGGACGCGATCCATCGACCTTGTCGCGCGCACAACGCTTTCAGCTTCACCTGCCCTTGAAATACCGCCGCCTCGACGAAGAGAAATGGCATGCGGGCGAAACCAGAAATATCAGTCGCTCCGGTTTGCTGTTTCAAGCCGAGGATCTCTTGCAGCCAAACGTCGTGCTGGAAATTAACCTGGTGCTTCCGCCGGAGATTGCCGGGCTTTCGCCGACTGAGGTTGTTTGCCGTGGAGAAGTCGTGCGCACGGTGCATTCCGATCACAACGAAATGCCTCCCGCGCTGGCAGCGAGGATTCTGCAATATCACTTTCAGCACGGATCGCAGTTGCCGCGAGCGTAGGTTTGAGGCGGCCGGCTCGCGTGTTTTGAAGGGGTTACGACTTCAGCCGTGCGTCTAAAGCCAATCAACATGCGGACTTTAGCCTTTGAGAGATCAGACGCCGTGGCCATCGGCAGCTTCGGCTTGCTGCAGCGCCTGCTCTCGCAGAGCTTCAACTTCTTTTGCGATAGCAAATTTCAGCTCTTCGACGCCTTTGCCGGTCACGGCTGAAATTTCGTAGAGCTTCATCTTGTGCTTCTTGCAGTAACGCTTGAGTGCAGAAACTTTGTCTTTATTGGCAACGTCGATTTTCGACGCGACCATGATCATCGGTTTTTCTTCCAGCTGAGCGCCGAAGTTGGCCAGTTCGCCGCGAATCACTTCGACATCTTTGACGACGTCGGGACGCCCGCTCGCGTCCGACACGTCGACAAGATGAACCAGCAGGCGCGTGCGTTCGATATGGCGCAGAAACTGCGTGCCCAGGCCCGCGCCGGTGTGCGCACCTTCAATCAGGCCGGGAATGTCGGCGACCACGAAGCTCACTTCGTCCCGTGGATCGCCGACGGCGACGACTCCGAGATTCGGTTCGAGCGTGGTAAAGGGATAGTCGGCAATCTTTGGACGGGCTGCGGAGATGCGGGAAATCAGCGTCGACTTGCCCACGTTCGGATAGCCGACCAGGCCCACATCTGCGAGCAGCTTTAGTTCAAGGCGATAGTTGTGCTCTTCGCCAGGACGACCGGGCTCGTGCTCGCGCGGAGCCTGATGCACCGAAGTTGCAAAGCGTGCGTTGCCGCGTCCTCCGCGCCCGCCGCGAGCAATCACCATATGCTGATCGGGCGCGGAAAAATCGAAGACCTTTTCGCCGGTTTCTTCATCGTAAACGATCGTCCCGACGGGAACTTTCAGAAGAACGTCAGCGCCTTCGCGGCCGGTTTTGTTCGAGCCTTCGCCGTGGCGTCCGCGCTCTGCTTTGTATTCGGGATTGAAACGGAAGTGCACCAGCGTGTTGTGGCGCTCGCTGGATTCCATGACGACATCGCCGCCCTTGCCCCCATCGCCGCCCGAAGGGCCGCCGCGCGGAACATATTTTTCGCGGCGGAAGGCCATGCAGCCGTTGCCGCCGTCGCCGGCTTTGACGCGAATTTTAGCTTCGTCGATGAACATGGCTGGATAGGAAAAACAAAAGCCTCGTCCCGAAGGCGAGGCTGGGAGCGGCGCTCGACAGCAGGCCGCGGCTTATGAAAACGCAACGCTCGATTCGCGTACGGAAGCGAACTATTCTGTGACTTCCATCGGCTCGACCATCACGAACTTGCCCATCGAGCCCTTGTTCAGGAACTTGATGCGGCCCGTAATCTTGGCGAAGAGCGTATCGTCTTTGCCGCGGCCGACGTTCAGCCCAGGTTTTACGCGGGTGCCGCGCTGCCGCACGATGATAGTGCCTCCGGGAACGATCTGTCCGCCGAATGCCTTGAAGCCCAGCCGCTGCGCGTTCGAGTCGCGGCCGTTTCGTGATGTGCCTTGTCCTTTTTTATGTGCCATGAGTCAGTTCTCAGTTCTCGTTTCTCAGTCCTTAGCGAAATCGCATCGGAGATTGAGTTGTCCGGTTTTACTTCTTCTTTTTTGCTGCTGACTTCTTGGTCGCAGATTTCTTAGGAGCGGCTTTCTTCTTGGCATGGCCCTTGGCCGTCTTGGCTTCGGACTTATGCTCATGCTCGGTCTCGTGTTCTTCTATAGCGGCAGCCTTCTTCGGCTTGGGCTGTTTCTTTGCCAGCTCGGGGGCCTTGAAGCTTTGGCCGTCAAAGGCAATCTCGCTGATGCGCACGGCGGTGAATGCCTGCCGGTGGCCGCGCAGCTTCTTGTACTGCTTCTTGCGCTTGTAGTGGAAGACCAGGATTTTTTCGCCGCGACCTTCTTCGACAACGTGACCGACCACACGCGCTTCCGCTTGCGGCTTGCCGATTTGACCTTCGCCGCCCGACACGGCCAGAATTTCGGGAAACTCCACCTGGCCATCGGTGCCCGTGGCCATTTTCTCGACTCGAATCACGTCCCCGGGCGCCACCCGGTATTGCTTACCGCCAGCGCGGATAACCGCGTACATACGCCTGCCTCCGTCAAAATATCGTGAAAGTTCAGCCTTTGAAACCGGGCCATGCGCGCACACGGGCGCAACCTCGACCTGCTGAACTGTCTCTGCTTGCTGTGTTTCCCCCGCGGCGTTTCAGCAGCCAGGGCGAGCCTGCCCAGAACGGGCCGGCGAGTACAGGCAAACTCAACCATTTTAGCGTGTGTTGTGGAAATCGGTCAATGTGCTGTTGTCGTGGTTGGTGTCTTATCTTCGCTGCTCTAGGCGAAAGAGGCATCGAGCTTCGCTCGACCGGACAGCCGAGGGCGGCTGTCCCCACACATAATCATTTCGTCAACGGCGACGCTAGGGTTTGCGGAACTTTGCACTTCGGTGACCTCTATGCGAGAATTCCCGGCGGCCTCCCTGATGACATGGGACTAAACCAACCGAGGATACTCAGAATGAAGCGATTGTCTGCCGTTTTGCTGTGCCTACTCAGCCTCACCCTGTTCAGCTTTGCGCAGCCGAAGGCTGCTTCGAAAAAATCTAGCTCCCCTGCCGCTCCCGACAAAGCTTACTTGCAGAAAGTCTGGGATGGCTGGGCGATGCTCGATCCCGCGAATGTGGCGAAGTACTATGCGAGTGGCCCGCACACTTTCTTCGATCTCGCGCCTTTGAAGTACGGGAGTTGGGAAGAATATGAAAAGGGAGTGAAGGCCCTGCTCGCTGGTTACAAGAGCGCCAAGTTCACGCTCAATGATGACCTAGCCATCCATCCCCACGGAGACTTGGTATGGGTCACCTCGACCGTGAAAAGCGAGATGACTACAACCGCCGGAAAAGTCGAGATGGCGACCTTCCGCTGGACAGCAGTTCTCGAAAGCCAGGACGGCAAGTGGGTTACGGTTCACGAGCATGTCTCCGAGCCTTTACAGTAAGAAAAGGCTGATCGCGGCGCTGTCGACACGGCAGCTAGTTGCTGCAAGCGGTTACCTCTGTAATATTTTGTAACTCGGCTTGCAGAAACAATGCCGCTGCGGCAGGGTTACCATTATTCGAGGAGAACTGTCATGCGTGACCATATCGTCATTTTGCTTTCGCTTTTTCTATCGGGCGGCGTGATCTGGAGTCAGCAGCAGGCAACGCCCAGCGCGCCCGCCAATTCCCAGCAGAGCATGCCCGGCATGGATATGTCGAGGCACGACGTGTCGAACATGAAGGGCATGTCCATAGGCTCGGATAAAGCGGGCCCGGATAGAGCAGACAGCGATAGCGACGCCGGCGCTCATGCGGTGCATTCCATGGAGGGGCACATGGACATGGGTCCGCACATGAAGATGACGGCGATACGGCAACCGAAACCGGGCGATGCCGAGCGGGCGGAGCAGATTGCGGAAAGCGCGCACAAAGTTTCTGAGAAATATCTCGACTACCACGTGGCTTTGAATGACGGCTATAAGATATTCCTTCCCAACATTCCGCAAAAAATGTATCACTTCACTAATTATCAATATGGGTTTGAGGCCGCTTTTAGCTTCAATCCTGAACATCCCACCTCGCTGCTCTACGAAAAGCATGGCGATGATTACAAGCTGATTGGCGTAATGTACACCGCGCCCAAGAGGTTCGGTGAGGATGAACTCGACCAGCGCATTCCACTAAGCATCGCCCAATGGCACGAGCACGTGAATTTCTGCACCGCGCCTGCCGGACGAAAGGGTGAATACCTGGCGTCGCATCCACAGTTTGGATTAAAAGGATCGATCACTACACAAGAGGCATGCGATGCCGCGGGAGGAACGTTTCACCCAGTGATCTTCAACTGGATGGTTCACGTCTATCCGTTCGAAAAAGATCAGGCCAGCATCTGGTCAGTGGACCGGCAGCACGGCGACGCAGACTAAAAGCACAGAAGTAATCTGCACGCGCTAATTGATGAAAGGGCCGCTCAGAACTGCCGGCCCCGTTTCCATTCTATTTTTCTAATCGCTTCCTCACTCCAAATTGAGCGGCACATCCTTTGCGCTCGCTCTGGTAACAAAACAGAACACCAAAGATTGTTCCAGAATCACTCATGGCCTGCGAATGTCCGCCGATGTTGGCTTAGTCTCTTGCTAACGGAGATGCCGAGGCCACGTCCAACCAGCGTGATTGGAACTTTACAAAGTCAGCTTAGAGTCATGGAACTTTACCCAGGGACGGCACGTAGTAATCAGTGTTCGCTATCGAACAGCGGAGTTCGGAGACGGACATCAATCAATGATTTGTTTGCGATTAAGACGAAATCTGTCTACCAATTTCAACGGGTTGCGGGCTGCGCAACGTCGGCAAGAGAATTGCAAGGACGCAGCCGGAAATAGAAGCTACTGGATCGTTGCAGTAACCGCGGAACTTTGCGGGGTTAGGGATTTTCTCACTTTCGGTTTGGCGGCCCTGGTGAGAAAACCCCATGCACAGCGCGGCAGGCCTAGCGGCTTGTCTGCTGAACCCCAGCGGGTGAATTGTAGGCGATTCGCGGCAAAACACAACTGTTTTCTCGCGGAAGTCGCGAACCGGAGCCGCCCCAACCGTTCTCTGACGAAATTCGGAGAAGAAAAAAGGAGCAATCATGAAGTTCGCGACAGTTTCTAAGAGTCAATTAGTGAAGATTCTCGTACTGGGGTTGGCTTTGATGTTGGCCTCAAGCGCCTTTGCTGCGAGCAAAGGCAATTTGCAACTCAGCAACCCGGTCACGCTGAATGGAACCACACTGAAACCCGGAGAATACAAGGTTCAGTGGGAAGGCAGCGGCCCAAACGTAGAGATCAGCATTCTGCAAGGCAAGAATGTTGTGGCGACGGCGACGGCGCATGTGGTGGATCTGCAATCGCCATCGGCCAGCGATGCTGCCTTGACGCATCGGAATGACAGCGGCCCCAACTCGCTTTCTGGTCTGCGCTTTCAGGGGAAGAAATTCGCTCTTGAGCTGACGGATGCCGGCCACGGTATGCAGGCTGACGCTTCCAGCAAGTAAAACTGCATCTCGGAAAAACTGGGGAATTTGAGGGAGCACAATGCTCCCTTTTTCATTTGCTTCTAATTCGACGCCAGCACGTCATCGTAGTAATTGATTACGGCCCGGCGTGGCGTTTCCTTCACGCCTCTCAGAGGAATTTTC
>JBAPOI010000030.1:0-5069 GCA_049279555.1 Candidatus Sulfotelmatobacter sp.
GTATTGTGCACGGACAAAGTCGGCTCGATTGGCGCGTCTCAGCCGGGCCACTAGATCGACGGACCTAACGAGCACCAGAAAATGTACAAGAAGAGTTCGAGGCTTTCGGAATGATGAATGATTTGAACAATTTCGTGCAATACCTCAGATGGTCTGATTCAACTCTCAGATGTCCGTTGGTTTGGAAGACAGACTATGTCAGATATCTGAAAGATAAGGCAGCATCTTTTATAGAGCAGGATAAGGAGATTGCTGACGCTTTTCGGAGTTTCAGGGATGAGGAATTGGCGGTAATTCTCTTCTGTCCGCGAGTACTTTGGGCTTTGACACAAGATACCCCTCACGTTACCACGAGACAAGAAATGTTATCGGAATTCTTCAGCCACAGAGCGAGAAGACTCAACCAACAGTCATCAGCCGCGAACGATTCCGATGAGTCGAATCACATTCAGACCCATTTAAGTATCGATGGCGTCACCATCGACTTCGAGTCATTCTTTGAACTTCCGGGTGAGTTTCAGTCTTTGGCGTCGGTACCAACTCGACGTCAAGAAACCGAATACCAGCGCATCAATTCGGCGCTCACGAAATTACAGCGAGCTTTTCCTGCGGTGTTTGCGTTCGTTAAGGATCTAACATTCCGGATCGCAGTTCGCTTCCGGCCAGATCGCCCGCACTTTAACCTCTTTGGCAGTTTTACCGAATATCCCGGCACCATGCTGATAGTGAATCCATGGCGGTCCAAGGCAGATGACGCCCAGATGATCGAAGCGATTGTGCATGAGAATATTCACCATGCTATCGCGATGTTTGAAGTGGTCCGGCACGATCTGACTCCGGGCTTGCCAGCGTCCTCCGCGCACAAGTCCCCCTGGACCGGCAACTTACTTACTTGCCATCAGTTTGTGGAAGCATGTTTCGTTTGGTGGGGCCTCTATCAAATGTGGCTGAATTGGCCATTGGCATCGAGCGTACCCGAAGACCGCGCGCGTGCTCTCTGTGATCGCTCACTCAAGGGCTTCATCGCCAGGCCAGCTACGGAACTGGTTCGGGAACTGGGTACAACCACCTTGCCCAACGATACGACCGAGGCACTCTTTGCGATTGAAGAAGCGGCCTTGCAATCGCGAGAAAGACATGCAGCCTGACAAGAAGAGAGGCGCGGTAGACATGGATACATCAATTTCGAATTTGGGCGAAAGGCTCTCGATAGAAAGAATACTGGCGCCGGGCCGCGTCGCATTCGAACAGGAGTACCTAACTTCACCTGGCAGGCCGGTGATCTTGACGAATGTCATCACCAAATGGCCAGCTCTCGGCAAATGGACCTTCGGTTCCCTCGCCACTCTGTTCGGCGACACACAGGTCGTCGCCATGGACCAGTTGTTCACGCCGGAGAAGGCGTTCCGCCTGAGCTTTCGTATGTTTATGAGATTTTGTGAGAACCCGTCTGTCCTTGGAGAACGCGTTTCGGGCTTTCCGCTCTATTTCGGGTTTCAGCCGTTTTGCCGTGATTCCAGCTTGCTGAGCGATTTCAACTGGCCCGAGGAATGCGACAACCTCTACTCTCATCTTGGCGATGACGTATACGACTGGTATTTGCGCGAATTTGGGGTTCTTCTGATCGGTCCGGCCGGGACTGTTACTCCAGACCATGTGGATCTTTTCGGGACTCATGCGTGGCTGGCACAACTTTGTGGCAGCAAACGCTTTGTGTTCGAAGCTCCTGACGCAGATGATGAGTATGCTTCCGGGTCAAGCAGAAATGGTGTGTATGAGGCTGTGGTGAATGCCGGTGACATGATCGTATTTCCTCAAGGGTGGAAGCATACTGTAACTTCTTTAGCACCCTCGATTAGTCTGTCCTTCAATTTCGTGAACCATACGAACTACTCCGCACATTTGCTGGAGATTTTCCGCGACTTGCCAAAGTGGACGCGCCGGCTGGATAACCCGACCTTACGGAAGGCGTTGAACATTGACTGGACGAGTGATTTCCGCGAATCTTTTGCCGCCGAGAGGCATTAGTCCGAAGTCGGGCGTTCACCCCTCCGCATTCCTATTCAAGAGGCTATGCCAGATACTAAATACCGCCTCCTGCCGCGTGCGCGACTGTATGCTTCTCTGCGACTTGCTAGCTTGCGTTCCAACATTCTGCCAATACGCGTCGAGGCTGTTGTGACCTATTGCAAGCGCGGCGAAAGCGCCGGACATAAGGGCGCAGGCACGATTGGAGCTTGCCCAGTGCTACATTTCGCCTGTTCAGTAGACCTATGCTGCTGCCTAAACAGCTGTTGTTAATCAGTCCAGTAGTGCCCTCTCCGAGCGGGCATGGGACTTCCATGCGAGTCGCGGCGACTCTTGAGGCCCTTAGTCATGACCACCAAGTCTCTCTTCTCGTTATTGATCTTTACAGAAGGCGACGCTTTCACAACGATTTAACGTTTGCGAAGGCATGGTGCTCGTTGGCCAGTATCTGTGCTCCCTCAGCAGATCTGCACCAATGGCCATACCTTACTAAAGCATTCAATGTAATACATGTATGTCGCCTCGCAACCGTACCGTTCGCCAACCGATACCTCTATGGCGACTCAAACGTAAATGCCCGCCGTACGCTGGACTTAGACGATTATGAATCATTGACGAGGGCCAGCTTTGCTCGCCTTGCTGCGTCCCAAGGCGATTCGCTTCGGGCCGTGCTGGAACAAAACACGGCAACACATTTCAGGCACCTCGAACAGTCAATACTCGGACGGTTCGACTCAATCCTGTTAAGTAACGAGAATGACCGGCGAGCCATTGCGGCACAGCACGGGTGCAGCCACTTTCGTTTGTTACCAAACTGTATCGAAACGAGGCCGGGACTTTTAGGTGCACCCTACTTAACCCGTCTTTTAACATTGTTGTTTGTTGGAACTATGGATTATTACCCTAACGCGGATGCGGCGATCTACTTCTGTTTGTCCGTACTACCGCTACTCCGAAGGCAGCTCTCACCACTTCCGTTCCGCGTGTTGATCGTCGGCGCTCGGCCGACAAAAGAGGTCCGGTGCTTGGGATCGCATCCAGAAGTGCATGTTACGGGAGAGGTCGAAGATTTGGGACCGTTTTACCGGGTCGCTGATGTAGTTATTGCGCCCTTGCGTGTGGGTGGTGGCACGCGGGTTAAAATACTGGAAGCGTTCGCCTATGCTAAGGCTGTTGTCACGACTGGGCCGGGCAGCGACGGTCTGAACGTACGCCACGGGGCGGAGATCTTCATTGCGAATACGCCATTGCGGTTCGCCGAATATTGCAAAAGACTTCTTGTGACACCTCAATTGCGAGAGACCACTGGACGTAGGGCACGCGAGTGGCTGGTGTCACATCACTCGATTAGGGAACTGCAAAAGTACTTGTCGCAAATTTATCCTGGCTTTAAATCGTTTTCTGACACGAACAAATCGCGCATTCCATCTCCGGATCGCGCCTGCATCGAGGCCCTGTGAATCGCCGCGCCCAAGTTTTGCGCCTGAACCGCCTTCGATTCCCGCGGCCAGTGGCGGATGCGAATAGGGCTACGGTTGCGTTCTAAGAGCGTCGAACCGCGATGGTTCCACGAATAATCGAGGGTCACAACCCTCAAGCCGCAGCGGTTGATTTCCGGGCTAAGTAACGGTGCAAGACTAATCTGATCATTTCCCAGAAGCTTACGGCGGAGACGAGGATCCGCGACATGCCTGAGGTCGGGTGTGGGGGGAAGGGGTACCTGCCGGGTGACTCGACAGTTTCGTTCGGAACGCGCAGTCCATTCCGCCAGCCAGCGAATCGTTCGAGAGTTCTTTCGGTATAAAATCACTCCCGTGTTGAACAGCGGACGGGCGAAATATTTGCGCGAAAAGCTGTCATCAACCAAGGCCTCGGCCATACCAACGTCGAAAGAATCAGCCAGCTCAAACAGCAAAGAGAGTTCACTCGTGAGGACCGTTGTGTCCGTATCCAGATAGAGAGTGTGATCGTAAGGCGATTGCGCGAGACTCTTAACCTTGTTCAACAATCCGCTCGGCCAACTCCCGGCAATATCCACGCTTTCCACCGTTTCGACATGATCGAATACTCCGAGACCGCAGAGAGGATGCTGTGGCCGATCTGTGAACAGGGTAATGTGGAAAGTGTTCGAGAGCTGCTTTACGCTATCGGCCGATACTACCGCTTCCTCGAGAAATAAATCATGTCTCGTGGCTACATAGATGATTCCACTACCGCTCATATTCCGACTCCTTCCTCTCAGAACCGCCACCTAGGCACGACAAACTACAACCTCCTGGTTTGGTCGTCAACCTACAAAACGTTTCATCAGAATGACCGACAGACATAAAGCAGCCCGTTGCAGTACGCAGATACGAATACGGTTACTAGGTGGAAAGGTGTTAGCTCATGAATCGCGTTGCCTAAATGCAATATCATTGCGTAAGATTGGCGGCGCTCACTGCTAATGAGCGCCGAGGTGAAATGATGCCTGTCAATGAACTCGTCAGGAGTGACGGGATAGGGATATCCGAAAGCAGACAACTTCAAGGCAAGAGAGATATTGCACTTGTCTGCATGCCTTGGGGCTCAGTCCTCCGACCGTCGCTGGCGTTGGCAACTTTGAAAGAATCTGTCCGGGCGGCGAACTTTTCAGTTGAACTACAACTATTGAATATGCATTTCGCCGAACGAATCGGCGTCCAGGTATATGAGCGGATATCGGACTTCTCGTTTGCCCCGACCGAGTGGTTCTTCGCTCAGCATTTGTTCGGGCCTGCAGAGTTAGGGGAGATGAAAAACTCATGGGACGATCTGCTCTCCAACAAACTCGCTCAGGACCTGCTGGAACACCTTCGAGAAAGCGTTAGCAGATCAGACGAATTGTGCTCTCGGATTGCTCATGTCGATGTGCCCTGGTTTATCGACGACTGCATGGAACGTGTGGACTGGTCATAGTATCTTGCGGTTGGATTCACGACGACGTTTGCGCAGTCGCTGGCCTCCGTAGCACTAGCCAAGCGGATCAAGCAATCTTACCCAGCCGTGAATATCGTGTTTGG
>JBAPOI010000031.1:0-2874 GCA_049279555.1 Candidatus Sulfotelmatobacter sp.
GATAGGGACCGAACTGTCTCACGACGTTCTAAACCCAGCTCACGTACCGCTTTAAATGGCGAACAGCCATACCCTTGGGACCTGCTCCAGCCCCAGGATGCGATGAGCCGACATCGAGGTGCCAAACCGCGCCGTCGATATGGACTCTTGGGCGCGATCAGCCTGTTATCCCCGGCGTACCTTTTATCCGTTGAGCGATGACCCTTCCACGCGGGATCACCGGATCACTATGACCGTCTTTCGACTCTGCTTGGCCCGTCGGCCTTGCAGTCAGGCAGGCTTTTGCCATTGCACTCAACAACCGATTTCCGACCGGTCTGAGCCTACCATCGCGCGCCTCCGTTACTCTTTGGGAGGCGACCGCCCCAGTCAAACTGCCCACCATGCATGGTCCCGAACCTCGTTTCGAGGCCGCGGTTAGACATCAGGATCGCAAAGGGTGGTATTTCACGGTTGGCTCCATCCGAGCCGGAACCCGAACTTCGAAGCCTTCCACCTATCCTACGCATCACAGTCCTAATGCCAGTGCAAAGTTGCAGTAAAGGTGCACGGGGTCTTTCCGTCTGACCGCGGGAACCCCGCATCTTCACGGGGAGTTCAATTTCGCTGAGCATGTGCTGGAGACAGTGGGGAAGTCGTTACGCCTTTCGTGCAGGTCGGAACTTACCCGACAAGGAATTTCGCTACCTTAGGACCGTTATAGTTACGGCCGCCGTTTACCGGGGCTTCGGTTCAAGCCTTGCAGCCCTCTCCTTAACCTTCCGGCACCGGGCAGGCGTCAGCCCATATACGTCATCTTTGGATTTCGCATGGACCTGTGTTTTTAATAAACAGTCGCCACCCCCTGCTTTGTGCCCCTGATCTCTACTTGCGTAGAAATCAGGCCCTCTTCTTCCGAAGTTACGAGGGCAATTTGCCTAGTTCCTTCAGCACACTTCTCTCAAGCGCCTAAGCATACTCTGCTAGTCCACCTGTGTCGGTTTGGGGTACGGTCTATGCGGGAGCTATTTCCTGGGACCACTTCCCGGCCCGGACAATCCATTAAGTCCGAACAAGTTGCATGATCCGTCACTGCCCGCTGGCGGAGGAATGTTGACCTCCTTCCCATCGGCTACGCCTTTCGGCCTGGCCTTAGGGGCCGGCTAACCCTGCGCAGATTAACTTGACGCAGGAACCCTTGGACTTCCGGCGAGAGGGTCTCTCACCCTCTTAGTCGCTACTCATGTCAGCATTCTTACTTCCGATACCTCCAGGCTCGCTCACGCTCACCCTTCGCAGGCATACGGAACACTCTGCTACCATTCACCTTGCGGTGAATCCTAAGCTTCGGCTCGTGGCTTGAGCCCCGTTACATCTTCGGCGCAAAGTTCCTTGTTTAGACCAGTGAGCTGTTACGCTTTCTTTAAATGATGGCTGCTTCTAAGCCAACATCCTGATTGTTTTGGGAACCTCACATCCTTTCCCACTTAGCCACGAATTGGGGGCCTTAGCTGTAGGTCAGGGTTTTTATCCCTCTTCACGACGGACGTTAGCACCCGCCGTGTGTCTGCCATGCTCAGCACTCATCGGTATTCGGAGTTTGGTTAGGTTTGGTAAGCGGTGAAGCCCCCTAGCCCATCCAGTGCTCTACCCCCGATGGTGATACATGACGCGCTACCTAAATAGCTTTCGCAGAGAACCAGCTATCTGCAAGTTTGATTGGCCTTTCACCCCTAGCCACAACTCATCCCCGACTTTTTCAACAGGCGTGGGTTCGGTCCTCCAGTGCATGTTACTGCACCTTCAACCTGGTCATGGCTAGATCACTTGCTTTCGGGTCTCATCCGTCTAACTCAGTCGCCCTATTCAGACTCGGTTTCCCTGCGCCTCCGCCTTGCGGCTTAAGCTTGCTAGACAGACGAACTCGCTGACCCATTATACAAAAGGTACGATGTCACGGGCTCGCCAAAAGAGAGTCCCATCATCGCCTCACTATAAAAAACACATGCATCATCGCGCGATCCTCCGGTTGCCCGGTTGATCACGTTGACGACACATCTGCGTTTTAAAGCAAGGTCGACAAAGCCGCTCACCTTTGGTGAGCCCGCTCCATCTGTTTGTAGGCATCCGGTTTCAGGTCTCTTTCACTCCCCTCGCCGGGGTGCTTTTCACCTTTCCCTCACGGTACTAGTTCGCTATCGGTCACACACGAGTACTTAGGCTTGGAGGGTGGGCCCCCCATGTTCAGACAGGATTTCACGTGTCCCGCCTTACTCGAGGACCTTCATCTTTTTTACCCGTACGGGGCTATCACCCGCTATGGCCGACTTTTCCAAGTCGTTCCGGTTGTTAGACGAAGGCCACTGGCCTGGTCCGCGTTCGCTCGCCACTACTAACGGAGTCTCAATTGATGTCCTTTCCTACAGGTACTGAGATGTTTCAGTTCCCTGCGTTCGCTTCTCTCACCTATGTATTCAGTGACAGATAATCCTTGCGGATTGGGTTTCCCCATTCGGAAATCTGCGGGTCAAAGGGTGCTCGCCCCTCACCGCAGCTTATCGCAGCGTGCTACGTCCTTCATCGCCTGTGTGCGCCAAGGCATCCCCCAGATGCCCTTGCTTTAACGCTTGATCGCTCAGCATTCGTTCCATGTCCAGAAACAAAGCCAGCGTATGGGACGTCCCCATACACCGGACATTCGCTTTGGAATGGAATTCCATGCGATCAGTCTTGAGTGTCGTATTGTAGATCAACCGGTTGTGCGAACCGGCTAACCCCGCCTTCACAATGTCAGAGATCTTGCGAAGACATGCGAACGCAAACGATGCGTTTGTTTGTCTTCGAAGCTGATATTTCCGCCGTTTTGGATATGTCGCTGTTGCTCAGTACAAACTC
>JBAPOI010000032.1:0-21060 GCA_049279555.1 Candidatus Sulfotelmatobacter sp.
CTTCTCTGTGGAACCGCCGCCAGCACCGGAATATTCAGTTCCGACATAACCTCGGACGGGGTCCGCAACGACGGATCGAGATATTCGATGGTAAAGACCACGCCCGCGCTTAGAGTCGCGGCGAGGAGAATACCCACGAGACCGTACTTCCAACGATCGCCCGTCGGCAGCGAAGGCACTGTGGGATTCTCCACTATGGAGACGTTCAAAATACGTTGCTCGTCCAGAGCATCCGCCATGCGCGCTTCCTCGCGCTTGTGGAGATACAGCAGGTAGTTATCTTCGTTGGCTTTGGCGGTTCGAGCCAAGTCGCGCTGCGTAAGATCTTTCTGTTCCAGTTGCCGCGCGTTCTCCTGGTACATGCCCACAATCGCCTGCGTGGCGGCTTCGCGAGCTTGCAACCCGCTGTAATCGGCCTTGGCCTTAGCTAATTCAGTCCCAATCCAGCCATAGGTGGGATTCTGGTCCATGACCTTGTCGCGCAATGGCTTGCTCTCTTCGTCAGCGATCGACGCGCGCGTATCGGCGATTTCCTTGTCAACTTCCTGCACCAGGCGATATCCCGGCTGATACTTGGTCAGCAACTCGGTGCGCTTCAGTTCCAAAGTAAGCAGTGCGCTCTTAAGCTGTTGCAGAACCGTGGCGTCGTCCGATTCCCGGACTTGCGTGGTGATGCGATCCGGCGTGCTGCCCGATTGCTTTTCCAAATCCTGAATGCGCTTCTGTGCGGAAGCCATGTCGGCCCGCGTCTGCTGCAAGCTCGCATTGAAGTCGTTCAGCTTCTGCAGAGTGATGTCTCGTGCCAATAGCGGCGCCACTCCGCCTTTTTCCTGGGCGAACTGCCGCAGCTGATCTTCGGCCTTATCGAGGTCCTGTTTGTATCGTTCCGTCTCCTGCTCGAAGAATTTCAACTGCCCCGGCGGACGGTGGACTTCGAGATGTTTCTGAATGTATCCGTTCGCCAAAGTCGAAAGGACTTTCGCTGCGAGCTTGGGATTGCTCGAGGTGTAGCTGATGTTGATCAAATCGCTTTTTCTGAGCGGTTCGACCTTGAGGTTCGAAACCAGCCGCTCCACCGCTTTGGCAATTTTCTGGTCTTCGGTGCGGCCAAACAGCCAGGCCGAAAAGCTTCTGCGATTCTGCAGCCCGCAAGCTACCACCGTCTGGCGAAGCACATCATCGCTCTCGATGATGGCGACCTCGGAGTTCAACTGCTCCTCGGTGACTTCGTCGTGAGCCTGCACGGGCATACTCTGCTCAGAAGAGATCACGGGATCGACGCGCTCCCGTTTCACCAGAACCTTGGTCTGGGCCACATACTCGGGCGGCATGAACAGTATGGCCAGAATCGTGCCCAGCAGCACTCCGCCGAAGCACAGCATCAGCACGCGCTTGTGGCGGAAACCGACAGCCAGAACGTCGCGAAGAGTAAAAGCAAATGCGCCGGTGCTCTTCGCGGAATTGAACTCGTAATTCGTCATATGTAGTAGTCTCCTCGGCAACTGCGGCAACGGCCCGAACGGATCTTCTGGTGGATTACGGAGCAATCTGCCCGTAGGCTCCGACTCCTGAATTCGGTATGAAGGGCTTGATCTTGGACAGCATATTCTTGGGCACGAACAACTGGTCTCCCGGCCGCAAGGTTGGATCCTCGCCGAGTTTGCCTTCTCTCATCATCTCCTTCACGTTGAAAATTTTCGCTGAGAGCCACTGATCGTTCACGCGGCGGAACAACAATACCTGTGAGTGTTTGGCGTCTCCGTTGAAACCACCTGCCATGGCGATGGCTTCCGTTAGAGTAACGTTTCCGCGCAGCTCATATTTTCCGGGATGATTCAGCTGACCACTGGCCGTAAAGTACGGCTTCTCGAAATCTTTCAGCACGACCGAGATGAGAGGATCGTTCAAAATCTTGCCGTAGGCGGTGCCTAATGTCTGCGTGAGCTCGGGGACGGTTTGGCCGGCTACGTAAACGTCGCCCACGCTCTTTAACGTGATAAAACCATCGGGCTGAACCGTCACCGACTGATTGAACTCCGGACTGAGTTCGAAGTTCACATCGAAGGTGTCGGCGGCACGGATGGTGTAACGCGGGTTGCGCGTTTGGAGCTGGGGTTCGCTCTTCGTATCGGTAGTGGCGTTCGCGCTAACAGGCGTGGGTTGTGGCGCACTCTGAGCTGTGCACAGCGCGATGCCGACGAGCAACATCACGCCGACCTGGATTAGCGCCGTTCCCGGCTTCATCTTCATCATCATGAGTATTTCTTCTCCACCCGAACAAGTTGTCGAGCTTGATTCCGCGGTGATTGATTCTCTGTGTGCATTCTATTCCGCCCCGTAAGAGTGATGCCACAGATTCTGCTAATCGAGGCCGGATACAGCTCCGCCCTCTGAGTCCCATTTGTCGCAAAAACCGGTGCAAGAGATCAGCAACACAAAGGGCTGTTGCTTCTCTACTTAGCCAGTTTCAATACAGTTGGTAATCGCTAATGCCTACGGGGGGGAGCCACCACGCCGGGGCGCTCCAGGGGCGCGCGTGTCCATCGACTGTTGCGAGATTAGCCGGGAATGTAGATTGTTGCAAGGGGCCAAATGCCCTAGTGTCTAAAGTCTTTACCTAGCCTCACAAACGGCACAAAAGCGGACATTGATGACTAAACACCCTAGTGAAAAGAGTCTAAAGACTCTAAGTTGCCCCTCATTTTGGAACTGGTGAGGAATACTTCGCCAAGCAGTCCCTCAATTGTTGCGTCACGATATTCACGTTCGGTTCGGTAAACATCGCTGGATGATTTCCCGGAATGCGATGAAAATCGATCCGGCCTTGCACCAAGTCCTTCCATCCCAAGGCAAAGTCGAAATAAGCGCCCTCGGGCCAATCGCTGGACTGCAGCATCACCATCCCACCCGGATAGCTCTTCGGCTCATACCGATGAAACGCGGGATGCACGACCGGATCGGCATTGTGCATCGTGCTGGCTTTCCCGTTGCTGCCATGATCGGAGGAAAACTGCCAGAGCGTCCGCTCAAGTTTGCGCCGCGCTTCTTCAAATCGATCAAGGATATAGGCTGAACCCTGGCGGACATCAGAATGAATTATGTTAGCCAAGTGATATTTGATCCTGCCGGTGTAACGGCCGTCGCGAAGCGGATTCTTGTAGTAAGCCTGGTTGTGCCCGTCGAGCATGATCAGCGGCGCGATCTCTTCTCCTTCTAATGTAAGTTGGCGCGCCATCTCGTACGCGATTACAGCGTTCACGCAAAGTCCGGCGAGCGCATAGGGTCCATGAGGTTGAACCTCACGCATGGCCCGCACAAGAAACGATGCGATGTCTTCGATGCGATAAGGCGCGGGCAGCTTGATCGCGTCGGCATACGGAATGTCGAGGCCGAGCAACGGCTGGTCAAGCCCCAACTTCTCGGCGAGAAGTCGGAAGCGGGGCGTAGCACGAACCCAGAATAAAGGAGGCTGGGATCCCTTCGGTTGAATCTCGACAACGGCTCGCGCCCGCAAGCTCTTGTCGGGACTGCGCAGCCAGTCCGCCATCAGTTCGATAGTGGGCGCCTGAAACACGAACGCCAAGGTAAGCGACTGATCGAATTCCTTCTCAATGCGATCGAGCAGTTTGGCCGCGAGCAGCGAATGTCCGCCTAGTTGAAAAAAATTCTGCGTAACATCAGAGCTTTCGGTTCCCAAAACTTCTTTCCAGATCGGCAGCAGTTGAGCTTCAAAGGAATCCCGTGGCGCGACCGGCCCTGAAACCTTAGCCATCGTGGGACTTTCTGCGGCCTCGCACAATGCGTTACGATCCACCTTCCCGTTCGGCAAACGCGGCAGAGCGGAAACGAACCTGAACACCACCGGCACCATATAGTGCGGTAACCGCGTTTTCAGAAATGCGCCAAGTTCAGCGCCCGAGGTCGCAAGCTGCTCGCGGCTCACCGCGTGAGCCACCAGGCTCTCGTCGCCTTCCACCGTAACCACCGCTTCTTGCACGTCCGGGTGCGCGGAGAGTGCGGCTTCAATCTCGCCCAGTTCGATTCGCATTCCGCGAATTTTTACTTGTTCGTCCGTACGCCCTAAATATTGAAGATTCCCGTCGGGAAGATAGCGAACCATGTCTCCGGTTCGATACATTCGCGAATCTGGATTCGCAGAGAATCGGTCGGTGATAAATTTCTGCTGCGTAAGCCCCGCGCGATTCAGATATCCGCGGGCAACACCGTCTCCGGCAATGCAGAGCTCGCCCGGAACACCGCTGGGCACAGGTTGCAGATTACCATCAAGCACATAGAGTCGAGTATTGGCGATGGCGCGGCCGATAGGAACTGCCTCGTGCCCATCCCCTGCCTGACAGCGATATACCGTGCTCCAGACCGTCGCCTCCGTCGGTCCGTACTCATTGAATAGTTGCACCTCGGGCAGCGCCTTGAAGTGCATGTCGATCAAAGGCCTGGGGCACGCCTCACCTGCCAGTACAACAGTGCGAAGCGAAGACAACCGGCCAATGTTCGTCGATTGCAGCAACTCGTGATAGACCGCAGGAATGCACAGAATGTTCGTAATCTGATTCTTCCAGATCAATTCGGAGATTTGCCGTGCCTCCCAATTAAACTCCGCTGGCGGCAGGACAGTGCCGCCTGTGCAAAGTGCATGAAAGATGGTTGCGACCGAGCTATCGAAAGCGAACGACGAGAGCAAGAGGAAAGCCTTGCCCGTGCCTTTGTAATACGCGCCGTCATAGTAATCGAGGCGTGCACTCGTCGACCGCGCCAGGTTCCGTTGCGTGACCTGCACTCCCTTGGGCCCGCCGGTTGAACCAGAGGTGTAGATCACATAGGCCAGATTCTCGAGAGCGATGCTCGCCTTAGGAGACTGCGCTAATTGCAGATCAATCGCCGGCCAATCCGCATCCAGGCGGATCACCCGGATTTGTCGCGAGTCACTCGCAGTCGGCGGCAAATGAGTCTGAGTCAGAAGTACCGAAGCGCCGCAGTCGCTCAGCATGAAGTCCAGCCGTTCGCGTGGGTAGCTGGGATCGAGAGGCACATACGCGCCGCCGGCTTTCAGAATACCCAGGATGCCCACCATCATCTCGACGGAGCGTTCGATGCACAGCGCGACAGGAGTTTCTGGGCCCACGCCAATACTTCGCAAATAGTGGGCTAGCTTATTCGCACGCTGATCGAGATCACGATAAGTGAGCGCTGCACTGCCACACTTCACCGCGATGGCATTAGGATTTTTCTCCGCTTGTAGTTCGAATCGCTGGTGCGCGAGAGTTAAGGGATACAACTTCTCAGTATGATTAAACTCTACCAGCAGCTTTTGCCGTTCGATTTCCGGCAAAATCGCAACTTGGCTGATGCGCTGTCCGAGGTCGGCAACCACTCCTTCCAGCAACGTTCGCCAGCATTCCACCATGGTCGAAATGGCGGCTGCGTCGAAGAGATCGGTGCTGTAGATCATGCGGCCGGAGAGGCCGTCGCTGCGATCGTCGAGCACCAGGCAGAGATCGAATTTCGTTGTGCCGGTCTCCACCTCGATCGGAGTGAGGTCCCAACCCGGCTCAATCTCCGCGCGCGAGGGCTCCAGCGACAACAGCACTCGGAAAAGAGGATTGCGGCTCAAGTCGCGCTGCGGATGGAGATCTCTCAACACCCTGTCGAGCGGAACATCCCCATTCGACAGAGCTTCAATGGTCGTAGTGCGTACCCGGTCAAGCAATTCGCTGAAAGCAGGATCGCCTGTGAGGTCCGTCCGCAGGACCATCGTATTCAGGAAGAAGCCGAGCAGCTTTTCCGTCCCGGGATCGTTGCGGCCAGCGGTAATGCTTCCCACTAGAATGTCTTCCTGACCCGAATACCGGTAAAGCAGCGTGTCGAGCGCCGCCAGAAGAGTCATGAACAAAGTCGCGCCGTGATGCCGGCTCAGGGCACGAAGCCCGTCGCTGAGCTCACTCGACAGAGTTAAGCGCTGCATCGCCCCGCGGAAAGACTCCACTGCGGGTCGAGGCCGGTCCGTGGGCAGCTGCAGCACCGGGAGGTCTCCGCCGAGTTGCCGCTTCCAGTACTCGACTCGCGGCCCGATTGCTGTGGGATGTTGCTGCTCGCGTTGCCAGACCGCGTAGTCGCCATACTGAAATGTAAAATCCGCCAGCGGAGACGGTCCAGAACTCGCAAACGCGTTGTACAAGCTCACCAGTTCAGGCAGAAAGACTTGGTATCCCGCGACACCGTCAAAGATGAGGTGATGGCAGTTGACGAAAAGGCGATACTCCTCGTCTGCCAGGCGCACCAGGTGAGCGCGCACCAGCGGCAGCTTTGTCAGGTCGAAGAGCTGGCGCGCATCGTCGGTTGCGAGCTGCAGGGCTGCGGTAACCCGTTCGGACGGAGGAAGATTTCGCAGATCCACCAACGGCAATTTGATCTCGAAGGGGGGATGCACAACCTGCACGGGTTCGCCATCGACCGTCGCAAAAGTCGTTCGCCACGCTTCATGGCGCCGAATAATTTCCGTGAAGCTACGCTCCAGCGCACCAACGTCGAGCGGCCCGTTACGATGCACCGTGAAAGGCTCGTTATAGACCGGAAGGTGCGGAGCGAGTTGGGCGTGCAGCCAGACTTGCTGTTGCGCGAAAGTCAGCGGGATCGTTGCGCCCGGCGCGCGCCGCGGGATCGCCGCTAGAACACATGCTTCCTCCGAACGCTGCTGCAGATACCGCTCCAGCAGCTTGCGCTTCTGTTCCGAAATTTCAAGAGTTTCCGCCATCGCGAAAAGACTGCCGATCACCGGCCGCGAGTGATTGCGCTTTGCGGCTCGGCTTTCGCCAGCCTAGTTTTTCCCGAAACACTTCCCATCACCAACTCCAGCAACTGGCCATTCGTGACATATTCAACTCCGCTTCGATTGCTCACGTATTGCAGCATCTCCCCGAATTGCTCCCACAACCCAAGCTTCTCAATCTCCCACGGATGCCCGTACAGATGCCAAATGCCGCCCTGCCGCATGACGCGATCAAACCTCTTCTTGCCGAGCGCAAGCCAGCCATCGAATCCAATCAGATCCGGAACAGACCCGAGCAAATCGCCAAACGCACCGAGTCGAATCAAGTTGCGCAAATAGTTGGCCCGACGATGCGGGTAAGCTTGCACGGTGGTCGGCATTGCGAAGCGATCAAACGCCGTCCCCGAGTCAAGCATCCGGGTGCCGCGCGCACCATGGTATCCGGCATGCTCGACCGCGCTGACGACTTCGGCGTTGAAGCGGCCTTTGGGATAGCAGAACATCGTGACTTCCGTTCCCAAAATCTGTTGCAGCGCCGCCTTGCAGTCGCCAACTTCGTGCATGAGTTCTTCAGACCCAACCTCGGTGAGAATCGCGTGGGAAACCGTGTGGGCGCCGATTTCGAAACCGGCGACGGAGAGGGTACGAAGATCAGTCGCCGTGAAGAACGGATGGCGCCCCAGCCTTCCCGTGGGAACGTAGAATGTTCCACTCAGCCCGTGGCGGCTCAGCACATCTGCCACTTTTAGGCCGCTGCGATCCTCATCGTCCCAACTGGTGGTCACGAAAACGCGAGGCATGATGGTCCCAGTACATGCGTCTCTATTTGGCGTAAAGCGATTCCTGAAGATTTTTTGCGGGCGCCTGCGCCGCAGCAAGCTTCCGTCCGAACAGCATGAAGGCTACGACAACATAAAGAAAGTTCGCGCCGATCATGCTCCAGATTACTCCCGGTAGGCCAAAATAACGCGTCGCCGGAATTCCAATGAGCACCGCGACCACGCTGGCAGCGCCATTCGCAATAAACAAAGACCGGGGAGATTCCATGGCACGCAGCAGAATCGCCGGTCCCAGGCTTGCGCTCCAAATCGTAGTCTCGAGGGCAAACAACGGAATCAAATACGCCGACTCCATGTATTTACCGTTGTATAAAAAATGAAACAGCGGCGTCTTCAACGGAATCAGAACCGACCAATACGCCACCGAACCTGCAACGAATAAAAACGCCAGCCGCCGATTGAGCGCTGCGGCCGCCTGCTTGCCATTCTGATTCTGCACTCGCGCCGCATAGGGCAAAAACAACATGGAGAGCGCGGCGTAGGTTTGCAGTACGGGAGCGGCGAGATTCATAAGTGCGCGTAATTCACCTGCTGCCGCCATTCCCGAGAAACTGCTGACCAGCGGAATATAAAAATAATTCGGAATCCAAGTGGCGAAGCAAGTGGCGAGCGCCCAACGGCCATATTCCCAATGCTTCCCAAACGTCGCACGCAGCCGGGGACGTCCGATCTCCGGCGCGAGAGCTTTATTCAATTGAAAGACCATCACCACGCTGGTAACCAGCGCAGCCAAGCCCATGAGCAGAAAAGCGGTGAACGAAGAAAGTGTTCCGAGGCGGAAAAATAAGAACACTCCGCCAACCACAAGAACGCAATAAAAAACCGATCCGAACGCCGCCGGACCGGGCATCAACTTCAGATAAAAACTTCGCCGCGCCAAACCATGCGCCAGAATAAACGGCGTGGCAATGGTCATGCCCGCAAGAGCGATCGCCAGCACCGGCGAATGCCCAACGAAATATGTGACCACTGCCGCTATGCCCAACACCAGGCACATGACCAGCGAGAGCCCCCAATGGATCCACAGAGTGGTCTTCAGGTAGCCGCGGATGTTGTCACGAAACAGAGTGCCTGAAAAGACCGACAATGGCTCGAGCAAGAGGGACTGGTAGAGAAAACCCACCAGGATGAAAAAACTAAACGAGAGGGCATATGCACCGTAGTCTCGCGGAGTCAGCCAGCGAGCCAGCAGGACTCCCAGGAGAAAGTTCGATCCGGAAATAAGCCCGTAATCGACAATCGCGAGTCCTCCTTTGGCAAACCACTTGCGAAAAGTTCCGAAAAGAAAGCTCCTGCTGAACAAGGAGTGGTCCTGCTCTGCAGATGCTTCAGCCGTGGCTAATTCCTCGACCGATGTTTCGGCTAGCGGCCCCTCTGCCACAGCCTGTGCGCTCACGACATGGCTCGACCCCATCCCCTCGGGTTCGTTCCTATCAACTGGTTCCATGGGCGCTTTCGTTGGATTCATGGCGTGCGGCACTGGCGAAATACTAGAGACGGTATCAGTTTAACTGCAGGTCGGGTTGCCCCAACAGCTCTTGGACCGGCATTGATCGTGATCCCTCGGATTGGGCGTGCTCAAGACACTGGCGAAGGACCGCTGCCAGCAATTGCACGTTGGGTTCATTCAGGATGTTGCCGTGATCGCCATCCAACTCATGTATCTCAAGTCCGCCGGTTGCGTACTTCTGCCATCCCTCGCCGGCTTCTTCCAATCCGCGCAAACCTTTCTCGCCGGCGCGAAACAGAAGAATTTTTTCTGGATAGGGCTTTAGCTGGTAACGATCTCCCGCGGCAGCGCAAGCGCGGCGCACTTTCTTCACCGCAGGCGGAAGAAATAAAAACTCGATTCTTCTGCGGAAGTTTTTTTGATAGCGTTTCGCCCGTCTTTTCACGTAGGCGATCTTCTGCGCCGTTGAAAGCGTCAGGAATCGATCGAGCAGCGACTGCGACCCACCAGCATAGGTATCGAGCAGAACCAGCGTTCTTACTTCTTCCCCTTGCGCCAGCAACCGTTGTGCCATTTCCAGCGCCACGTAACCGCCGAGCGAATAGCCTCCCAAATAGTACGGCCCTTCCGGTTGAGCCGACCTCAAATCCTCCAAGTAGACTTCGGCCATCTCTTCCACACTCTGCAAGCACGGCTGCACGCCATCCAGTCCCGGAGCCTGTATGCCAAAGAACGGCTGATCGGGAGCCATGTGCCGGGCCAAGTCGCGAAAACGAAGAACGGTGCCACCCATTCCGTGCACGAAGAAAAATGGAGGTTTCGATCCGAGGGGCTGTAAAGCAACCACCGTCGATCGCGTGCCGGCTGGCGCGTCTAACCCCACGAGAGCAACTAACTCTTCGACCGTGGGCGCCTGCAGAAGATCGGTAAGAATCAATTTCTTGCCGAACTCCTTTTCCACCAGCCATGCCAGACGCGCCGCAGCGAGGGAGTGCCCGCCTATCTCGAAGAAGTTGTCGCATACACTGATTGGCCGTTTGCCCAGGACTTGCTCCCACAGCCGAGTCATGGTCGCTTCAAACTCGTTACGCGGCGCTACAAACTCCTCTTCCCTTTCAACCTCTCTGGCTTGCGGGACGGGCAGCGCGCGTCGGTCCACCTTGCCGTTTGGAGTGAGCGGCATCGTTTCCAGAAAAACAAAATCGGCCGGGACCATATACTCGGGAAGCCGTTCCTTCAGATATTTGTTCAGCTCAAGCCCGCTCGGCTTGGTGCGCGACGCAATCACATAACCCGCCAGCCGCTTTTCGCTGTTCGCCTCATGAGCTACAACCACGGCTTCGGCGACTCCGGGATGCTTTTCAAGAATCGATTCGATCTCTCCCAACTCCACGCGAAATCCGCGAATCTTTACCTGGAAGTCGGCACGCCCCAGAAATTCGACGTTCCCATCGCTCAGAGAACGAACCAGATCTCCGGTCTTGTACATGCGCGCTTGCGATTCGCTGCCGGACTGCTTGTTGATGAATGGGTCTGCGACAAATTTTTCCGCCGTTAATTCCGGGCGGTCCAGATAACCGCGGGCGACGCCAGGCCCGCTGATATAAAGCTCCCCCGGAGTGCCCGCCTGAACCGGCCTTCCCTGCTCATCCATGATGTAGAGCTGAGTGTTGGCGATGGGACGGCCAATCGGCAAATTTTCAGGAACGGGCTGTGACGGGTCCGGCTCGTAGGAAGTCGCGATAATGCTGGCTTCAGTGGGCCCGTAGGTATTGATCCAACGCACCCGGCCTCCGCCACACTTAAGCCATGATGCGAACGCTGAGGCCGAAGCCTTTTCTCCTCCGACAATCAACAGCCGCAGGGTCTTCGGCAGGTGTTCACTGGACTCCTCGAGTTCCCGCACCAATTCGTGCCAATAGGCTGTGGGCAGGTCAAGCACCGTAATCGCCCGTTGCCGAATCCAGCGCAAAAAGCCCGACCCAGCCAGCGGCATATCGTCGGTGCGCAGAACCACCGTGCCACCCGCAATCCACGTGGGGAAAATTTCCTCGATCGCAATATCGAAACTCAGAGAAGAAAACTGCAAAGTGCGGTCGGTCGGCCGAAGGTCATAAAGACGAATCGCAGCAGTATGGTGATTCACCAAGCCACGATGTGGAAGCATTACTCCGCGCGGCTTTCCGGTCGATCCGGAAGTGTAGATCACATAAGCCAAACTTTCGGGATTCGACGGGGCCGTAGGATTCTCGCGACTGCAGCCTGCAAGAATTTTCCAATCAGAAGTAAAATGAACGATTTCTGGCTTCGCGTTTCCCAACGAGGTCAATAGGCTTGTCTGAGTTAGAAGCACCCGAGCCTGAGAATCCTCCAACATATAAGCGAGACGCTCGCCAGGATAATCGGGATCGAGCGGCAGACACGCGCCCCCAGCCTTCATGACACCCAGCAAAGCTACAGTTAACTCGAGGGAACGCTCGAGGCAGATTCCGACCGGAACGTCTTTCGTTACACCCTTCTTGCGCAGGTAATCCGCCAACTGATTGGCGCGTTCGTTAAGCTCGCGGAACGTAAGTTGCCGATTGCCATGGACTACAGCAATCGAGTCTGGCGATTGCTGCGCTCTCTCCACAACTAATTCATGAACGCACTTGTGCGATGGATAATCAGCTTTCGTCTCGTTCCATTCCATATTGGGGCCAGTACTGAGTTTGCCGATGCCAGATTCATCTGAGTTCGGCGCGGTGACGTTCTGGCTCGGTGGATCAAGCGGGCCTAAAGAACTACCTCGCGCTGGAGTGTCGAACTTCACTTTTAAAGATTGCAGCCCGCGCAACCCTAGGTTCGTCCGCCAGACTAACTCCTGCGGTTCAAGCCGCAAGTTGGCGAAAGCGCGCAAGAGCACCTCGAATGCGATCTGGCCTTCCATCCGAGCTAACGGTGCACCGAAACAGAAGTGCGCCGCGTATCCGAATGCCAGATGACGATTGTCCTGCCGCGTGATATCAAATCGGTCGGGGTCCGGAAAGCGATCGGGATCGCGGTTCGCGGCGGCCATCACGGCAATCACGGCTTGCCGCTTGCGGATAAGTTGGCCGCCCAGTTCATAGTCAGCAGGCGCCAGGCGCGCCGTGTGCTGGCTGGGACTTTCAAAGCGCAGCATCTCCTCCACTGCGGATGAAATCAGCGTCAGATTGCCGCGTAGCTTCTCCATCTGGCCGGGATGGCGCAACAGTGTGAGCAGGCCGTTGCCGATCAGGTTGGTAGTGGTTTCCTGTCCCCCAACCATCGTGATGATCGTGTTCGCAACTACTTCTTCATCCGTCAGACGATCGCCATTGATTTCGGCCGTCAGCAGCGAGTGAATCAGCCCTTCCCTGGGACGCTGTTTCTGTTCCTCGATTGCGTCCCGGAAGTATGTAGTCATCTCATCGACGGTTCGCAGCATGATTTGCGCGTGATCGGGATTGTGCTGGAAGTTACCCAGCATCTCGGCAAAGTTGCCTGACCACACTTTCAGCTTGCGATGATCATCCACCGGCACGCCCAACATTTCCGCGGTCACAATTGCCGGCAGTGGTTCCGCGAGATCCGCGATCACATCCATGCCGCCCTTATCGGCGACCGCAGCCAGAAGGCGACCGACGATGTCACGAATATGCTCTTTGAGGGTTTGAATCCGGGCAGGAGTAAAGGCCTTCGAGGCTAGACTGCGCAGGCGGGTATGCGCAGGTGCATCCATGAACAACATCTGTTTGACCATCAACTGCGCCAGCGGGCTGATCTGCGAAAGCCCCATGCCATTGAGTTGTTCGGGCGTAGGAGTTCGGTCGGCCGAGAAAGTCTGCAGGACTTCCAAAACATCGGCGTAACGAGTCACAATCCAGGCGTGAAGAAACGAATCCCAATGGATAGGAGCCTCGCTCCGCAGCCGGCGAAAAAGTGGATACGGATTCGCCAGAACGGCAGGGTCGAGGAGATGATAAAGGCTGAGAGCGGTGCCGGGACTCTCCAGCCTGGAAACGGGTTGGTTGTCAGGTGACATTACAGGATGATTTGGTTGGGAACACAGACCAGGCTCCCATGGACCGGTTTATCCGGCCATGAGCCAGCATACAACCAATGTGGCCAGTGGAGCGATCAAGAACAAAGGCGGAGAAAAACTGAAGCATTACCAGAAATTACGCGGAGGTTCTAATCTGCGTGCAGGCGATGAGCATCGCCGGCGCTCGCGGTTTCAAGTTTAGCCAGAATCAAGGTTTCAATGGCATCCGACATTTCTGCCAGAGTAGGGTGATCGAAGAGTTGCAACAGCGGAAGCTCGACTCCAAACGTCCCACTCACCCGCGCAATCAATTGCGTGCCCAGAAGTGAGTGCCCACCCAGAAGAAAGAAGTTGTCGTTCGCTCCAATCCGTTCTACGCGCAGAAGCGAAGCTAGGATGACCGCGAGCCGTTCCTGCACCGGTCCGCTGGGCGCGACAAAATTGTCTTCGCCCAAGCGGTTGTCATCGCACGGAACCGGCAGAGCTGCGCGATCGATCTTCCCGTTCGCCGTCATCGGCAGAGCTTCCATGCGCACGAACGCCGCCGGAACCATGTAATCGGGAAGGCGTTTCGTCAGGTGTGCGCGCAGCGTGTTGCTGCTTAACGTAGCCACCGGGGCGAGGACGACATAGGCCACGAGCGATTTTTCTCCGCTTCGATTTTCCCGCGCCACAACTGTGCTCACCTGTACGTCAGAATGCTCATTGAGCACTCCTATAATTTCGCCGGGCTCGATGCGGAAACCGCGAATCTTGATTTGTTCGTCGAGCCGACCCATGAACTCGGTCTCACCGTTGGGCAGAAGACGCGCCAAGTCCCCAGTTCGATAAAGCCGATCCCAGAAATGCGAATTACCATTCGCCGAATGTTTCGAGCGGAAAGGATTGTGAACAAACTTCTGCAGGGTTAACTCAGCGCGCTTGTGGTAGCCGCGCGCCAGTCCCGCCCCCGCGACGCACAGTTCGCCTACAGTGCCCGGCGGAACTTGCTGCATCTCTTCATTCACAATGTAAATCTGCGTGTTGTCGATCGGACGTCCGATGGATGGAAGCCGATTTGTCGACTGATCTGACGAATACTGATTTGAAGAACAAGGACTAGCGGCATCGCGAGGGACAACTGTGCCAGAAGTGGCAACCACCGTGCATTCGGTAGGTCCGTAATTGTTCACTAACGCGAAAGGTAGATCGCGTGACGGCCCGTGATGCAGCGTGTCCGCACCGGTCAGCAAAATTCGAAGCGCGGTTTGATCCGACCATTTGAGCAGAAGCATCCGCTCTGCCAGAGGCGTAGGCAAGAACGTAATCGTGATCTGTTCCGTCTCTAGCCAGTCTTGCATCGCATCGGGGCTTGTACGGCATAATTCTGGCGGGATGTGGACGCTCGCCCCGGCCGCTAGGTAAGGCCAGATCTCCCAGACTGCGGCGTCGAATCCAAGCGCGGCTTGATGGCTGGCCCGATCATTCCGTGTCACCCCGAAGACTCGGACATGCCATGAAACTAGATTCGCCAAACCGCGATGCACAATTTCAACGCCCTTCGGTTGGCCCGTGGATCCCGACGTGTAGATCACATACGCCAGATTCTCAGGCGTCGCTGGGCACACGAGAGGCTCGCACGAGAAGGCGGCAATTTCGATAGCTTGCAGATTTAAATCGACGACCCGCCAATCGCCACTCAGCAGCTTCGCGGTTAACCCATCCGCAGTGACTACCACCCGCGGTTCAGCATCGCGCAAAATAAAATCGAGCCGATCCGCCGGCAGAGTGAAATCAAGCGGAACATATGCCCCGCCAGCTTTGAGAATGGCGAGCGCAGCGACCACCATCGCGGGTGATCGCTCCATGCACAATCCGACGAGTTGATCCCGGCCAATTCCAACCGACGCCAGGTAGCGCGCGAGCCGGTTCGAACGACGATCCAGTTCAGCGTAGCTAAGCTCGTCCGCGCCGGCGGTCAGCGCAGTTGCATCAGGCGTCACCGCCGCCTGAGCTGCCACCATTTCTGGCAGGGTTGCGAGCGGCGGACGATACTCAGCCGCCACTGTCGTTCGCGCAGAGTTGTCGCTCGCGCCCGAAAGTTGGACGGCGGTTAGCCCGAGTTGGGTCTCATCAGACATTCTCTGAGACGTTGTTACTTCTTGCCTTTGCGAAGCACGAGCTGTTCGATCATATCGACGCTCGCCAGGTTATCGGCGCTGATTTCTTCGTCGCCAATCTTCACTCCAAAGTTTTCTTCGAGGAAGGTTACTAGGCGGAAAATTCCCAGAGAGTCGACCACACCGTTATCGATCAGCGACTGATCGTCGCTTACCAGGGTAACGCCTTTTGCTGCGGCCAGCTCTTCACTCACGAACTGGCGAATTTGATCTTTAACGGTCGTTGCGTTCGTTGTCATTTGCTGCTGCTCCTCCTGAAGTTTGAATCTATCTTGAAAATGAATTGATGTTTGCAAAACCTAATTGCAGAAACCTGTTCGAACTCCGCGCTATACGGCGAGAGGCTGACTTTCCTGCGCCAATCCCACGCGATCCACCTTGCCGGTAGAAGTCTTGGGCAGGCTTTCGCGGAATTCGATGAACTCCGGAATCATGTATTTCGGAATCCGCGTGCCGCAATGCTGCTGCAGTTCCGCCGCATGCGCCTTCTCCGATGCGTGGACCGCGACGATCGCCTTGATGCGATTGCCCACGACCTCATCGGGCACCGCGATGGCGGCCGCCTCTCGCACTGCGGGATGGCTGAGCAGCGCGCTTTCAATCTCTCCGAGCTCAATGCGGTAACCGCGGCTTTTGATCATGCTGTCGCGGCGGCCGACAAAATAATAGTTGCCGTCGTCGGCCAGCGTGACCAGGTCGCCCGTGCGGTACATCTTTTCTTCAAAGTTCGGCTGGAAGCGGTTGGGCACAACCATCTTCTTCGTCTTTTCCACATCTCCCCAATACCCGCAGGTAACGCCGGGCCCTCGGACGTATAGCTCACCACTTTCGCCGGGTTGGGTCACGATTTCATCTTTGTCATTGACGGCAAACACTTCAGTGTTTTCGCAGGCGATGCCGATAGGCAATTTATCCATACTGGGCAGACGCTCGCGATCGACCTTGTAATAAGTGCAGACATTGGTCTCGGTTGGGCCGTAGAGATTCTCCAGGTCTACCGCAGGCAGAAGCTCCGCCAGTTGCTTGAGGTATTTCATGGGGAAGACTTCGCCCGCGAATAGGATTGTACGCAGATGCGGTAATTTCTCGCCTTTCAAATCCGCGTGCAGGAGGAGCAGCACCAGAGCCGACGGCACCGAATACCATACCGAGATCTGCTGGGTCTCGATGAATTTCGCCAGCGTGGTTGGAAACAGGGCAATCTCTTCGGTAACCAGGTACACCGTCGCCCCTGCCTCAATTGCGTTGTAAACATCGAACACCGAGAGATCGAAGTGCAGCGGGGCGTGATTCGAGAGGCGATCTTCATTCGTAATCTGGAACTTGTCGGCACACCATTCGATGAATGTCAGAGCATTCTGATGAGTGATCATCACGCCCTTAGGCCGGCCCGTCGAACCCGACGTATAAAGGATGTAAGCGAGGTCAGTTTCCGTCAGCGTAACTACCGGCGCATGCGACGCTGGATACTCCGACAGGGCGGACCACGGAATTACTCCGGTTCCATTGCCCGAGTGCTTGGCTTCGTCGACGACGACGCACTTTTCAAGAGACTCTCGCGTCGCGGCGTCAAGAGAACGGCAGCGTTCATCCTGCGTGATCAGCACCTTGATTCCGCAATTGCCCATGATGTACCCGACGCGGTCGACCGGCGCTTGCGGGTCGAGCGGAACGTAGACCCCTCCCGCCTTCACAACCGCGAACATGCTGATGATCGACTCCACGCACTTGGGAAAGAACAAGCCGATACGATCTCCCTTGCGCACTCCACTCTGCTGCAGTAGATGCGCCAGTTGATTCGACCGCTCGTCGAGTTCCCGGTAGGTGATACTGCGATTGCGCGCCCACACCGCCGGCTTTTCAGGAAACCGGGCCGCGCTCTTGCTTAATAGCTGCTGAAGGACGTAAGCCATGATGCCTCGTAGGTAGATGAATCAGTGGATCGTGAGTCTTTAGCTAGAAGGATTTTACGAATCGCCAGCTGCCAACCCCGCCTCTAGAAACCGTGCAATCCTGAGATGATTACCTTTTGAATTTCCGAAGTACCTGAATAAATTTTTCCCGAGATCGCATCGCGCAATTCGCGTTCGATCTGGTAATCGGTCATGTAGCCGTAGCCGCCATGGATTTGAATGGCGTCCAGGCAGTTCTGCACACAGGCCTCGCTCACGTAGAGTTTGGCAATCGACGTTTCGCGCAACGGATGCCGTCCCTGGCTCTTCAACCATGCCGCCTTGTAGAGCACCAACCGGCTGGTCTCAAGCCGAACATCCATGTCGGCAATCTTATTGCCGATGGCGGAGAACTTGCCGATTGGCTGGCCAAACTGGCTGCGCTCCCGCGCATACTTGACGCAAGTTTCGAGCACTCGCTGCATCATCCCCAAATGGCTGGCAAGAATGCAGGTGCGCTCCCATTCCATCGACGCCGTAAAAACCGTCTGACCAGCGCCTTCTTTATCGAGGACATTCTCCAACGGAATTTCGCAATCCACCAGCGCAACTTCTGACATCGACGAAGTTCGCAGCCCCATCTTGTGCAGCTTCTTGCCAACAATCAGGCCGGGAGTATCCCGTTCCACCAGAAATGCAGTGACCCCGTTCGGTCCCATCCGCGGATCAAGATTCGCAAAAATAATAAACAGGCTTCCGTGCTCAGCATTCGTGGTGAACGTCTTGGTGCCGTTCAGCACATAGGAATTTCCCTTGCGCTCAGCGCGTGTTTTAAGACTGTAGGCATCCGAACCGGACCCAGGCTCGGTCATGGCATGTAGTCCGATCCATTCCCCACTGATCAGTTTCGGCAGATAGCGCTTTTTCTGCTCCTCGGTGCCGAAGGTCATGATTGGAATTTCCGTCGTCCACATGTGCGCGTTCAGGGAGAACAGGAAGCCGTTGTCACGGCAACCATAGCCCAACGCCTCCAAGGCGCACACGGTCGTAAGAATATCTGCGCCGCCGCCGCCGTATTCTTCCGGCACCGGCAATCCCTGAATGCCAAACTCAGCGCACTTCTTCCAATGGCTCCAGGAAAACTCTTCTTCCGCATCCCTGCGGATGAGGTCGTCGTTCAACTCTTCTTTCGCAAACCGGATCACTTCTTTACGAAACGCAGCTTGCTCGTCTGTCCACGCGAAATCCAAAGTTCTCTCTCCCCGACGTTTGTTAAGCGACGATTGTCTAAGCGTTGATTTTCTGCTGCGGTTCCGGCTGGGTTTGCGGCTCGGAATGTGGTTGTGCGCCATTTGTTTTAGGAGCAGCCTCGCTGGTACCGTTCGTCTTTGCCCCGTTGGCGCCGTTCGATCCGTTCGCTTTTGTGGCGCTGACCTGGGCTTCTTTCTTCTTGGCGTCCATCGTCTTCCACGGCATCTTGCGCAAACGGCCACCGGGCAACTTAATGCGCGCCGGCACGCCCATGATGGTCGTATTGTCGGGGACATCCGTCAGGACCACGCTATTCGCCACAACCAGCACGTTATTTCCAATCTTGACTTCGCCGATGACTTTGCAACCCGGCGCAAAATAACAGTTGTCTCCGATGCTTTTCACCCCGGTCCCGATGTGCACCTGGGAATTGAAAGTACAATTCGACCCGATGATCGTAGGTGAAATCTGCAATCCGTACGCAGTATGCAGAACTAGTCCCGGGCCGATTTCGGCGTCCGGCGCGATCAAGATTCCAGCCAACATAATCTGATTCCAACGCTGCCAAACCAGCGCGACAATCATCAGCAACTGCCGAACCACAGGTACGTGCACGGTGTGCACCCAGTGCGAAAATCTGTATTGCAGAATCGCCTTGGTCTCTCTTCGAATGAACACCCGCCATCCCCGCTCGAGTGCGCGGTGGCCGGCGGCAGCTTGCAAATCGGCTCGCAAATTCTCAAACATTTTTATGATTCCCTTTACTTGCCCCGACTCGGCGATGAAACTTAATAGCGCACGGCTGAGATCGGCGACTTCGAATTACTTCAAGCCAAACACTCTACAGCCGGTTATAAATCGCATCTGGAATGGGGAAGGTTCGCTGATTCAAGACCGCGCCCAGAACGCGCACATGCGAGGCTTGCATATCCTGCACCGCTTTGCGCACCGTTTCACGACGCGAGGAATTCGCTTTCAACACCATCACTACCCCGTCAGCGGCCGCGGCCAGCACAGTCGCATCATTCGAAACATTCATCGCGGAAGCGTCAATAAGGACGTAATCCACTCCGGAGCGCAACTCAGTAATCCTTTGGCGCATGCGATCGGAACTCAAGAGAGGCAGGGCCGCTTCCGGAGACGATCCGCAGCTCACTAACCATAGGTTCGTGCGAGACATCGAGCGGGCATAGTTGAGTAAAGGTTCGGTTCCCTGCAGGGCGTCGGCCAAGCCGAAATGGTTCTCAACCGCGAACTGCTCGTGCAATCCCGGATGCCGCAAATTGGCGTCCACCAGACAGACAGAACCGGTCACCTGGGCAGCCAGCAATTCGGCGGCGCAGGCGCAAATCGAGCTGCAACCATTTCCTGATTCACTGGCGGTAAAAACCACAACGCGAGGCGCATCCGCTCCAGGCTGCAGGAAGATCCGCTGCGCCAGCTTGGTGAGCTCTTCCCGCTCCTTGGGCTCCAGCTTGAGTTGCGGCTCTTTGGACTCGACCTGTTGAGGAACCACTGGCTCGCGCCGGTGCTGATCAATCGCAGCCACCGCGGCGGGCGCGTCCAGCAGCACTTCCTTGCCCAGGTTTTGTAACAATTCGAAGTTACGACTCATTTATGGTTTACTCCCATGTCCGCATCAACTTACGTCTCCATCCATTGTAGGCGTTTCGCGCCTTCCAATGCTCGCCAAAGCTAACCTGGTCTTAGCTCTGGCTTTCGGACTGAATCTCGGACGGAACGTCGGACTGCACAATGCGGTGCTGGCGCAGCTTATAGAGCAAGCCGCGATAGCTGATGCTGAGCAGTTTAGCGGCCCGCTTCCGGTTCCACTTGGTTTCCTGCAAAGCATGGCGGATTGCCAGCACTTCGGCTGCGGCGCGCATGCTTCGCAGCGTAGGCCTCGGCCCCGACGCCAGTTTCTCGGGGACCGTCAATTCCGCACCTGTAGCCGTCTCCGGGCCATCACCTACCGTGGCCAAGTCTTCGCGTAACAGAAAATCACTGTTCATATTCATCTTTAGTGTCTCCGGCTTACTTGATCTCGTATCTCTCTAATCACCGCGCTATCTTGTGCCGACTCACTTAACTCATTGCTTCGTCCTCATTGTTTCGTCGAGGGGCCCGACGAAGTCAGACGCCACGAACGACCGCCCCCGTTTACAGCTCCGCCCTCTGAGTCCCATTCTCTAGAGACCCTAACTAGCACGATCAGATAAATTCTCTTGTTCTAGCCCAGCGGGCTATAAGCGCTTTAGTGGAGGATGCTAAGGGGGGACGCAGTGTGCAACAAATGTATAGACAGACTACGAAAGCGCACAAACAGCGACAAGAGGCCCAATGCCTAGGCAACTAAAGTCCCTGATTAGCTCCTCCGTTCGTCTCCACTCAGTAACCGCGAGCTGGTTACTCTCCAGTTCGCCCGGCCATGTCCGAAATAGTCGGATGACTAAGATTGCCCACCCTTGAGCGAGCGCGTGATCTGCTCAAGAAAAGCTCTAGCTTCCGCAGGCGTCAGCGACTCGCCTTTGGCTTTTTTTCGGGCTAGAAGCCCCGCCGCGGCTTCGGACTGCGTTCCCGACATTCCTGCAAGCGTCTCTACAGGACGGGGTGCCGTCCATTCATAATCGGTGCGGC
>JBAPOI010000033.1:0-2365 GCA_049279555.1 Candidatus Sulfotelmatobacter sp.
GATGGAACCTATGTAGGTTTCTGGAACGAAAATTTCACTATTTTTGTCGGCCGCTACGTCCCGCCAGTCGTGCCTTATATGCGCTCGGCTATCGCGGCTCGCCAGCCTGAGAACCAGAACCACCCGATGGAGGAAACGGGGCCGAAAACATACGAAGAAATCCTCAGGCAGGAGACGGCACTAAATCGGGCAGGTCGAGGCAAGCTAGGGCGCATGGAGTGCAGACGGTAAACCTATTCCGGATCGAGTTATTCGCGTAGAACGGGATGATCCCCCCATAGGGTCGTAACCAAGGAGAAGGTAATGGCAACGAGAGCAGAAGTTTATGGCGCAATCGACAGTGAACGCGCCTATCAGGACGTGAAGTGGGGTGCGAACCACACGCACGGCGTAGCCGAGTACGTGACATACATGCACGAGTATTTGGCCGAGCTACGCAAGCAGATGACGCGCAATGCACCCGGTACTCCGGATTATGTCGCGGGGCTGGACACACTTCGAAAAGTGGCCGGACTCGCGGTGGCGGCGATGGAACAAAACGGCGCTCCACGACGCGCAGGATATTGATGGAACAGCGCGAGTTTCCGATCAATACTGAAACTGACGCGCGTAATTCGCTTCTGCATTTGCGGCGCGCGATCAGCTTTTGTCGGTATCCCGACCGGTTAAGAGAATTGAAAGCAGCCGAACAGAAAATATATGAACGGTTTCCGTCTTTGCGGCCACAGCCTCCGCCGTGATATAGTGGGGATTCAAAGGTGGAGGCGGCGCATGAAAATTCTTCTGATATTCACTCTCGGCGCACTAGCGGCCGGGTTGATGTTGCTGGCGACTTCGAGCGCGGGACTCACTGTCGGCCTCAAAGTTGGGGATGCGTCGTACATTTACTGGTCGCAAGAGTGCTTAAAATAATTTTGCAAAGCCTCTTGTACCTGTCGCAGAATTGTGCTAGGATTCCCGCATGATTAAGAAATTCGACTACAGGGTGATCTTCTGCGACGGCGGCGACGCGACCGAGACGGTATTGCGTCAAGCCCGCGCGGACGGTTTCAGTTTTTCCCATCTTGACCGTGAGTTGAAAGGGTGGGCAGCGGTGTTCAAGAAACCAATCGAGGAGGCAGTACCAGCGTGATCGGCTCGCAGTACAACTACCGACGCTTGGATTATTTCTTTCCACGTTCGCAGCAAGAAGTCGGATTCGCGGCACTCCCGTGGGGCAAACGCGGCGAGCCTCTACGCATAGCTCAACGAAATCTTTTCTTTTTGCTGCTGGCTGAACTGACAATCCTGTTTGCTGCGGTGATCGCATGAGAGTTTTAGTTTGCGGCGGCAGGAATTACGCGAACAAGAAATGCGTGTACGAGGAGTTGGACAGACTTCATGCCGTGCAAAACATCGCGTTCTTGATGCAGGGTGGTGCAACCGGCGCGGACGCGCTCGCACGGTCGTGGGCTATGAGCCGTCAGGTGCCGCAGATGGAATATCCCGCTGCATGGAAAGACCTGTCTCACCCCGACGCGCGCGTTAAGACACGAGCGGACGGTTCGCGGTACGATGCGAATGCCGGGCATAGACGCAATCAGGTTATGCTGGACGAGAAGCCCGACCGCGTGGTAGCATTTCCGGGTGGCTTTGGGACACGTGATATGTGCCAACTTGCGGCGGCAGCGAAAATCCCAATAGATCACATCATCGACTCTTCAGACTAAGGAGAAAGCCATGAACAATGCGTCACCAGTATTTCTCGGTATCGAAAAAGCGGCCATCGAATTTGCGTTGAGCATTGGTGCTCCTGCTGAACAGCTTCCGATCATAACGAAGGCATTTGCCGAGTTCGTTGGTGACAGCGGAGACGCATTCGCGGCGCTCTACGGTGCCATAAGGATGCAGGGGTCGAATCGTCCACGCACTACCGAAGAAGTCATTATCAAAGCGCGCGAGTTTTACGCGAAGCGCACGGGTGGCAGCATCGGTGAAAAGGGCGAATTGAGCATCAAAGTTGAAGCGAAGGTATTTTGGCCGGAAGGCAAAGCACCCAAAAAGGGCGTGAGAAAACCAAAGCCATGAAAGAGGGACTTATCTTCGAATTGACGGTGGACAAAGATGATCCGTTCGCTGGCAAACTAGAAGTCAGACGTGAGCCGACTGGTGCAGTAGTTTTTCTTCTGACAGAGCCCGGCAGCCGCGTCTCTCGTTTTCTCCATATGCCGCTGTGTCATGCAACGACGCTCGGTCGTGCGCTCGTAACCGAAGCGTTCGAAGAAATTCTTGCGCTTGGTGGCACCGTTGATCTTGAAGGCGCGAAAAAGACGTTGCGTGATTGGATAGATGAAGGCGGTGAAGTCCCCGGCGTCGAGTCGCAGGA
>JBAPOI010000034.1:0-3075 GCA_049279555.1 Candidatus Sulfotelmatobacter sp.
CACACAAACATGCTCAAGAATCCTAGGACTCCAGCCATTCGGCCGAGTACTTCGTCAAGTCCTTTCTGTTGAAAAAAACCTCCGCACATCGGTTGCTGATCATTGTGAAAATTCGGACGCGTCTTCGGTGTAACGTGAGTATATTTCTCGCAGAGATTCGAGTACCAATCGTCATCGACAAGCATAGGAACGACACCCGTTTTCTTTAGTCGGTCGCGCACTCGCCCTGGGCTAAACTTGTTCCGTCGAGCCTTGTCGTTAAGCTTCAACCATTCTTGTATTGCGCCCTCTTCGAACGCGGAAAGCGCAACAAGATTCGCAATTTCGCCAATTCCCCGAACTAAATTCAATGCTTCATCATAGTACCCAATTTTTGTTAGCTGATAAGCAGCCGCTGCTAAATTGTACGCTCTTCCACACAGCGACTCGAGCACGTGTCCGCCTCCATGACATTTTCGGTGACACGTAGCAGCTTGGTATAGAACATTCAGGCACACGCCAATGAATTGTAAATTTTCAGCCTCCTTTTCTTGGAGAGCTGTTTGCCCTTGCTGAAATGCATACCGGGCGCCCAAATCGAGGAGTTCAAGATGAGCCGCCCCAGTCGGAATGTCGTAGTTTTTCGTCGTTTCCATCGCCGTTGACCTTGAGCAAACAATAGACCGCCCGAATATGGTGCGCGCGGAGAGCCTAATCCAGCGCGTAGGGCGAAACAGCAAAAGTAGGGTGGGCTGAGCGCAACGAAGCCCACGCTGTTCATCGATGACGATTGACTGCGTGGGCACGGCGCTTCGCGCCTTTGCCCACCCTACGGCGCAGCTACTGATATTTTAGGACGCAAGCGCGTCGCCGGCTAATCGAGCCGCAGCGCCTGCCCGGTCGCGACCGCGCGCTCGATGGCGTAGGTGGTTTTCAGATTGAGCATGGCCTGCTCCGGCGTGACGTGCACGTCCCCTCCCCGTCCGGTCGCGAGAAAATCGAGCCACGAGCGCGTTTCACTGCCAAGAGGCCCCCAGAAATCGCCCATGGCCCGATCGCCCGCGGTGTTGCCGCCGAGGAACGCCAGGTTGATCGAATGCCCGGGCACGTAAGGATGCGGGATGCCCTTCTCAGAGAAAATCAAATGCTCCATGTGATCGTCGTCGATGATCATGGTGCTGTCCGAGCCAGGCAACTTGACGCGATCCGACTGGCCCTGCGTCGGGTAATTCGCCGGCAGCGCAGAGCTCATGCTGAAATTGACGACCGCGCGGCCAACGAGGTCACCAGTACGGCGGGCGGGCCCCAACTTGGGCTCTTGTCTTCTCAAATTAGCAACTTATAGTTACACTGATACACTTCGTCTTGGGAGTGTAAGCGTGCAACGGTCGCCCTGTTTGTGTGCCACGAAGCGGCCAAGCGCGCCCGTGCGTGACGTGAAGTTTTGGTGCGATGGCGTTGCTGCCGAACGTTGCTCGGCCAGTAAACCGGGGGGCGGCCAAAAATAAAGTTCTGCTTGGGGAAATCGGAGCGGAGCGCAAGTCTTGTGGAAGTTTTGCGCAACGGCTTGAGCGAAGCGCCACGCAATCGTTGGGTTACGGCAGCCGCTGGTGCGCGGGAACAGGGAGACGGCCATGATATGGCAGACGTTCAAGAATTACGGCGGATCTATATTGCTAGGCATCGGGGCCGTTGGGTTAGTCGGTGCGCTCCTCTTCGCTTTCCTAAAATTAATAGAGCTTAGTACAAGCTCGTTTACAGGCGCGTCGCTATCGCTACTTGCCATCGGTGGCGTGATCGTGCTGATTTTGTTGCTGACCGTCGTGGCGACGATTTTCTCAGTTCTTGGCCTCACCGATAAAACCCAAGCCATGGGACTGCCCGAGGGCTCGATCCGGGCCGTCATTGCGCTTTCCCTGATTGTGCTGTTCGCGATCCTCTCCGTTTTCCTCTATCAAGGCGTTTCGATCGGGAACGTCAGCACCATTGAGAACTTGTCGGATGCCGATCGGGCACAGTTCATAAAGGACCACCCGAGCGCGCTGGATCTCCAAGCCGTTCTCAGCAAAGACAAAGATGGACAGCCGTTCAAGAACACGGACGGCACGCCAAAAAATCTCTATACTGTGACCTATCGCAACGCGAACCCGACAGGCGACGATTTTGCGAAGCAAATGCTGGTGTTGCTCGGCACGCTAATGACCGCCATAACCAGCTTCTACCTCGGCGCAGGGACAGCAGTGTCGGCGGCGGCGGCGGCCCAGACAACGGCCAATCCGCCGCCCACGGTGTCTGGGATTAACCCGACCATACATGCGATCGCCAACGACGGGGCTGTGATCCATCTCCAAGTCACGGGGAACAATCTCAATAGCATTACCCAAGTCAAGATCGTTCGGGCAGGCGTTCAGATCGCAGGCACGAATGTCGCCTCGAACGCAACCCGCGTCACTTGCGATGTTGCTGTTAATGCCGCGACTACGCCGCCAGGATCACCGTGGGATGTCGTTGTCCACGACGGCGGTTCAATTTCTGCAACCCTGCCAGGCGCACTGACAATCGTCGCGTGACCGAACTGCTAATCCAACTTGACCGCCTGCCCGGTCGCGACTGCGCGCTCGATGGCGTAGGTGGTTTTTAGATTGAGCATGGCCTGCTCAGGCGTGGCGTGCACGTCCCCTCCCCGTCCGGTCGCGAGAAAATCGAGCCACGAGCGCGTTTCATTGCCGAGCGGTCCCCAAAAATCGCCCATCGCCCAATCGCCCGCGGTGTTGCTGCCGAGGAATGCCAGGTTGATCGAATGCCCGGGCACGTAAGGGTGCGGGATGCCCTTCTCGGAAAAGATCAGGTGCTCCATGTGATCGTCGTCGATGATCATGGTGCCGTCAGTGCCTAAAAGTTCGACACGATCCGATTGGCCCTGCGTCGGATAATTCGCCGGCAGCGCATAGCTGATGCCGAAATTGACCACGGCACCGTCGGCAAAGGTGACGATCGCCCAGGTGACGTCGTGGGCGCTGTAGCCGGCATCGCGGAAAATGCCGTGCTGGCCGCGCGCCACGACTTCCACCGGCTTGTTGCCGTCAAGGAACCAGC
>JBAPOI010000035.1:0-7458 GCA_049279555.1 Candidatus Sulfotelmatobacter sp.
CCATCGGCCAGGAACCGATAAGCAATCTCGTCTCTTTGGGTCTCCGCCCTCAACCGCAACACGTCAACAATTGTTGCGATTGCCACCTCGTTCGATGTCGTGGTCGCTTCGCTCAACCTACACCTCCTAGCTACTCCACATGCCAACTAGGTCTCACTACGGGCACAGTTACTAACTATCGATCACAATCTGAAAGGTACGCGGTCGATTTGCAAAACAAACCGATTCGGAAGAGACTTCACCTTAGACTCAACAGACTCCAATGACGAAAAACAGGCAGCAGTGAATTTATCGCAGGCTACCGCCAAAGAAGCCCCAAACGCCTCTTAAACACCATGCTGACGACGCTACTACCTTCGGTTCCGCTGCCACAACCAACCTCCCGTACGAGGAATTCCTCGACGAAAGGTACAGGGACGCAGCTTTTGGCAAGCTGCGTTCGAAGGCAATCCTGGTAGCCTATGACTGACGAGAGCGGAGAAAAGGCTCATCTCTAACCCTGAGCGCTAAAGGAGCGGCGGGAGGGTCTGAAAGTTGAACCATTATTTTGCCATTATTGGAACCGTCGAATAATTTGTTGATCGCCGCTGGTGCAGACTCGAGCCGCTGACGATATCCACCCGATACTTTAGCTGGTCTGAGCTGTGCCACTGCGTGAAGTTACTCACCATTTCCTTGACTTCGAAGAGTAATCAGTTGCGAAGAAACCTTGGATCTTGAGGCGCTTGCTGATCACCAGCGCAAAGTTGGAGGATCCCGGAACAGGCGCCGTGGCGTTGTACTGCGAGATCAGGCTGCAAAGGACCACGCGACCAAAGGTGTTCATGAGGTAGAGCGCGCTTTCCAAGATTTCTCCACCGACGTTCTCGAAATAAATATCCACTTCGTTCGCATACGTAGCCTTTAGCTGTTTCCTGTAGTTGTCGTCTTTGTAGTTTACGGCAGCGTCGAAAGCGAGTTCCTCCCACAGCCAATTGCACTTCTCGTCGGACGGTCAGTCAGCCACCCCGCGCATCGCGGGATCGAGCGAGAGATACACGCTGCGAATTAGCAAGAGTGGGCTATTCGCACACTTCGGGTCCAAGGAAGACTTGCAGTGTGCAGTCCGTCGACGAAGTCCGCGAGATTTTTGTCGAGAGGGTGGTGCGTCCAGCCTATCAATTTCAGGGCCTGCAGCGGCTGCGTGCTCTGTGCGAGAACTGGCTGGCGTACGGCGAGGAGAGGTGTTCCCGGTGGCTGTTTTTTTTCCCGCAGCATCACTTGAATTCGACGATCGGCCCGGTCGGGTGCGCGAGCAGATTGTAGAGCTGACGAGAGAGTGGCTTGGGACTCTGGAGCAGGGCGCGCGCGACGCCCAGTCAGCCGGAAATCATGAAGGCGGCCGAGACCCTAGCCAGCTTGCGTTCGAGATTCAAGCGCTTGCGATGGGAGCAAATTGGAGTTCGCGTCTGTTCCGCGACGCGAGCATATCGGCAGAAATCAGGAGGAAGGTCTCACCATGAACCGCGAATGTAATGTCACCAAGCGGGTGCAAACCCCAAAAGGCACGCGCTACTGTCCTGTGGTTCTATCCGCAAATGGCCGGGTCAAGGCCGACATGGTCTTCGTCAACGGCCAACCCGAGAAGCACCCCGAGGGATCCTACTATCTCGAATGGCGCTACGGCGCGAAGCGGTACGCTTGTCTGTCGGCAAAGGATGCAGCCGATGCCAGCGCCAGACGCAGCTCCACTTTAGAGGCCGTGGAGTTTCGGTATCACCACATTATAAGACAATGAAAACAAAAGATATGGCGGAGAGGGTGGGATTTGAACCCACGATACCCGTTAAGGTATGTCCGCTTTCGAGGCGGATCGTTTCAACCGCTCACGCACCTCTCCGGATGAAAAAGCTATTGGCCGTCAGCCATCTGTTAGCAGCGAAACCAAGATTCCTCGCTTCGCTCGGAATGACAAAGTGCCCTCGGAACCACAAGTGCCTCCGAATGACAAGTGCCATGGATAGCAACGTACTTGATTGAGCCAACGACCAACGACTGACGACTAACGACGGTTTCTAAAGAACGTTTGCAGCATTTCGGCGCTTCGGCCCGCAAGCACGCCACTCCGGACTTCCACTCTGTGGTTCAATTGCGGATAACTCAGCACCTGCATCACGGACCGAACCGCGCCAGCCTTGGCATCGTCCGCGCCGTAAACCAGGCGCTTGATGCGGGCATGGATCAGAGCTCCGGCACACATTGCGCACGGTTCAATTGTAGCAAAGAGCTCGCAGTCGGCGAGGCGGTGGTTCCCCACGGAGGCGCAAGCTTCGCGGAGCGCCACAATCTCAGCATGCGCCGTGGGATCGCAGTCGCTGATGTTGCGATTCCATCCTCGGCCTGAGACGCGCCCTTCGCACACCACGATTGCGCCTACCGGCACTTCGGCCGCCTCCAGCGCGCGCTGGGCGCAACGCAGAGCTTCCTCCATAAAAAGTTCATCGTGCTCGGACGTGGCTGTCTCCTCGATTCCTGCCGGAGTTGCGAAGTTCATTGTAGCGATCACTCTGTCGGATCGGGCTTTTTAGTTTGAGAAAAAATCTCGGCTCCGTCGGGCCTCGGCGGAATTCATCCAGGCATTCCCCGGGTGCTATATTGATCGTCGAGGAAATCGCGCGTGCCTCCCGATAAATTTCGTGTAGCCCTGGTGCAGATGTCGTGCGGACCGGAGCCGGAGCAGAATCTTCAAAAGGCCCTCGAACGCGTTGCGGATGCGGCCGGGCGAGGTGCGCAGGTGGTATGTCTGCCAGAGTTATTTCAGACGCAATATTTTTGCCAGCGCGAAGATCACGCTCTTTTCGATCTGGCTGAGCCCATACCCGGTCCGGCCAGCGAAAAGCTTGCGGCCGCCGCTCGCCAGCACGGCATCGTGCTGATCGCGTCTTTGTTCGAGAAACGCGCGCCCGGCATTTACCACAACACGGCGGCGATTTTCGATTCGGACGGTTCGCTGCGCGGGCTTTACCGGAAGATGCACATCCCCGACGATCCACTCTACTACGAGAAATTTTACTTCACGCCGGGCGACTTGGGATTTCGGGCCCTCGACACGAACGTAGGCCGGGTTGGAACTCTTGTGTGCTGGGATCAGTGGTTTCCGGAGGGCGCGCGGCTGACGGCGCTGCAAGGTGCGTCCGTGCTTTTCTATCCCACGGCGATTGGCTGGCATCCGGCGGAGAAGGCCGAGTTCGGCGTGGCGCAGCACGATGCGTGGCGCACGATTCAGCGCTCCCATGCCATCGCGAATGGAGTTTTCGTCGCGGTCGTCAATCGAGTCGGCTTCGAGACTGGCAATGTTCGCGGCAAGTCGACGCCGGGACATGGACTGGAATTCTGGGGTGGGTCGTTTTTCTGCGATCCCTTTGGCCGCGTTCTCGCCGAAGCCTCGCATGACCGAGAGGAAATTCTGGTGGGCGACGTGGATCTTAAGGCGCTTGAGGACATCCGCCGCAACTGGCCGTTCCTGCGCGATCGCCGGATCGACGCTTACGCACCCATCTCCAATCGTCTGCTCGATGGACAATAAAATCGGGTCAATGAATGTAATCGCCTGACTACATCGACTAGGCCTGGAAACCCATGCCTTGTGTGAGCAAATATTTACATCGCATCAAAGAGCACGTGCGGATGCAGATTCTTTCATTCTGTGTAAGGTAGCGGAATCATGGTAAGCTTTCTCCCGTTTTGTCGTGAAGGAGATTCCAGGCAGTATGCTTCACTCAAACAGTATTCGATCAAAGCGGGTTGTCTTCTTAGCTGCGCTCCTCGGGTTAGCAATGGTTTTGACCCAGTTGTCCGAAGCACAAACTCTGACCACACTCTATAACTTCACCGGAGGTACGGACGGCGCTGCCCCGCTGAGCGGCTTGGTCAAAGTCGGACGCAATCTGTATGGTACCGCTGGCTGGGGTGGCATTCAGGGCTCCAACTGCAATACCAACACCGGGTACGGAACTGGCTGCGGCGCCGTCTTCGAATTGAAGCAGTCGAAGGCCGGCTGGAGCTTTCAACTCCTCTACAGCTTTACCGGAGGGTCAGACGGCAACGCTCCATTTGGCACTTTAGCGAAGGATGCGCAGGGGAATCTCTACGGGACCGCCAGCTGGGGCGGCACGCAGAACTCGATCTGCAATTACAATTTTGGATACGGAGTAGGCTGTGGCACCGTATTCAAACTCACACCTTCGACGACAGGATGGAGTTTCTCCGTTGTCCACAGCTTCGGCGGAATCCCGGACGGGGCCAATCCCGATTTTGAATCTTTGGTATTCGACGCACAGGGTAATGCGTATGGCACAACCGAGTTCGGTGGCAATTGCTGCAATGCAGGAACCGGCACTGTGTTCAAGATCGCGCCAGACAACACTGAGAGCATACTCCACAGTTTCCAGGCGGGATTGACGGACGGATCAATGCCCTATGGTGGCGTGGTGTTGGGTCCTCAGGGCAGTCTCTACGGCACAACGTACTGGAACGGCGCTTCTGGAATGGGCACTGTTTTTCGGGTGACGGCAGAGGGAAACGAAACCGTCCTCCACAACTTCGCTGGAGGAAGCGACGGCGGATTCCCTCGCGCCGGTTTACTCGGGGCACAGGACTTCGCCTACGGAACGACGTACTATGGTGGCCCAACCGGCAACGGAGCGGTATTCCAAGTGGCTTCGGATGGCACGGAAACTATCCTTCACGACTTCTGCTCCTCTCCCGGTTGCGCCGATGGCAGGAGCCCCTACGGAGCATTGATTCGGGACGTGAATGGCTATTTTTACGGCACAACCTACATCGGAGGTGCTAACGGCTACGGTGTAATATTCGAGTTGTACCCGTCAGGAGGGCAGTGGTCCGAGACGGTCCTCTATAACTTCAGTTATTCCGACGGCGCCTGGCCTTACTCACGCTTGCTCCTCTGCGACAACATGCTCTACGGCACAACTGCGGGTGGCGGAACCGACAATCACGGCACCGTGTTCGCCCTGACTTTGCCATCGGCGAAGTAAGTCGGTCGCACCCACTGCTCACACGGGGCTGACTTGTTGGCGATAAATCCCATTACACTCATCGAGTAGAATCCATTCGTCAAGATCAATGGGTCTGAGGACTCAATGTGCGATTTATCATCTCGTACAATAAACTACCTCCATGCCCCGATCCAATCATGGAAGTAATATTTTAAGTGTTTCCCCGGCAACTCTCCACTATCACATGCCCGCTGAGTGGGAGACACATGCCGCCACGTGGCTGGCTTGGCCGCACTATTACGGCGATTGGCCGGGCAGGTTCGAACCTATCCCGTGGGTCTACACGGAAATAGTTCGCAACCTAGCGCGGCATGAACGCGTTGAGTTGATCGTGAATGATGCCGTGGCGGAGCAGCAGATTCGCAAACTGCTGTCACGCGCCAATGCTGACCTAGCCAACGTCCGCTTCCATCGCTGGTCCACGAATCGCGTATGGCTGCGCGACTCTGGATGCATTTTCGTTACAGGAGCGCCGCCGGGCTACACCCTGGCGGGACATGCGAGGCGGCTGTCTCTACATAAGGATCGGCAGTTCGCCACAAAGTTCCGCTTTAACGCGTGGACGAAATATTCCAACTGGCGGCACGATGAAAAGATCGGGAGCCTTATGGCGGAAGTTGCGCGGGCCGATGAAATCCGTCCTTTGCATCGTGGAATCCGCGTAGTCCTTGAGGGCGGGTCGATTGACGTCAACGGACGCGGCACGCTGCTCACCACCGAAGAATGCCTGCTCAGCAAAGTGCAGCAACGCAACCCAGGGATGTCGCGCAAGGATTACGAAAAAATATTCGCCGATTACCTGGGCGCGCCGAACGTAATCTGGCTGGGCAAAGGCATCTACGGGGACGACACCCACGGCCATGTCGATGACCTGACCCGCTTCGTCTCTGCCGACACGGTGGTCACCATGGTGGAACGTAACCGCAAGGACGTAAATTACAAGCCGCTTCAGGAGAATCTCCGCCGCCTAAAGGCCGCCCACGATCAAGCTGGCAAGCCGCTGAACATCGTCGAACTTCCCATGCCCGCTCCGGTCGTCTTCGAAAAACGGCGGCTTCCAGCAAGCTACGCGAACTTCTATATTGCGAACGGAGTCGTTCTCGTCCCGGTTTTCAACGATCCGAAAGACCGCATCGCTTTGAACACGCTGTCGAGTTTGTTCTCCACGCGAGAAGTAATTCCGATTTATTCCGGGGATCTTATCTGGGGGCTCGGCACCATGCATTGTATGACGCAGCAACAACCGGCTGAAAGCAATTCCTAAACTTGCTGTGTCGATCCCTCGCAGACACAAGAAAGCGGGCCCTCAACAGGGCCCGCCGATGGGGGAAGTTTTTAATTTTCTACCGCCGGCTTGGACCCGTTGGCGGAGGATTGTTGGGGGTCGTGGATTCTGGATTTGTGCTGCCTGGGTTCGACGTCCCGGGATTCGAACCTGGGTTCGGATTGTTGGGATTTGAACCGGGGTTGGAAGTTCCGGAATTCGATCCGGGGTTCGAGGTTTGAGGGTTGGTCGATCCGCCGTTGGGCGCTCCGGGCGTGGTCGGGTTTATGTTGGGATTTGGGTTTGGGTTCGGGTTCGTGCTGTTGGGAGCGTTAGGATTCGTCGTCGAACTGCCGCCGGGCGCGCTCGGATTCGTCGGATTCGATCCCGGCATCGCGGTTCCTCCGGGCGTGCTGCCGGTTGGCGGCGGTGCAGTGCTGCCCGTCGGAGGCTGGCCCGTATTTCCGGTTGGCGGTGCACCAGGCGATGTTTGTCCGGGAGTTCCGGAAGTTCCACGCGCTCCTCCGCCTGGGGCCGCTTGTGCCACGACCCAGGTCGCGCAGAAAAGTAACACAGATAAAAGCGTGAGTTTTTTTGATGACATAGATGAGGCCTCCAGCCTTCTCTTGCAATTCCTCGCGCGGGCGGAGAACGCGCTGGTTTATGGGAATCGGTTCGCGGGAATCGATAGATTCAGTTTGAGGGCAACGATGAATAGAAAATATCCGGCAGATGCCGTAGCTAGCCATAGGTGATCCGGTAGTTGTGGGCCTGCAGGAAAATTGACCGAGAGCAGCAACACATTGTGATCCTGAGGCCCGCGTTCTTGGCGGGCTGAAGGACCTATGTAGGTGCTGGCAGCACTAATGCTGCTAGCAAACTGCATAGGTCCTTCGTTGGGAGCCGTCCGCTTTTCGCGGACGACTCCGCTTCCTCAGGATGACAATCCAAGAATAAATGCGCGGGCGGCTGCGCGGAGAGTGGAGACAGCAGGTTCCTCACCGGGCTATCGCCCGGTTTGATTGCATAACGACGTTGGCCCATCGCGAGTAGATTGGTATGCGATGAAACAAGACCAAGGCTCGTGAGAGGAGCCAACGTTATGCTGATTATAGGCTGTGATTTTCATCCTGGGTT
>JBAPOI010000036.1:0-1738 GCA_049279555.1 Candidatus Sulfotelmatobacter sp.
TCATAGGCGAGCCCCTTCTCGGCCAGCGCCATGCGAACCTTCTGCGCGCAGACCGACATGTCGTTGTGATAGAGCGTGAGCGCCATGATGATCTCCCTATTGCGCCGGCGCTTCGTGGGATGGCTGGTAAGTCGACTTAACAGCGGGGCGTGCCATGATGCGCTCGTACCAATCCTTGGTCCGTGGGTGACCGGCCATCAGTTCGGGGCGCACGAGATTGAAGTCGAAGACATAGGGCAGGATCGCGATATCGGCGAGCATATAATCCTGACCCGCGAGATACGGCCCTCCGGCGAGTGCCGTTTCGCAGCGCTCGAAGACATAGTCCATACGGCCATAGGCCTCGTCGAACTCCTTCTTCGTGAAGCCCTCGCCCTTCAGGGACTGGAGCTTCAAGCGATGGTCGACGAGCGGTGTTTCTCTCACCACCCGATCGAATTCAGCTTCGCTCATGGCCTTCAGTTGTGCCGCTTTCGCTCGGGTCCAGGTCGGCCCGCGTGTGGCCGGAAGCGCATATTCATCGGCCATCTTGCAGAACACCCGCATCCTGGCGCGTGCCAATGGATCGGCAGGCCGTAGCGGCACGTCGGCAAAGACCTCATCGAGGTATTCGTTAATGACACCCGATTCGATCACGATCTTGCCATCATGAACGAGTGTCGGCACAACGCCATTGGGATTGAGGCGCAAATAAGCAGGCGTGTGATGCTCGAACTTGTCGAGCCGCAAGTAGTGGCTCCGGTAAGAGAGGCCTTTCTCCTTTAGGCAGAGCCTCGACTTCTTCGAACAAGTCGTGAGCCCTGCGTGATACAGCTCGAGCATTCGTTACCCCTCTCTTTTGGTAGTTTGGCCTAAGGTCGCGCGCTCCAAGCTGCGCCGAGATCTGATATTCGGCCCGGAGGAGCATGCCTTGGAACGGTCACGAACGGTACTTGCGATCGTTCCGCGCTTAGGCTGCTGAACCCTTCACAGCAGACTTGAGGTGCGTACCCGTGCATGGCGGATTCGTGCCGATATTGTTGCAGAAGCGGCGATCGCGAGGGAGTTGGCCGAGGTTCTTGAGCGCGATTGAACTATCCCAGAGTTCCGGTCACCCCGAAGGGTGCGGCCGCTTTAACATCCTGGCGCTAACGCGACGGGCGGAGCGGTCATCGGTGGCGGCCCGGTGACGAGTTTGGCGAGCCGGCGCAGGTTCTGGGCTATGGCCGCAAGCGTGAACTCGTCTTGAGCGCCACGTGGGCCCCGGAGTCGAAGTCGACTGAGCCTCAGGATGCGCTTCAAGTGGGCGAAACGCATCTCGATGCGCTTGCGATCATGCCGGGACTGTTCGAAGGCGTCGGTGCCGGCAAGCGATCGAGCGACATCGCGGGCACGTTCGTGAATATGGCGTGGGATCTTTCGTGCTGGTTCCTTCGGACAGCATCGTGACTTGAGCGAGCATCGATCACAGTCGAGTTTGCTCGCGCGATAGAGCAGCGTCGTGCCGTCATGCACCGTGCCGCTGGTTCGAAGTTCCTTTCCCCCCGGACAATCGTAGACGTCCTTCTCGGCGTCGTATCGAAAGTCGCCGCGCGAGAAGGTGCCATCCTCTCGGTTCGACTTGTCGATGACACAGGAATGTGCGGCGCGATGTGCTTGTCGTCGACCAGCCAGCGCAGCATCGGCGCCGCCCCGTAGGCGGAATCCGCGGTAAGCCGCTGCGGCTTGAGACCAAAGCGCGCCTCGGTTCGCTCCAGCA
>JBAPOI010000037.1:0-1539 GCA_049279555.1 Candidatus Sulfotelmatobacter sp.
GGCTTGCGGCGCGACAAGCGCGTTACCGTATCCGCGCAGGCGTCCCACACGTCCGGCAATCCCATGAGCCAGCGGGAATGTGCCGGGTTCAACTGGCCGGTACTTATCATCTCGGCAGTAGATCCACTCTGCGTTTGACCAAAAGCAGTGGTGGCCCGCGTCGCCACCGTTTGCAGACTGAATCCCCCGCTCGCTTCCCGATCCGCTATCGCAAAATCCGGCCCCGCTTCCGCGCCGCGCGGCGTCGGCCATCTCACCAGCGCCACCGTGCGGCGCGATGAATCCGTGTTCCCCGCTTCGTTGTATCCGTGCTGCGCCGGGGTGCCCGCCATCGGAGACGGCCACGAAGTACAATCTTTGCCGAATGTGCGGAGCGCCGAAGCCCGCAGCGCAGGTATCAACCGCCCCGCAGGAGTAATCCGCGTTTTCCAGATCAGACGAAACCAGGTCGAGCCATGCGAGTCCGTCATCGCTCGCAACTTGTTCGCCAAAGATTGTGAGAGGGCGGCGCTGGCGGATGCGTTCAAACCACTCCGGCCACAGGTGACGCCCATCGGATGCGCCGGCTCGCTTTCCGGCCATAGAGAATGGTTGGCACGGACACGATCCCGTCCAGCACTCGACATCTTCCGGCCAACCGGCTTGACGTAGGGAGTAGGCCCACACTCCGATGCCAGCGAAGAAATGGCATTGGGTGAATTCTCTGAGGTCTGCCGCTTCGACTTCGGTAATGCTTCGCTCATCGACTACCCCCTCTGGAATTACGTCTCGCTTCATCAGCTCGCGCAACCACGCGGCGGCGAATGGGTCGTTCTCGTTGTAGTAGGTTTTCATTCGAGGTTGCTGTGATCTTCGGTAGGCGTTTCTTTTTCGCGATGGCGCGCTCGCACGTCCGCTGCTGCATACTCCGCTGGCAGCTCCGAAAGCGGGATCGTGGTGTCACCGGAAAACTTCATCATGCCGTACCGCAATGCGTCGGCGTCGTGATCGTCGCCGTCTGTGTCCAGATCTTCTGGCTTGGTGCCGGAGTGAATGTTTGCTGGCAGCGATCGGATGATGGTTGGGCAGGTATCGAACACTTGCAAGATCGGTGGGCGGATCAGTTTGTCGCTGTCGTCTTTCTCCCAGTCAAGGGCGCCGCGCACTTTCGTCCAGCCATCGATACGCGCGTTGCTCGCCTTCTCCCAGGATATGCCTGCTGCCGCACACTGATCGGCGATCGATAGTCCGCGGGAGTCGTCCCAACACGCCGGATCGAGACTGCGCGAGCGCATCTCGTCGGTGCCGTTCGCTTTCCTGAATAGCGCCATCATGTCGGGCGCGGTCTTGTGAAGTTCTGAGAGCTGCCGGTAGATAAAAATTTGTCCCCAGGGCGAGAGCGCAAACCAGAGAATTACCCAGGGCTTCGCGTAACCCCAGTCACTCGCGCACCAGCGTTTCCAGTAGTACGGGATCTTGAACGGTTTGCAGACGTGGATATTCTTACGCCAGCGATCGAAAAACTGGCCCGCGATCAGATCCCACGATCCTTCGGCGAGC
>JBAPOI010000038.1:0-2897 GCA_049279555.1 Candidatus Sulfotelmatobacter sp.
TTTTGCAGACCTCTCCCTTACCACTTGGGTACCGCGCCCCTGCCTCACTACGTTAACTTTCTACGGCAAAAAAGTCCATCTGCTTGGGGAGGGTCTCAAGAGAAAAAACTGGAGCGGGAGACGGGGGTCGAACCCGCGACATCGACCTTGGCAAGGTCGCGCTCTACCACTGAGCTACTCCCGCGCTGCACTAAACACTTGCTGATTATAAACGAGGCATTCGGTAGCGGCAACGTAGGTGCAAAACCTTGCGCGCGCTTCACCGACCGTTAACCTCTCCATTGCGGATCTTCTTCGGGCTGAACAACATGGCCGTCGCGCATGTGAATGATGCGGTCTCCGAATCGGGCGGCCTCAGGATTGTGGGTAATCATCAGCACCGTCTGGCCAAGCTCCTGGTTCGACTGCCGCAGCATGCGCAGGACAATGTCGGAATTCTCCGAATCCAGATTTCCCGTGGGTTCGTCTGCCAGCACCACCACTGGTTTATTGACAAGCGCTCGCGCCAAGGCCACGCGTTGCTGCTCGCCGCCGGAAAGTTCCGATGGACGATGATTCAGCCGCTTGGTCAGCCCCAACAGATCGCAAATCCGCAGGAAGAATGCCGGATCGCGGTCTCCGTTGCCAGAAATCTCCTGAGCGATGGCGATGTTCGAACGAGCGTTCAACGTGGGGAGGAGGTTGAATTTCTGGAACACGAAGCCGATCTTGCGCTTGCGCATCCGTGTGCGCTCGGCGTCGGAGAGCGTGGAGAAATCATCGCCGTCGAGAATGACTTTTCCGGAGTCGGCGCGCGTCAATCCGCCCAACAGGTAAAACAACGTGGATTTGCCGCTGCCCGAAGGGCCGACCACGGTGACAAACTCTCCTTTTTGCACACTGAAGGAGACGCCACGCAGCGCAGGCACATCCACTTTTCCCACGCGATAGGTTTTATGTAAATCAATGGCCTCAATGAATGCGCCCATGCCAGCCTTGATCTTACACGACGGAGTTCTGGCACGACTGACTTCAGCCACGCTGGGTTGGGTCAGGCCACTCCGACTTGCCGCGGCAGTTGCGACGGGCGCTGTTGCATCCTCTTGGGGCCTCGCTTGCGTACCAGAAGCAGCCGTATGCGCTCTAGCAGATCTGCCGGCGCATACATTCCCCGGGTGAGGAATACGTCGGCTTGCGACTCATGGTCATAGACGCGGACCTTGCTGGCAATCAGAATCGCCGGAACTTGCGGCGAGAGACTCTTGATCGCGGCGATCAGTTGCGGACCATCGAGTCCGGGCATCGCCATATCTGTAACCACGAGATCGATCCCTCCCTGTTTAAAGCGTTCCAGGGCGTCCTCGCCACGCGAGTAACTGGCCACGCGGTAGCCGCGGGTTTCCAGCATGATTTTGCGGTAGGAAAGAGACTGATCGTTGTCGTCAACACAAAGGATAGTGCGCTTGGGCTTCATTCACCGTCCGATCCATCGGACTGCTCGATGTGAGCAGCAGCGAGAGTTCGATGGAAATTTTCTCTATTCGCGAAGAATTAAATCAGAAGAGCGAATGAATCCTATCGGTAAGTGACGCGCACTGTAAAGTGGCGTAGATGCAAATGGCAGAGTGGAGCTATTGACTTTTGCCGCGCTCGCGAAAGCCACGATTCTGCGCCGCTTTCACGCAGCTGCTTCCAAAAAAACTTCGCAGCGCATAATCTCAACCGAGTGCCCTCCCACGCGCACGTTAACTACCCGGTTATCGATGCGCGAGGCACGTACAAAAATCCGGCTGGGACGTTTCATCTCGATACCCTGTTCAATCAGCACTCGCTCGTCCGCTTTGGCCACGCCATGCGCGACCATCCACGCCGCAGTGCAGCCCGCGGCCGAACCTGTTGCCGGATCCTCACCGGTGTAAAACAACATGCGTGCGTGCAAGCGGGCATTGCGATCCACGGTTTCCCGTGAAACAAAATAAAAAAACTTTCCTGCGGTCTTAGCGAGATATTCGGCGCCCCCGTTGAGATCGACTTGCAAATTTTGTATGATGTCCAGCGATTTCAACGGCGTCACGATGTAGGGAAGTCCGGTCGAGACAGTTTCGATCGGCAGGGAATCATCAAAGTCCTCGGTGCGCAACCCGAGCGCACGCGCGACCGCTTCGCGATCGTGCCGCATCACAAATGTTGGATCGATCTGCGTCATCTCTCCGAACGCGGGCTCTCCAGCGCGGTCCTCGAAAAGCACCGGCACTTTTCCCACGTTCAACTCCAGCACAATTTTTTCGGCGCCGCCGTTGCCGCGCAATGCAAATGCAGTCCCCAACGTAGGATGACCGGCGAAGGGCAGCTCTTCTCGCACTGTAAAGATGCGCACACGAATTCCACACTCGAGTTCTGTGGCCGCGTCGCGGGGAAGAATGAACGTGGTCTCGGACAAATTCATTTCCATGGCGATGGATTGCATTTGCGCGTCAGATAATCCTCGGCCATCGGCGAATACCGCCAGAGAATTGCCCTCAAGCGGGCGCGAGGAGAAGACATCCCACTGGGTCATCCCCAAAGTTCGTGCTGGTTGGGTTGAGAGTGGCATCTGGAGCCTCCTTAGAATGCAAGAGCGGCAGTGGGCTATGGTGGTTGGCTGCAAACCGCTCGAAAGAAGGTAGATGCAGGCGCTGGGTGTAACGATTCACTGGCCTCGGCGACGCGGACCATTCTAGAATTCGCACCCTCGCAAGAATCTGCACATACTTCTTGACTTCCCGCTAAACAGGATTAGCATTGAAGTATCACCTCCGATCCACTTCAGGATCGAATGGGCCGATAGCCAAGGAATGTCACCGCTTCTTGGTTGTCGGCCCATTTAATTTGCGCAGTCTTCGCGGTTCGTTTACAGCTTGTTCAGGGCACCTACCAGC
>JBAPOI010000039.1:0-4873 GCA_049279555.1 Candidatus Sulfotelmatobacter sp.
GCGCTCATCCAGAACGCGACTGAGAACCTCAAACTTCCGCGCCAAACCTGTTTCGGCGTCTGGCATCAATGCCAGTATAAAACATTCCGTCCTTAAATTGTTCTAGTTATTTTATGACAGACTCTTAAAGTCGCGTTGCGGGAATTTGCCCGGGAAGCCGGGGATGCCATCGCCTAACAGGACGGGACTGACGCCGATGAACAGTTCATCCACCAAATCCTCGGCGAGGAAACTGCGGGCCAATTCGCCGCCACCTCCCAGGTAAATGTCCTTCCCCTGGCGGCGTTTCAGCTTTCTCACCAGGGCAGTCAGAGATCCGCTCACCACTTCGAATCCCTCTCGTTGGCCCGGCTTCCATCGCCGGGAAATGACGTAGTTTGTCATGCCAGGCGTATCGGGTATCTCTCCACTCTCGCGCAACTTTAGCCAGGAAGCGGCGGTCTTACGACCCATGATCGTGGTATCGATCTTGGAGAAGAAGTCTGCCATCAGCGCTTCACCTTCTTTGTCGATAACCAGAAAACCGAGGTCGCCGTTGCGCCGCGCGATGTAACCGTCAAGGCTGATTCCGAATCCCAAGACGACTTTTCGTGGCATGCCGCGATTGTAAATGGGCGCTCATTCAGCGTCTACGCACTGGGTGCCCTAAGCACTCGCCAGCACAGAACCGCGCGCGTCAGGCAAGCGGGTTCTTTTGGAGAAGTAGAGCCTAGCTCTTCGTAGCGCGTTGGCGGCGCACTATCGCAAGGCCGGCGAGTCCGACGCACGAGAGAATGGCAAGCCCGGCGGTCACAGGCTCCGGAACGGGATTCGTGGTCACGTATGCTCCGTCAAAGAATAGAGGACCGACATCCTCCTCCTCATACCACCAGATTGCGTTATATGTACTATTGGCCCCGATATTAGCCGTCCCGCCTGCTGACGTCAAGGCCGGGTCGAAGAGCAAGTTTAGATAACATTCACAATCATTGTCGCCCCAGGCGGTCAGCCCGATTGAATTACCCGCGAGGGGTACGGCGGGGCTGGTGTTCGTGAACGGAATCGAGGTGGGGAAGAAGGTGTCATAGACCGACAAGTTGATGCTGGTAATGACGGTGCCGTCGAAAGTGAACGATCCGGTGAGGTCCGCGACTGGTGTCGGGTCACCAGACGCGTAAAGCGACCCGTTCTCGACCGTCCAAGTGGTGGTGGTTGCCTGCAGGGCGCCCGTCATCAGGAACAGACCGCAGACTAGGCTGGCGACAGAAACACATCTTGAATTTCCGAATAGTCTCATCGATCCGTCCCTCCGAATGAAACCAGGCCGCAAGGCCCAGCGAGAAACTCTAGCAGCCTTTCTAAGTCCGAGAAACACTATGCCACAAAAGAGAGATTGCAGTCAATCGAAACAACGCTGGCGGGCGCACGCTTAAGCTGCGCAAACACCGCCCAAGTCAGAAAGACTCCAGATCAGCCACCATCCAGACGGCCCCAGGGGACTTCCAGGGGGACTTCCGGGGGGACTTCCGGGACGGAGAGGTATGGCGGTGATGTTTTTGGTCCGGTATCACCATCTCGCCGCAGGGCAACCTATGAAACGCGTCGGCTATCTGGTGGCTCAGCGGCGGGCTACGCCCAAGTCCGGCGATTCGGACAACCGTAAGTGTCTAACCATCCCAGGGAGACAACGGGTGCCGCGTAGCAGCAATTCCCTCCTAAGTCGCTGAAAGAGAACAAAAACATTCCGGCAATAATATCCTTGACACACCCACTGTTCTGGTTCATAATTGTCCTAGATGGCACTCAAACCCAAGACTCTGATGGAAGCGATTAAACACTACGCCGACCCTGACAACTCGCTTGCCGAGGTTGCGGATAGCCGTTGGTCTAAGGGCGTTGTGTGCCAGCACTGCGGGGCCGAGAAACCCATGTTCTTGAAAACTCGGCGCATCTGGAAGTGCTCGAAATGCCGGAAGCAATTCTCGGCTAAGACCAGGACCGTTTTTGAAGACTCTCCGATCCCGCTGGACAAGTGGCTTACTGCGACTTGGATGATTGCGAACGACCGCAACGGGATTAGCTCTTGGGAACTTCATCGTTCGCTTGGCGTGACCCAAAAGACCGCTTGGTTTATGCTTCACCGGATTCGCTTGGCGATGCAGGATGAACTCACTGGCGGGATGCTCGGTGGCGAAGTCGAAGTAGATGAAACCTACATTGGTGGCAAGGTTCGGAACATGCACAAGGCCAAGAAAGTTCGCGTGCAACGTGAGGCGGCCAGCCAGAAGGGCGAGAAGGCCATCGTACTCGGAATCCTGGAGCGGGCATCGGGGAAGAATTCCAAGCGTGTTCGCGCCACTGTCGTTCCTGACCGCAAGAAGAAAACCATGCAGTCCGAAGTCACCGGAATTGTGGCGGAAGTGCGCGAAGGTTTACTCGGATGAGTTCGCCCACACGTGGCGCATGGATGACAAGTTTGAGCACTCGGTTGTGGATCACTTGAGCCAGTACGTTGACGGCCAAGTTCACACCAACTGTTTGGAGAATTTCTGGTCCTTGCTCAAACGTAGTATCGGTGGAACCTATGTAAGTGTTGAACCGTTCCACCTGTTTCGGTACGTTGACGAGCAAGCCTTCCGGTTCAACACTCGGCGAAGAATTAACGGCAAAGTCATCAGCGACTACGAGCGTTTCAAATCGGCTCTTTCCCAGATCGTTGACAAGCGCCTTACCTACAAGGAACTGACTGGGAAGGAGGGGGAAACGGAAGCGGAAGCTTTCTAAGCTTGAGGCGAAACGGCAGGGCCGGGGGAAGCGGGTTTCTTCGGCTTTGGGCCGCGTCGAGTAGGATTGAGCGCGGCTAGCTTCTTGTACTCTGACTCTCGGCGCATTATCTCGGAGTGCGGGACGGCCAAGATTCGATTGAGCAGACCCTTGAAGGCGTCGTAATCGGGCGACGTTGCTGGTTCGCGCTTCACTGATTTGATCGTAACGCATTTTCGTTTGAAACAGTCTCTTTCTTAATCTGCTTAACTACTGATCTCCTTGACCAGAGGGCATATCCTCCAAATACAAAGAACACGATGCTTAAAATCGATACCGCAAAGATTACCTTGTGGATCATTAAATTGCCCTGCTCAGAGACCTGTCCAGAAAATCCCCAATCAATCAAAATTGCGACGGCGGAGTTTAGAAAGAAGCTACCTACAGAGAAGCATCCGAGCGCCACTCCATTAAATCCAGAAATACTTTTCATCTCTGATTCAAATAGGTGATACATCACGGGGCGACGCTCCCCGTATATTGGACGGACCGTAGCTCCAACTTTCCCTGGGTCTGCGACTCCAATCTCTGGATTGCTAGCCTGAGATTGGTCAGCCAAAGTGAACCTCCGATTGGGGAAGATCTAGAACGGAAGAAAGACCCAAAACATGCGCGTTGTAGAACTCCGTATGGGAGCAATTCATGCAGATGACCACAATGCATGGCAATGATAGCGATGGATTCAGAGAAGACGAACCGGGCACCGGAGGTAAGCCACGCGACAGGGATTCTAACAAAGCCGAATCGGGTTTTTGGCGCATAATATCGGAGACAGTCAACTTCGGCTGGTTTAGTTGCCGAGCGGAAGAAAAATAGAAAATATCGGGCACCAACTGTCTCTGATGCTGTCCACAAATCGGGCATGGGTTTGTTATCTTCAGACCCAGCGCTGCCGTTACGCGTTGCTGCTGTTCCGCCGTTAATGACATTTCGGAATCGTATCAAAGACGGCTGCATACGTCCTCTCCACTGTCCTGTGTGCTAGGGGGAGCCAACGGCATCGCCATAGGAACAGCCTTAAATCCCATCAGGGACATTTCTTCGGACAGTATAGTGATCGCCGAAAACATGGCGCTCGCGGTTGCTTCAGAGTAGATTCGGGGGGCGTGACTGGATGGATTACGCCAGCCTTTAGAGACGGTAGTAAACCAAGAACATAAGCTATTGTATTTGTTAGCTGTATCCTTCCAATTTATAGGCTTGTTGGGCTGAGACTCTAGTACTTTGATCGCTCCTTGTATGCCTTGTATACATCCATCCCATCCTCTAGCGACTTGATGCTCAGATACGTTAAGACCACGTGCGACGCTGACCAAGGCGGATTCAGCGACCCGCATTAGATGGTAAACGCACGCTGTAAATAATTCATATGAGAAGCATCTCCCTGCCTCACACGCATCAAATATGGAATCGGGGAAAGAATCAGCCAAAGCAAAAATCAATCGCTGAATCTCGCGCCCCCCTTTATCGCCGGAGGACCAATAGGGCTTTCGGTGTGGCAGTACCAACATGAACAACTGTGAAGCAAGTTCCGATTTGAAGCAGACCTTTATTTCTCCTATCCTGCCCTTGAACTCTTCGTAGGTTGGCCTATTCTTGCGCAGGTTGGCGGTCGCATCCTCCAAGGCCACTAAGGAAACAGTCAACTGAGCCTGTTCAAAATACTCCTTGAGCTTGTCTATAACCTGGAGATGCCCTATGAACTCGTCTTCTGGCATTACTTCGCGTGACTTCAGTATCCAGTCCGGACGCTTTGCATACTCCGAAAACAAACCCCCAATATCAACGTACTTTTGTGCATACACGTGAAGCATATCCAGCAGGCTCCTTAATTCACAGGATGAATCATCCCATGCCCGCTTTGGGTGTGTCAAGTCTATTAGTGCCAACATTCCACTTTACCAACCTAGTGTCTTTCTAAGCGAACAGACAGCGGTCACAACACTGTGACCGACTTGCAGAACTCGCGACTGGAACGCTTGACAAACGAGGAAACGCCCGGGGAGGCAGTTTTTCGTTGGCGTTTGGAGATTTTTGTTGATTTGGGGCTAGCCAGAGGCGGGGAATGGCC
>JBAPOI010000040.1:0-4636 GCA_049279555.1 Candidatus Sulfotelmatobacter sp.
GACCATCAAATTTTTCGCCATCGAGTGCAAATACGGTTCATACATCGCACGCAACTTGTTCAGCTTTTGCCGCGCTTCATCTCCGGTGCGCAACTTGAATCCCGCCGCAGCCAGCGTCTCATGCAGCTTGTTGTAATCCTCGTCATTCAACCGTTCCGCCGCCTGCGGGTCGTAGCGCGCGTTCACCACCTGCGCCAAATCCACGGCCGCGTGCCGCGCCATGGCAAAGGTCAACCGCGCCTGTCCCGGATGGATTCCATCGATTCCCGTGATCAACAGCGAGGTCACATCCAGCATCGCCAGCAGCGCTCCCAGCCACGATTCGTTGCTGTGTTGTGAACGAAAAAAACTCAGCACCGGATACGAAATATGACTCTCCAGCAGCTCTGCCGACCAGCGCTCCCAGTCGCGCATCACGCCATCGAGCACGATCTGGTCCAGTTCAGTTGTCCCCGCCAGTCGCACAAGCAGTTCCACCGCCGTCGGAGGCGATCCCGCCCGCGCGTCCAGCATCGAGATCTGTAACTCCCGCCGCGAAAACGAAGCGTACACCACCGGCAGGTAGCCGATCACCACCCCCAGAAAAGTGAAGCCCATGGCGGCTTCGAGCACCGAGAGCGCACGCGCTGGCGCGGAGGTAGGAACGATGTCGCCGTAACCCAGAGTGAAAAAGGTCTCTCCGCTGTGATAGATCAGCTTGCCAAACGTAATCCGTTCCTTATTCAGTTCTTCGTGTTCGCCAATCCCATATTGCAGCAGGGCAAAGCCGAGAATCAGGCTCGCCGCCCAGAACGCCAAAAGCATGATCAGCGACAGCGGTCCAAAGTATCCCAGAAAACTCTGCTGCCGCGGCGGCGGCCGCATATGGCCGGCAATCTTTCTCCACGGAATCCACGTGCGCCGGTAAAACCACGCCGTCAGCTTAAAGTGCCGCGTCACGCGCCGCGGCAGCACCACCGTCTCAAACGCATCCAGCAACACGACGCAGATGATTACCACCCCGAAAATAGCCGCCGGAATGCTGCCGTGAGGACTCATGAGTTTTCAATCTTGATGCGAAAGGAAGGTTAACAGATTCTCGGAAGAGCGAACACCATAGGAGGAGCGCGGTCTCAAAATCCGTACGAGCCGCGTACAAATAGCGTAGAAGCACCTCCGAAATACCATGGAAGAGCGGCGCATCGGCACGGGGAATAATGCTGCCGAAATACTGTGGAAGAGCGGCGCTTTAGCGCCGCGTAAAGCTCTCCAAAACTCAACCGGACTTTAGCCCCCGACTACTGCGGCTTCTGCTGCGCCGGCGGCGTCTGCGCCGCAGGAGGCGTCGTCGCACCCGCCGGCTTCTTCACCACCGGCTTCTTTTTCACCACCGGTTTCTTCGCCGGCTCGTTGTCGTCGACCACAACTTTCTTCGGAGGCGCAGCCGGAATCGCCGCCTGCGCCGTCTTCAAATCCGCACGCAGCCGCACAATCTCCTGCTCTTTCGACGCGGCCAGGTTCTCCATGCGCTGCGCAATCTGTTTCCGCGTTCCTTCAAATCCGCTGAGATCGTTCGCCAGCGACTGGAAGTCGTCCTTCGATCCAAACGCTCCCGTCGATTCCACCACGCTGCCCATCACGTCATACAACGCATCCAGATTCCGGTAGAGCCTGAACGTTGACGGAACATCTTCCGGCGCGTTTCGCACTTTCCCGATCATCTCCGGCAACGCGCTCTGCAAATTGCGCTGGATCGAATCCACATTACCCAGCGCCTGCTTTTTCGTTCCGCCGTCGGTCTTCCAGCGCTCGATGCGCAGCTTCGTCAGGTCAGCCTGCGTGCTCTTCGAGGTCGTCTCCAACTGCCCGAGCAGCCCGTTGATCTCCGTCATTGAAGCGTAAGACACCGGCCCGCCCGCCTGCGCGGAATACGCAGGCCCCTGCCCCTGCACCGAATAAGCCACCGCATTCGGCGCCGGCTTCGCGGGAGTTTGCCCGTCAGCGCTCGCGCCCAACGCGAGCCAACCAAGTCCAAAACACCATGAAATTAATTTAAAGTTCATTGTTCGTAGAGACGGTGGCTTGATGTGTTCAAGTAACGATGCGTGCAACAGAATATAGATAAGCCGAGGATACTACAAGACGATGAGCGAAGCTGAATGTAGGGACAGCCGCCCCCGGCTGTCCAGTCGAGCGAAGCTCGACAGCCACTCCACCACTCCCAGCAAAACTGCGCCAGCAAAAAGCAGGCCCGCGAAGGTTGGCGAAGCCCCGTCGCCTACAGCAGCCCGCCAGTCTGGACTGCCAAGTCATTCAGCGCCATTTCCAGCTTCGTAATGGCCGCGCCAATTTCCGGATGCTCTCCAATCTTCTCTTGCAGCCCCTTTAGAATCTGATGAGCACTCTTGATATGCGCCTCTGCCTTCGCCGGATTCGATTCGGGATTGCGTTCGCTCTGTGTTTCCATGGCAACTTCCTCCCCGCCCTTTACCGCCGATTACAAGCGAGTTCCAGTTCTCGGGTCGCCCCGGGAACTGGATCGTTTAGCGAGACTAGACGCCCGCGCGCCTTCTCTGGCTCTCGTTTAAACGGATCGTGCTCTAGCGGTGCCCGCCGTGCCCACCACCGCGATATCCGGGGAGCGCGTGTTCACCCCTCGCTTCGTGGCCGGCATCGCCTATGTTGCCTCGCCCATCCCGCGCTTCGTTACCCTGGAAGTGGTTGAAGCGCTCCGCCCCGCGCTCGGGCAACGGTCCGGCGTAACCGTGATGAGGATCAAAGCGGTTGTCGACATGGCCGTAGAAACCGTGACGGCCGTGAAACCAGGGACCAGCCCCAATAAATATCCCGCCAGCAAACCAATCGGGTCCATAGTAGCCGTAAGGAGCACAGTCATACGGCGCATAGTCGAAGTACCCGTAAGGGCACACGGGAGCCACTCCGATGTCTACGCCGACGGCAACCTGGGCTGGCGCTACAGGTACACAACACAAAAGGCCAGTCATGAGAGCTGCGAAAGCAAGCGCACTGACTTTGAACATGATCCCTCCTTAATTTTCTTTTGATTCGTACAGAGTTTCAACCTAGACAACTGAGCGCCAGCATAATACCAACGATCAGTACCAGCAAGTCGGACCATGCGAAGTGATCCCAATCTGCTCCCGGTTGGGTGATTACCGGAAGTGACTGTTGTTAACAGTCCATAGCGCTCCATTGACCAGCCGATGAGTGCTATCGCAATTTATCAACAGCTGGCTAAGGTCAATATTGCGTTATTTCTCAGGCGTTATCGGCACAGCCATGATTGTGGCCAGCATGGTTGCAACCGCCTTCTCACCGCCGTCCTTGATGGCAAAGGCATCCGCCGTACAAACTGTCAGCGTCCGTCCCGCTTTCTTCACTTGCGCTCTAGCCATGATGAACTCGCCCGCAGCCGGCGCTAGGAGGTTCACCTTCAGCTCCACGGTGAGGACCTCTTTATCATCAGGTGCCATGGTCAAGGCGGCATAACCGCAAGCGGAGTCCAGCACCGCAGTGATCGCACCCGCGTGCAGATAGCCGTTCTGTTGCGTAAGATTCGGCGAAAATGGCAGGCGAATCTCCACACCACCTTGAATCACTGCTGTAAGTTCGGCCCCCAAAGTGGACATAAACGCCTGCTTGGAAAAGCTCCGTCGAACGCGTTCCTCGTACTTGGTCACGTATCTCCTCTAAGCTCGAGCCTCTAAGTCACATTTTTCGCAATGATAAATGCTAAATGCTTCTTGCGAGATGAGCCTCGGAATCTGAACCGTAACGGTTGAGACCAGGCCATACACTCACAACCCCATGTGCTAGCTGGCAGATCGACCCCGTCTGGATCGATAATAGTTAAGGACAATCCAAACCTGCGCATCCAACGATGTATGACTCGCATGACCACAACCTCACCACCGCTAAGTCGCACGCTGTTCACCGCCGTCCTGTGCGTGTTCACTCTAACTCTAGTTCCCCATTCCCACGCACAGGAACTCGCCCATCGCCTGATCCTCAAAGACGGCTCTTACCAATCCGTTACAAAGTATGAAGTGAAAGGCGATCGCGTCCGCTATCTCAGCGCCGAGCGTGATGAATGGGAGGAGATTCCTTCATCGCTGGTCGATTGGCAGGCCACCGAAAAATTCGAGAAAGAACGAACCGCCCCGCCCGCCATTCCCGAGGCCGCCCTCATCGACAAAGAAACCGACGCCGACCGCGAAGCCGACCGCGCCCGTCTTCCTCAAGTCGCTCCCGGACTGCGCCTGCCCGAAGATTCCGGCGTCTACCTGCTCGACACCTTCAAGGGCGAGCCGCAAATCGACGAGATGCAGCAGGCCGAAGGCGACATCAATCCCAACACTCGCGGCAACCTCATTCGCGGAGCTCTGAATCCCATCGCCGGCAACAAGCAGATCGTCGAACTTGACGGCGAACACGCCACTCTCCGCGCCCACGTCGCCGTCCCTTCCATCTACATCAATCTGGAAGACGACCCATCTCTCAATCAGCCGCCGCCGGGTGAAACCGCATCCGCCAAGCCGAACGAGCCCAGCCTCGACGCCCCGCGCTCGCAGGCGCAGCGTCCCGAGCAGCCGCAGCAACCCGTGCAGGCAATCGTGCCCTTCGATCGCTTCCGCAT
>JBAPOI010000041.1:0-4580 GCA_049279555.1 Candidatus Sulfotelmatobacter sp.
CACGATGGGTCCACACCCCATCGCAATCGAACCACCGTTCACGAATCCCCGGCTTCTCGCGCAGCAGGGTTGCTTTACCGTGCACGGATCGGATTCTCGCGGGATCGAGGAGATGCCGGAACTAAAATCAAAGCTTGGCTCGATTGAGATTGAGCGAGAGCAAACAGTAATTCTTCGCGATGAGTTGGAGCAACTTGGTTTTCGAGCGGAGTGGCTTTACCAGGATCTCGATCGAGTTGCTAAACGGATCTTGCGCGAGCGAACTCCACAGGCAGAATGAAGCGACCGGACCGGCCGTCCTAAGATCAGAGCCAAAGACATGAGCACGCTTCAGCTATGGAACGACTACACCCGCGAGGAGGTTCATGCGATTTTCTCACCCGATACCACATTTACACGGCAGTCGGGTACTTGGGGCTTGCAGGGAATAGAGAAGTGGTCCCGCGCAGTTGGACAGTTTTTCGGGTTTTTTAAGTGATGGCTCTGCGGTTTAAGCGGCCGCGGCAAGCGGTGGCCGGTTGAAGTATGCCGCGTCTGGGGTTTGCCGGTCGAGTGCGGCATGCGGTCGGCGGCCGTTGTAGAAACTGACGTATCGGGTCAAGGAGTCCTTGGCGACGGACACCGTGTCATAGGCATGCAGATAGACCTCCTCGTATTTGATCGTCTTCCACAGCCGCTCGACGAAGACGTTGTCGCGCCAGCAGCCCTTGCCGTCCATGCTGATTGCGATGTGGTGCCGCTCGAGTGTGCCGATGAACTCGTTGCCGGTGAATTGGCTGCCCTGATCGGTGTTCATGATCTCCGGGACTCCGTAACGAGTGATCGCTTCGTCCAGCGCTTCGACGCAGAAGTCGGCGGTCAGGGTGTTGGAGACCCGCCACGCCAGAATGCGGCGAGTGGCCCAATCCAGCACCACGGCGAGATATACGAAGCCGCGTGCCATCGGCAGGTACGTGATGTCCATCGCCCAGACCTGATTCGGGCGGTCGATAGTCAACCCGCGCAGCCGGTACGGGTAGATCCGATGCTCGGGATGCCGCCGGCTGGTATTGGCCTTCCGATACAGTGCCTCGATGCCCATCCTGCGCATCAGCGTCGCCACATGCTTGCGGCCTACCGCGTATCCATCCTGCCGCAACAGATCGCGCAGCATCCGCGCCCCGGCAAACGGGTGCTCCAGGTGCAATTCGTCGATCCGCCGCATCAGGGCCAGGTCCGCCACCGACGGCGGCTGCGGTCGGTAGTACACCGCCGAGCGAGACAGCGCCAGCAATTGCGCCTGGCGCAGGACCGACAAGTCGTGTTCGCTGTCGATCATCGCTTTGCGCTCGCATCGCCGATGCGACCGAGCGCGCCTGACAAAAAATCATTCTCCAGCGCCAACTGCCCGATCTTGGCGTGCAGCGTCTTGAGGTCAGGCCCGTGCTCCCGCTTCTCCGCAGCGGTCGCAAACACCTCTGCCGCCCGTTGCAACAACTCCGTCTTCCACTGCGTGATCTGGTTCGGGTGGACATCGAACCGCTCGGCCAGCTGCACCAGCGTGTGCTCACCCTTGATGGCTGCCAGCGCCACCTTGGCCTTGAAGGCAGCTGAGTGGTTCCGTCGTGGTCGTTTCATGCTCTCTGCTCCTTTCGTCAGCGGCGCTATCATCGCCGCAAAGAGCAGAGCCGTCACCTATCCCACTGCCCAGTTTGCCGGGGCCACCTCTTAGTACGTGTGCCAGCGCGGGGGGGAGATTGGGTATTCTTCGTTACCCTTGGCAAGCAGCAAGGCGATCACGTATTCGACGAATCAATTACTGAGGATGGTGTATTGAGCTGGCAGTCGCAGCCCAACCAGCGGCTTTCGGATTCCATTGTTCAAGAGCTCATCGCTCACGACTATCAACTAAACGCAATTCATCTATTCCTACGGACTAATACCCGCGCCGCCTACACTTATCTTGGCACGCTCGGCTACCTCACACACGATCGATCGCGAGAGCGGCCTGTGTACTTTCAGTGGCAGCTAATGGAGTGGCCTCCGCCTGCCGACATGTTACCGCGCATCGGACTCAGGCTTCTCGATCCGCATGGCGAGGAACCTGCGCGAGTTGCGACCCTAACGAGCCCAACCAATTTCATCCGCTTTGTCGACTTTCCAAGCGGGCGAGTGGCTCGCGAAGGTATCTTGACGGATGAATTTCGCCACAGAAAGTCGCCGGACCATGCAGCACAAGACGCCCGGAACCGCGCCTTAGGGCATCGTGGTGAGCTGTTGGTGTTAATTTCAGAAAGGGAAACACTCACCGCTGCCGGCCGTAGTGACCTTGCGGACCAGATTGCTCACATCTCCGATATTGAGGGCGACTCGGCAGGCTACGACATCCGTTCCTTCTCAGCCGACGGAAGCATTCGCTACATCGAGGTCAAGACCACGATGGGTGCTGCGGAAACAAGCTTTTTCCTGTCTGCCAACGAGGTTGCATTTAGCACGAAAAATGCGAGCGCGTATGTCCTATACCGGCTCTTTCAGTATGATGAAAATGCGAATGCGGCAAGTGCATACATCCTTGAAGGCAGTATCTCCGAGAAGCTGAACCTCAACCCGACTCAGTTCCGAGCGGAGTTACGCGCCGCCCAACGCTAAACTGACGTGTCGCCACTAAGTGAAATACGGCTATTCGCGTTCTCAGCCTTATGGGCCTATTTCAAGCCTGCATCACTTTTCCGCTGGGACTCGGTAAACGCCAGTCATTTTGGCCTCTCCGTTACCACCACCCGAACAAGGAGATCCAGGCGGTTGCAGGCAACATCCGGTGTGCACTATGTTCGAGCCCGCGGGAGAGATCCAGGGAACATGGCACGAGGGGCTCGAAGCAGAGCCAATGTAGCTTCCAGAGAGCCTGGTCCAATTTGCCGACGCTTGAACGAGCGCGGCGTTTGGCGGCATTTGATAATCGATTGGGAAGCATTTGAGGTTGCCGCCGGTACATCCCCACTCTACGTAACCGGTCGTTACTGCGAACGGCACATCCTGCGTGGTTGCGGGTTGGGAACTCGGTAGTTTGGTCTGGCCAATGGCTAGGGCACTGGACATTAGTAACAGGCCGGCAACAATTCGAGAGGTCGCGGACATTTTGAACTCCATCAGCTGAGGACAACACGAAACATGACGACAAGAGATAGTTGGTTGAAATTATTGTCGTTAATTGTGTTGCACTTTTCGCAGCGCGCGAGTACCTTGGGTAAGTTGGGACAGCGGATTCCAGCTTAGCGTTGCATCCCACGTACCCGCCCGAACTTCTTCAGGGAGATTCCATGAATCCACGGCTAATAATCGTTAGTGTAGCTTTGCTTGGCTTGTCGGGATACACGATCGGGCAAACCCCGAGTCCTGGGGGGCAAATGAAAGCTCAACCGATGGTGCAAGTCAATAAAGATACCTGTGATCCTATTGGAGCGCTTGAATGGTGCTCCCGCGATCATGGATTCAATGAGGGTGCGATATGCGGAGCAAGTGCACTCGCAGGCTTTCCCGGCACTCCAAACATAGGTAGTGGCCCGATTTTGGGCAATTTATGGGATCGGACCGCGATGATGTCGCTCGCCAGGGACGCGGCTAAGGCGGGCAGGCTGGGTGACGCGACGAAAGCGGCGATATGCTGTCAAATTCACAATCAACAAGCCGCGCAGTGCCTAGCCGCAAATACTGGGACGGTGCAGAAGTGGCTCCTTCGGCCCTGAAACGCGCCATTTGTAGTTCTCTCGATTGCGCCTCCGCTGTGCAGGATTAGCGTCGCCAGACTTCAGAGCGCGACGGACCGTCGTTTACGTACAATATTTGCGGATTACGATTACGTCCACATCATCGGGTCGTACGCCCTGCGCCGCACACGCTTGCACAATTGCTGTTTCTTTCGCATCCGCGTCGCAGCCGAATGGACAGCGAACGCTCAGGAATCGCACCCGGACGTGGATCGCCTCCTCCAGCGCCTCAACGCGTTTGCGGTAACCTGCCATTGGTCGCTCTGTCTTCGAGCACAATTATGCGGCGCTCGATCTCGGTCAGCTCCAACAGCTTGGCAATCTGGGTTAGGACATAGACTAGGCGCGACCCATCCTGGCTATCCCGCTTGCCGGATTCCATCTCCCGATAGACGCGGGCCATTTCCACCCGCACACCCTCCATGCTGGTTAGCTGGGGCTTGCGCCGGTGGGGGGTAGGCAGAACCCGCGACGTCGCGCCGTCAATGGTCGCCGGCCCGTCAGGTGGCCCTATACAGTCGTTCTCAGCGCGCATACACGCATAGCCAAAGAAGCAGCCTCTGGGGAGATGGTAATTCTATAGAGGTACACGATCGGCGTGTCAGCGGGTGCGCGGAAACGGCGTCGACTGTCACGATCGGCGTGTCAATTGATTCTTTTGGGGTCAGCAATCGCCACGGTCGGCGTGTTAGTCGGATCGGAATTGACACGATCGGCGTGTTGGCGACCGCGGTTCGTCCGAGCGCGGACCGCCGGCTTAACGCGGGACCATTCCCCACGCGGAAAGGCTGCCGTGTTGATGTCGAGCTTCGGCGACGGGTCTAGGGCGAAGAA
>JBAPOI010000042.1:0-1647 GCA_049279555.1 Candidatus Sulfotelmatobacter sp.
ATGGCGCAGATGGTGTGGGACGAGCCGCGTGCCGCGCGCGTCGCTGGATTTAACGGCCGATACGGAATGATGCAGATCAAAGGCGACGACTTGAAGGGTGAGTTTGAGATGGAAGTAATCCCCGACAGTTCGCGTCCGAAAACTTTTCAAGAGAAGCAGCAGATGTTTAGCGCGCTTGCCGCTGGCGGAATGGTGGATCTCACCGATCCGAAAACGCGCGACTACATCGATCACATGGCTGGCATGGACGACGTGGATCTCGCGAACCATTTGCAATACGTCAAGGCCGATCGCGATCTCGATTCGTTGCGGCGCGGCGGAATGCCGATGCCATCCCCGTTCCAAGATCCGCAGGTTATTTTCAAATGCCTGTCTCTGTTTACTCTTACGGAAGAATTCGAGGCGCTGCCGGAACCGATTAAGGCAAATATCGTACAGTATGCGGGTAAGGCGAAACAGATGCTCGACCAGGCCGCACTCGCGCAACAGCAAGCAGCGATCGCAAACGCCGAGCAAGGCAAGGAACTGGCGACGAAGGGAAGTATCCAGTACGTAGACCCGACGAAAGCAGCTCCGCAGCCAAACGGCAAAGCCTTAGCCGAGCACATGCAAGGCAAGCATTCGCCGATGTCAGCGCACGCAGGCGGGCCGCCATCGCAACAACACGCGCAAGAAGGCGCGCAGCATCAAGGCCAGGAAGTAGCTCATCAACTCGCGTAGCACGGGGGAACAATGGCACCGAAGAAACCGGAAAAAGAAAAGTCAGCGGAAGAAATCGCGGCGGAAATTAACGCCCAAGCCGGCGCGCCGAATCCCACCGCCGACGACATGACGCCATCGTTCGCCAAAGCGAAACGACCTGGCAGCGAACCATCCGCCGAAGATCTCGACGCGGCCGCAAAGGAATCCGCAGCGAAAGACGCAACGAAAGAAGCGCCGGCACCAGCAGCGCGCAAGTTAGCGAAACCCGCAGGCGTGCCGCACCGTGCGATCGACTACAACACGGCGCACCCGTTTCCCGATCACGCAGCTCACGCGCCAGGAAAGAAACCGGAGTACCACGAATAGCGAGGCACCATGAACGCCGATACGGTTATCGACAGAATGGGATCGACGTTTGATCCCAAGATTCACGCGACCGAGGACAACGGAAAGCCGAAGTACGATTCAACCGGCAAATTCATCGAGCGCGCAATCGATTACAAGCCGCCGAAGATGAGCCAGCACTTTCCCGACTCAGGGCGCTAACGAGATTCACTCGCTCCTAGAGCAGATAGAGTGGCCGCAAGGCCGATGCAGTAGATACGACGAGCGCGAGCGCGGAGGCTCCGGCTTCCGCGCCGCGACTCACACAAGGAGAAACGCAAATGATTTTTGATGGCGACGACGGCGTACCAAGCGGCAGCGGTGAAAGTGAATCGACTTTAGATCGAGCCACAGCCTACCTCGACGAACATCCCTTACACGGGCCGGAGCCGGAAGCGAAGGCAGCAGACGGCGCGGCAGCGGCGGAAAAAACGCCGGAACAAATTGCAGCCGAAGCCGAAGCCGCAAAGACCGGCGAGAAAACCCCCGAACAGATTGCCGCCGACAAAGCAAAAGAAGGCGAGCAAAAAACTCCCGAACAGATCAAGGCCGAAAAAGATG
>JBAPOI010000043.1:0-13129 GCA_049279555.1 Candidatus Sulfotelmatobacter sp.
GTAATATCTCAAGCCATAAGGACCAAGGAGCAGCAAAGTAAGAAACCACTGGAATTGTCCCATTCGCACTTCTTCGCTCTCCGAACTCCTTTGTTGCCAATCGAGGAGCTAACCGCATGGAGAAGAAGTGCTCACGTGGTTTTGCTAAACGTTCAGACATAAAGCCTCCATCCGTCAACGATAGACGGACCTTGGCGCATTCGCCTAATATTCACCCATGGCACGAACGAGCCAATGGTGTCAAAGCGACGGCTCTACTTGACTATGAAGCCAACAGAAGTCACCTCCCGGGGTGCGAGGGGTCGGCAGTTTCAAATCTGCCCGTCCCGACCAATCTTGAAATAGTTCATTCCTGTCGATTTCGCGAACCGACGAATAGATCGTGGTATAAGATCATTCGCCTGGGATTCCTTGATTCCCACAGTTGCGATCGAACCAGGGCATGGCCAAGAAGAAGACGCAGGGTTCCAAACCGGGGGCTGTGACAATCAAGGCCGTAGCTCAACATGTGGGCCTGACTCCCGGGACGGTCTCGGTGGTTCTCAATAATTCTCCCTCGGCTCGCTCGATTCCTCAGGAAACCCAGGAGCGCATCCATGCCGCCGCGAAAGAGCTTAACTATCACCCTAATTTTTTCGCCCGAACCCTGCGCAACAAGCGGACCTTCACCATCGGCGTGATTGCGGAGGAGATCGGCGATTCCTACGGGTCCGCCGTCATTAGCGGCATTGAAGCCTACCTGAAGAAGATGGATTATTTCTTCTTGACGGTGGCTCATCGCCACGACGAACAGTTGTTGGGCCGGTACTCTCAGCTCTTGCTGCAAAGAGGCGTCGAGGGATTCATTACGGTAGACACGACCATTCAAGACGTCCCGCCTCTGCCGACGGTTGCGGTTGCGGGACACAAGAAGGTTAACGGTGTTACGAACATAGTGTTGGATCACATGCAAGCGGCTAAGCTGGCCCTGAATTATCTAATGGCACTGGGCCACAGGCGTATCGCTTTCATGAAGGGCAGCCCGTTCAGTTCGGACTCGAGGGTACGCTGGGATTCAATCTGCTCGGTCGCACGGCAAATCGGCTTGCAGATTGATCCGGAATTGGCCGTGCAGATTGAGATCGACGATTCGACGCCGTTACTCGGCTATCCCTACGCAAAACAACTGCTGGCCCGAAACAAGCCCTTCACCGCTCTGTTTGCCTACAACGACATCTCCGCGCTGGGAGCCATTCGCGCTCTGCAGGAGCATGGTTTGCGAGTTCCGCAGGATGTTTCAATTGTCGGCTTTGATGACATTCCGAGCGCGGCGTTTAACATTCCATCTCTCACCACCGTGCGGCAGCCTCTGGTCCGCATGGGTCAAGTGGCCGCAGAAACTCTGCTGGAGAGAATCAACGGAAAGGACGATTACCCGTCGACGATCGCGATCGAACCGGAACTGGTGATTCGTGAATCGACCGCTGCTGTTCCGCGAAGCTAGGAGATCGGCGCTCCATGAGATGTGAACCGCGCCACGGCCGCCTTCGATGACTCTCTCTCGCATGCCGTCGGTCCATGATTCTTCGACCCCCGATTCTTCGGCCCCCGATTCCTCGCGAGCCTTAACCATCGCTGCAAACATCGCGTTTGTTCCCATCGGAATCGTTACGGTGCTGCTCGGGCCGTTGTTACCGATCCTTTCCGCCAGATGGTCACTGAACTACGAGCAGGCGGGATCTCTTTTCACAGTTCAATTTCTTTCCTCGACCGCGTTCGTTGCGCTTTCTGGAATCTGCATGTCGCGCTGGGGATTTCGGTTTCCCATCAAAGCGGGTCTACTCGCTATGGCGGCGGGTGTGGTAGCCCTGCCTTTCAGTTCGCGATTGCAAGGGATGCTGTGCATTGCTGTCTACGGTGCGGGCGTCGGACTCGCGAGCCCAGCAGGGAACTTGCTGGTGGCCGCAGCAAATCCATCCCGCCGAGGCGCGGCTCTCAACATGCTGAATTTTTCCTGGAGTGCGGGAGCGGTCGCCTGTCCTTTCTTGATCGCATTTGCGGCACGCCGCAATCAGGTGAATCTTCTGCTTGCCGTTTTCGCTGGGCTCCTATTTATCGTGTTTCTCGGCATCGCGGCCATGAGTTCTAAAGTTGTCGAACCTCACGCCGTTCGACCGCAGAACGCAGATGGTCAGCAGCGCATCGATTGGACGAGCGTGTCCGTCTTTGTGTTCGCCGCGATTTTCTTTCTCTACCTGGGACTGGAGAATTCTGTCGGCGGCTGGATCGCCTCCTATGCAAAGACATTGAGCGCTCGCTCGCTCGACCTTGCCCTGATGACTCCATCTTTTTTTTATTTCGCTTTGATGATAGGAAGGTGGTTTGCTGCGTTGCTGCTGCGTCGGGTCAAGGAGGTCACCCTCGCGCGCATCGGACTCTTGACAGCCTGCGCCGGAATGGTATGGCTGCTGTCAGCCAATTCTCTGCTCCAAATATTTGTAGGCGCCGGGCTCGCTGGAATCGGGCTGGCCTCGATCTATCCCATTGCGATATCGCTCGTGTCTCAACACTTCGGACGATCCGCATCTGTCGTGAGTTCCGTTGTGTTCACGATCGCGAATGGTGGAGGCGCCAGTCTGCCGTGGCTGGTCGGTTATACCTCCAACCGGCTCGGTAGCTTGAGAGTGGGGATGGTGATCCCCCTACTAGCCGGGGTGTCGATGTTGATTTTATTTTTGAAAAAGCGGATCGCCGAGCACGAGCCCGCTGCGCTGTAATCTTGAGATCAACTACTGACTGAAGATTGAGCGCCGATACGCCATCGCGCTGATATTTAACAAGGAGTACGGCGATGCAAAGAGCAATACAAATCGTCTTTACCTTGCTGATGGTGCTGCCAATTGCGGCGGCACAGACTGCCGTTCCGGTGAATGCTGCACCGTCGCCCGCGTCCGCCCGAGTAAAGCGGTTGCAGCATGGCATAAACGCCAGCGAGTGGTTCGTCCAGGTCTACGACAAGCGTGGATATACGAAGGAGCATTTTCACGATTGGACGACGGCCGAGGACATTGCGCTGATCAAATCGATGGGCTTCGACCACGTGCGCCTCAGCGTGAATCCGCAGCCGATGATGGATACGCGGGAACCGAACAAAATTCCCGCGGACTATCTGGCGGAACTCGATGCGGCGGTGAAAATGATTCTGGATCGCGGGCTGGCGATCGTAATCGATATGCACCCCGACAGCGACTTCAAGGCGCGGCTCGCCAAGGATGACGACTTTGTCGAGCGCTTCGCCGATTTCTGGCGCGCGGTAGCGCAGCACTATTCGACGTGGGATGCGGATCGAGTGTTTCTGGAGATTCTGAATGAGCCCGAGTTCGCCGACCGTTACCGCTGGATGGGAGTGCAGGCCAAGTTGGCCGCAGCGATTCGCGAGGGATCACCCACGCTCACCATCATTGTGGCGGGAGCCCGCTGGTCCAACGATGATGAGTTGGTGTTCCAGGAGCCTCTGCACGATTCGAACGTGATTTACACCTTCCATTTTTATGAGCCGCATATCTTCACTCATCAGGGAGCGACGTGGGGTTCGTATTACTGGCAATGGTTGCGGGGAGTCCCGTATCCATCGACGATCGAGGCTGCGGAGCGGGCAGCCGCGCTCGAACCGAACGAAGTGAATCGCCTGCAGGTCATCCGTTACGGACTCGACCACTGGGATGCGGCGCGAATTGCGGCCGAGGTTAAACAGGCTGCGGCATGGGCGCAGCGGCGCGGAGTCCCGCTGGTCTGCAACGAGTTTGGAGTGTATCGCGCCTATAGCGATCCGCGAGATCGCGAAGCGTGGCTGCACGACGCACGAACCGCCTTCGAGGCGAACGGAATCGGCTGGACAATGTGGGACTACTCGGGTTCGTTTGGAGTAGTGACGAAAACCGACGGGAAGACCGTTGTGGATAGTGCGATGCTGAAAGCATTGGGGTTGAAGTGAAGGGAATACTTGTCGAGGCGCATGGACCCAACAACGTCGGAACCGTTATTTTGTGCGTAAGATCCCTCTTTTTGGTTCCGGATGGTCGCCACTAATCGCGTCAGTGAATTAGCTTTTAGCAGAGAGGCAAACCTCGCTCTAGTCTGAATAGATCATTCACAAGCGGTATCGCCGCCTGCACTCGTGTCGCAACAAAAACCTGCCTTGCCTTGTGATATTCGATTCCAATCCCAACCAAGGACGGGGAGGTCGCAAGTTTTCGTAGGACGTCGATCTCGATCCGCCACACCCCGCCTCCACTCATGCCCGGTACCTTTGGCACTCGAAAACGACGACCTGCGTGCGTCGGTACGATCTTTCCAGGGTGCCCTAGCACGAAGTGGAATTCGTTCGACTTGCCGGGAAGTGCTTCCGCAGTATCCTTGATGTCGCCGGTAATCAAGTGTGTTGCAAGGGGCGCTATCGAGCCCCCGCTGAGGCGCACGGGGTTTCGTTCAGCCGGATACCCTGCAATCAGATAATGGATCCCCGGCGTTTTCGTTGTTGTATTTGATGTTTCCGCCGGCGTCGCAAATTGGTAAGCTCCCTCCAGTTCACTGGCAAGATCATCATCGAGTGCGATGACGGACAAATCAATGTCAGGCGTCTCCCCCGGGACGTATTCCCATGCTCCCCTCCGGCCAAGAAGTGCGCGGGGGCGCTCGGAACCCATTGTAAAAAGAGGGATCGGAGCTCTCGATGAGTCGAAGCATACATGCGCTGCTGTCAACAGAAATCGAAACTCTCCCGCGCGGAACGGCACGCCAGATCCAGCGATGTGAATGCGATTGCGGTCATCGAAGGTGTACAGCGGGCATATTCGACGGTGGATCGTTTCGGCGATTGCGCGGAGGGGGGCCCAAATACTCACCTCATGATCATAGGCGAATTCTTATCCCGCTTATTTTCCCGCGTGGCCAGCGCTTGAAATCAACGCCGTATGGCTTCGCTTTTTAAGCATTGAATACGATGCGAATAAGATGTAATATCGGCCCATGGTTAACGTAGCCGAAGACATCCACTCCTTTACCACCTTCAAGCGCAATTCGTCCGACCTGATGAGGCGTATGAAAAAGACAGGGCGGCCGCTTGTGCTTACGATCAATGGCAAAGCAGAAGCTGTGGTTCTTGATCCAATCGTTTACCAGCAAGTGGCCGAACACCTCGATGCGATCGCCAGAATTCGACGCGGTCTGGCCCAGGCCAAGAGAGGAGAGGGGCAGACGGTGGATGAAGTATTCGATGAACTGGAAAGAGAGCCCTGAGCGCCGCGACACGTTATCGCGTCATGGTCACGCCGGAAGCCAAGGCTGATCTTCGCAACATCTATCGCTACATTCGGGACTATGCTCCGCGAGCCGCGACTCAATGGAGCCTTAGCGCACGCGCCAGTATTAAGGCGCTTTCCCACTTTCCCGAACGCTGTCCCCTCGCCCCTGAAAGCGCTCACTTCGACGTGCCCATACGCCAGATGTTGCTGGGCGCCGGCAATCGCGGAACCTATCGAGTTCTGTTTGTAATCGTAGATAAATCCGTACGAGTCATCCATGTTCGTCACGGATCCATGCTTCCGCTAGGCTCGGAAGAATCTGGCGATGATTAAATTCAGCCGGGACCGATTCTTCCTGCAGCCGCGCAGAGGATTCCAGCAGCCCGATCGGGAGATCTTACAACGGTATATTCCCATGCTTCTTCGGCGGGTTCTTGTCCCGCTTATTCTCCAGCATGGCCAGCGCCTGGATCAGCTTCTTCCGCGTCTCGCGCGGCTGGATGATGGCGTCGACAAAGCCGCGGTCGGCGGCAACGTAGGGGCTGGCAAAGCGGTCGCGGAATTCTTCCACTCGGGCTTGGCGCACCTCTTGCCGTTCATGGGCGTCTTTGACTTGGTCTAGTTCGCGCTTGTAAACGATGTCTACCGCGCCCTCCGGGCCCATGACGGCGATCTCCGCTGTCGGCCAGGCGTAGTTCACGTCGGTGCGGATGTGCTTGGACGACATCACGCAATAGGCGCCACCGTAGGCTTTGCGCGTGATTACGGTGATCTTCGGTACCGTGGCTTCGGCGAAAGCAAATAAAAGTTTCGCCCCGTGCTTGATGATGCCGCCGTATTCCTGCGCGGTGCCGGGGAGGAATCCGGGGACGTCTTCGAAGGTGATCAGCGGGATATTGAAGCAGTCGCAGAAGCGGACGAAGCGCGCGCCTTTCACCGAGGCGTTGATGTCGAGCGTGCCGGCAAGCATCGCCGGCTGGTTGGCTACAATGCCCACGGAGCGGCCGTCCAGGCGGGCGAATCCGACAACAATATTTTTCGCGTAGTGTTCCTGCACCTCGAAGAAGTAGTCGTCATCGACGACCGCGTGGATTACATCCTTCATGTCGTAGGGCAGGTTCGATTGCGCAGGCACAATTTTGTCGAGCGCCGCCTCGGCCCTATCGACCGGATCGGTGCACGCCTTGCGCGGCGGGTCGTCGAGGTTATTCGACGGCACAAAGCTCAGCAACTCGCGCACCATTGACAAACACTCGGCATCGTCATGCGCCAGAAAGTGCGCCACGCCTGAGGTTTCGTTGTGAGTGACGGCGCCGCCGAGCTGCTCCTTGGTGACTTCCTCCATGGTCACGGTCTTGATGACGTCGGGTCCGGTGATGAACATATACGACGTTTTGTTGACCATGAGAACGAAGTCGGTGATGGCCGGCGAATAGACCGCGCCACCGGCGCAGGGTCCCATGATCGCGGAAATCTGCGGCACCACGCCGCTATATAAAGTGTTGCGCAGAAAAATGTCGGCGTATCCGGCGAGCGACGCGACGCCTTCCTGAATGCGCGCGCCTCCGGAATCGTTGAGTCCGATGACGGGTGCGCCCATCTTCGCGGCGAGGTCCATAATCTTGACGATCTTTCCCGCATTCGTCTCCGAGAGCGAGCCGCCAAAGACCGTGAAATCCTGCGCGAAGACGTAGACCAAGCGGCCCTCGATGCGGCCATAGCCGGTAACGAAGCCGTCACCGTAGGGCTTTTGCTCGGCCATGCCGAAGTCGTTGCAGTGGTGCGTGACCAGCTTGTCGGTCTCCTCGAAGGTGCCTTCATCGAGCAGAAACTCGATGCGCTCGCGGGCCGACATTTTGCCTTCTTTGTGCTGGCGCTCCCGGCGCTTGGCGCCACCGCCTTCTTCGGCAAGTTGATTGCGTTTTTTCAGTTCCGCGAGTTTTTCTTCAAGATTCATGGCGGGAGAATTATAGCGGGTGGGTAGACAGCAAAGAGGAAAGAGGGAATGCAGATCACTCGGATTTTGCTTTTTGCCGAAGAATCTTCTGGTGCGAGCGCAGTTGCACTTCCCACTTAGAGCGCGGCCAGGATTCGATTGGAGGCCAGCCCTCGTTGCCTACGTAGCGTTCCTGAATGGAAGCGGCCACCCCCTCAAATCCAGGAAACATACTAGCCCCGTGCACACCTTGTGAGGCCAGGAGCCTGAGGAGTTCAGAAGCCTCGCTAACCGGCAGCATAAGCTTCTCCAAGCTGTACAGAGGCCCGTTGAGCTTCTGTTCCAGCGGAGTACAGTGGAATATGCCATTCGCTTTTATCTCCCCCCGCTGCGGACGGTGTAGAAGGAAGAGACCCTGCTGAGATCTCAGGTTAGCATTTTGAGCGGTGGGGACCGTCACTAGGACTATCGTTTGGCGGCCTGGAATAACTGATTCCAGAAGATCAAACATCGCTGCGAAAAGCACCCACACGCACAGGTACTCGGGCCGTTCATTCGGGTGTGCACGCAGGGCGTTTGTTGCGGCAAAATAGGCAGCGACATATGGACTCCAAGTCCAATCCAAGAGTCTAGTTGGTATGCGCGAATGCTGGGCCAGCGCCATCAGCGAAAGAAGAATTCGCGGCGGCCACGAGGCAAGCTTCTCCTCTTCATCGTTCTTGTCGTTCTCTGGCTCAACGAGACAGAGGTTATTGAGATAAACAGTCCACTCCTGTAGTTTTGCCCTCAGAATCTGAGAATCATCAGCCAAACGCAATCCCTGACGATCGGCAATCTCGAAGAAACACTTCAAGAGCAGGAACTCGCACCATATCTGATTCTTGCAGAGCCTAGAGTCCCAATCGGCTTGGATTGCTCTGTTAGGGCAGAAGTGACACAGCCACTCGTTCCATTTCTCCCTCCGAAAAGCGGATGGCATGAGAGGTACCTCGGCTTGTCCGTGTCCCCGGTAAACTCGTTGATAGGAGGAATACTCCGCTGAAATCCCACTGGCAGGTGAGAGAGCCTCAAAAAAATCTAGGGCTGTCTCGAATCGCGAAACATTCGGAGTGCGCGTCATCGGGCAACCTTCAGGTAGACTGCTTACCCAGAAGGCTACACCAATTCGGCCGGATCAGGAATTAACAGCAAAACTGGGGTGCTATCTACTGTAACAAAATTATTCCATGGTTGAGCCCAGCTGCTGGTAGCGATATTTCTTTTTCTTCCCGTCCCAGTAAATGACAGAAGAGGTCTGTTCGCCCTCGCCTTGCTCTTCCATGTAGATGCCCAGAACCGTCTTATTTTTCAACGCCAGCCGTTTCATGGTGAGGACTTTGAAAGGCAGATTGATCATCAAGAATTTTGGTTTCTCTTTATCGGAGCGCCAGGCTTCGGGGCCTACGCCCTCAACGATCAACAGCGAGACTCCCTTGCGCTCCGGTTCATCAGAGGCGAAGGTGGAGGTGACCTTCACGTCGCCGAACCCCAAAAAACTGTTGTAGGGATCGATCACGCGAAAGCCATACTCGGCCTGGTCGGCCATGGGATTTTTGCAACGGGCGGCGACCACAAGATCGTCCACGCCGTCGCCATCGAGGTCGCCGACGAACTGCGGAGGGCCGCCCAGTAGCGAGCAATTGTCGCCAAACTCTTTGTGAATGTAGTCATCCGTGACCGCAGGCACGGGAAACCTGGCATGCGCTGGCGGCGGAGGTGGCTGCTTTTTGTCGGCGGCGAACAACGATGCAGCCGAGATCATCATCAGCAAGGCAAACAAAACGCGACGGGAAAGAATTTGGGAGGACGACATGTCCTCACTTTAATCCCGTGACTCTTCGCACGGTAGAGACACTGATGGTGACCGGTCACCAAAGTAACCACTATTTGCGGAAGTGTTCCCAGCCCTGAGCCGTCAATTTACGCCTGACGCCGTTCTTGCTGATCAGGAACATCGTTCTTCCTCGGGTGATGTGGCCAATCATTGCGATAGGAACTCCCGCAATGTGGGATGGAATTTGTTTGCCGCGCGGAGCGGTGAACAGCAACTCGTAGTCTTCACCACCGTGCAACGCCAGTTGTAAATCAACTTCTTGCGCAGGCTTTCCCACGCTGGCGCGGGGGATGGCTTCGGCGAGTATCTCGGCGCCCATGCGGCTCTCCGCGCAGATGTGAGCGAGATCGGTGGAGAGGCCGTCGCTGGTATCGATCATGGCGGAGGCGAGTCCTTTTTCGCGCAGGATACGGCCTAACTCGATGCGCGGCTCGGGTACAAAATGTCTGGGATAGTCCTGCGGATTCAGCTTTCGTTTTGGTTTCTTGCCCATTTCCGCAATTGCAGCCGCCGATCCTCCGAGTTCGCCGCTGACATAGATGCGGTCACCCGGCCGGGCCCCTGACCGAAGTACGGACTTTCCCTTAGACACGGTTCCGACGACGACGATGTCGGCCAGAATTCCGTCGGGCGATTCCGCCGTGTCGCCACCTGCAAGGGTTACGCCGTATCGCTTCGCCAGGGTGAGCAGGCCTCGAGTAAAGCCCTCAACCCAGCCCTTCGGCAGGCCGCGCGGAAGCGCCAGCGAAAGGAATGCCGCCACTGGCTCTCCGCCCATTGCGGCGATATCGCTTAAGCCGCGCGCCAGGCAGCGATGCCCAACTGAGTCTGCCGAATGCCAATCCCGCCGGAAATGTATACCTTCCAGCGAGAAATCGGTGGTCACTAATACGTCGTTTTGCTCCTGCTCATTCTTGCCTCGTCCCCCGGTTTGCGGCTGAAGCCGCAAGACGGCGCAGTCGTCTCCAATGCTGGTTGCAACGGCGGCATTGGTGGTGGACTTCGCCAAGCGCCGAATTTTCGCGATAAGCGCCTTTTCGGGAATCTCCACGGCAACCACTATAAGCGACCGGGATGCCCCGCGTGGAACAACGGACTCGGCTCTTCGGCTCGTTCGTGCCGGGAGCTGGCTTCCCGTGCTGGGCGGCGAATTTCAATGATTTATGGCTACCAATAACTGTATGGTCCTTCCGGTCAATAGCTTAGCTGTCCATCTGATCCGGTCAGCGGTGTGCGGACGACGAACGATTACCCTGCCTAAAGTAACTTTCGACATCCCCTTCCGGTCGTTGACAGGGGGAACCCAGTTTGCTACCTTTTACCAGTCATTCACAACCCACTGGACTAAGCAGAACCCCGTAGCTTCTGGATGCGCGGAATTTGGCATCCAAGAAGGCCGGATAAGAAGCGGCTTATGGCTTGGGCTTTGGGTTTCCGTAAGCAGCAGGGCACGTTAGAACATTCCATTCCCAAGATGGGAAGCGTGGCCCGAAAAATCAGGTTGTCCGAACAGGCTTTCTGCAACCTCAGAACTTGCCTGGAGTTCCGGCCCTGATCATTCAAAGCGGAAGAAGGAAGGCATTTGCAAAAGCGCTTCTACATATTATTTGTGGCTCGCGGGGACGACGGGCAGCTTCGCAAAATCTCCATCCCACTTCATTATCTATATGTATTTGTAATCGGTGCCGCAATCGGATTCTTAAGCCTGACCGGCATCGCTTCTTCTTATACTCGGATGTTACTGAAGGTCTCGCGTTATAACGAACTGCGCACGGAAAAAGAGCAACTGAAAGATCGCTATTCCCGGCTGGAAGAGGTTGCCAAAGAGCGCGACGTGCAAGTGGCTTCTCTGGGCTCGATTGCCAGCGAGGTTTCCGCGCTCTACGGATTGAAGTCCGAACCCACGCTGGTCACGGCCTCTCAGCAGCAGATTCATGACGCCGACGTCAGCTCTTCGCTGGATCAGCTGGGCGCGCTGCGCAATTCGGCACTCACTGGCGCCGCCAGCGTTGGCATCAGCCTGGGCATGACCCGCAATGCGACAACTGCCGACTGGTACCGGGCCAACTCCGCTCCGAACCTGTGGCCGGTGGAAGGCCAGGTAACGGGCAGCTTCGGCGAGCGCATCGATCCGTTCAACGGCGAAGGCGCGTTTCACAGCGGAGTCGACATCAGCAGCAACTACGGGCATGCGGTCATCGCGCCCGCGGATGGCGTGGTCACCTTCGCCGACTTCATGGGCGGATACGGCAAGGCCATCATGATGGACCACGGCCACGGCATCTCCACTCGTTACGGACACCTTTCCGGCTTCGCAGTTACACCAGGGCAGCACATTCATCGTGGCGACACCATCGGCTATGTTGGACTTAGTGGCCGTTCCACGGGACCGCATCTTCACTATGAAGTGCGCATCAATGACACTCCGGTAAACCCTTACAAGTACCTCCGCATTACAGTTGCGCACAGCGGCGATTTCCAGACGGGCAGCTAGAGAACGTCGGTTCCCCAGCGCCCAGCCCTCCATCTCTTTCGTTAACGCTTGCGTTCTTTCCCCTGGCTCAGCTACGTTCTAAACTTGAGAACTGCCCATGACCAGTTTCTTCCGCTCGGTGCGCGAGGACGTTGCTGCGGTCTTCGAATCCGATCCCGCGGCCCGCTCTTATTTTGAGGTTCTCTTCCTGTACCCGGGGCTGCACGCCGTGTGGTTTCATCACTTGAGCCACTGGCTGTGGCTCCACGGCATGCGGTTCCTTGCGAGGCTTAATTCGCAATTCGCGCGTGTGCTCACTGGGATTGAGATCCATCCCGGAGCGGAGCTCGGACGTCGCCTGTTCATCGACCACGGCATAGGCACGGTGATCGGCGAGACAGCCATTGTGGGGGATGACGTAACGCTCTACCAGGGCGTCACGCTGGGGGGAACAGGCAAAGAGAAAGGCAAACGCCATCCCACGCTCGGCAACAACATCTCGGTCGGTTCCGGTGCGAAGCTGCTGGGCAATATCACGATTGGCGACAATGTCCGCGTGGGCGCAGGCTCGGTCGTGCTGCGAAGCGTGCCAGCCAATTCCACGATTGTAGGCGTGCCCGGACACATCGTGCTGCGCGACGGCAAACGCGTAGTCATCACCGACCCCAAAGACATTCGCGACCCGCTCTCCGATGTAATTATCAAGCTGGCCAGCGAGGTGCAGGAGTTGCGCCAGAAATTTCAGCGCCACTCGCACGAATCGCTCGGCGCGGAGCCTGACCGGACGATCGACGAAGGCACATTGACCCCGAATATCGCTCCGGAGGAGTTATTTCAGGATGATTATCAGATCTGAGCCGGAGGCAGTTTGAGCTTTAATCAACTGGCATCAAGGCGCGATGAGGCAGGCTGGTTCCTGAGCCGCTTGTGAAATAGTGCGCGGAGATAAAGCCGATAACAACGTCGAGGAACTGATGTACGGAGAACAGGAGAACTCATGAGCCGATTTCTGCGTCTTTGCTTGCTGGCTGGGTGCGGTATCGGGTCAATGCTGGCAGCCGCCCCACCTCCACAGAAGACGTCGATGGAGGGTGACAGGGCAAATAGGTCGAAGGCAACGATTGAGGGCCTGGTTCGGGATATCGCGTGTCCCATTCAGAACCTTGATTCGAAAGCGACCAGCATGAGCATGAAGTGCGTGCTGGCGTGCGTGAGGGCCGGCTCTCCGCTCGCTATTCTGACTAAGGATGGTGATCTGTATCTCCCCATCTCTGACAAAATGCCTGACAACGATCAGCGGCAGAAACTGATGCCATTTGTAGGCAAATACGTACAGGCGAGCGGGACCGTATTTGAGCGGAACGGGACCCACGCAATCGTGATCGCTGAAATCAAGGAAATGAAGGACGTGCATTTGACGATAGAGGAGCGATAACCGGGAGGGGGCTGGGCCAGCTGTGATCTTTCAACACGTTGTCCATTCGACCAAAACCAGAGAAGCTGATTGTGCTGAAGCAATCTCTTCCGAGGAAACGATCGAATGGACATCCACAAGAATGCCCGAC
>JBAPOI010000044.1:0-16296 GCA_049279555.1 Candidatus Sulfotelmatobacter sp.
GACCTCTTCTTATTCTTAGTACTTGCACCGTTCTGTTAAGGATAGTTCAAGATTTCAGCTACGCTCCCGAGCACGCCTGACGTCCCCCCAGGCCCCGAGGGACAGACAGGGCTTGTGCCACCCGCACCGCCACCGCCAGAACCGCCGGAACTGCCTGTGTAGTAGACGATTCCTGTTCCCTGCACTTTCGCGCCGCTGACCAGCGCGACACCCACGGATGGTCCCGCATTGCCGCCGGAGCCACCGCCTCCACCGCCGCCGACTCCGCCGTTGCCACCATCGCCTCCTTTGCCGCCATGGTATCCATAGCCGCTACTGCCCGAACCGGTCGCGAGACTGCCAGCTGCACCGCCATTGCCACCGACGCCACCCGTACCGCCATCGCCGCTACGTCCCGCAACTACGCGAGACTGATTTAGCGTGAGTACCGATCCGCCGGTAGCCACGAGCACGAAAGATGCGCCACCCTGCTGTCCACCCGTTGCCGGTTGTCCACCGCAGCCACCTGCGCCGCCCCCGCCTCCGCTTGAACCCGAATATCCCCACGGGACAAGAAGGCAGTTGCCGCACAAGGCTCCGCCCGCACCGCCACCACCACCGCCAGAGGCGTTTCCACCGACCGACCCTGTACCGCCCACACCAGGAATCCAAGTTTCGCCATTAAAGCTGCCTTGAATGTTGGTTGAGGCCACACCCCCGGTGCCGCAGCTGGCGTTCGATCCCCCTCCCCCGCCATTGCCGTCATTCGGGGTCCAAGGTGGGCACATGACCCCCTTTGGTTCCCCCCACTTTCCGCCGGCTCCTCCCGAGCCGACACTTCCAGGACCTCCAGTCACCCCCCAGCAGCCTGGGCTAGTGCAGGGCCAACTGCAACTCGTGTAATGGTTATCCACATTCATGTCGCCCGAGCCACTCCCGCCGTTGCTCGCCGTGCAGCTTGGATTTGTGCCGGCGGTTTTCTGGTTGGCGTCACCGCCCTTTGCACCGGGACCCTGGTTGTTCCCAATCGCGCCAGTTCCACCTGTGCCTCCAACGATCAGGCTGTTGGTGAGGGTCAGCTGGGATGCTTGCGTCGCCTTCACCGTTAATGTCTGTTTGCTCTGAGCCGCAGTTGCAGCCGATCCGAGGATTTTGAAGTTCTGCAGAACCACCGGCTTCACCCCGGCGATGCTCACCGCCGACGCGCCACCGGGCGGGGCGACAATCTCCGACGTCAATCCATCCGTCGGCCCCGAGGCGAGGCAGCCGCCATAGAACTGCGCGCCAGCCGGCGTGGTGCGGCTGTCAAATACCAATGTCGCCGGCAGAACGAACTGATCGTACATAGCCAGCACATTGCAACTGTTGGAGGTGCAGCGCGTCAGCGCATAGGCCAGAGACTTACACGCCGTGGCAGGAGCTGCGCCGCAGTTGGAGTTGTCGGTTCCCTGGCTCGAGGAGACGTAGACTGGATCCTTGATTCCCGAGACGTCGATACCACCGCATGTGACTCCTGCGGCTGTACGCGCGTTTCGTTTCGCTTTCGACTTGTTCCAGATGACTCCTTGGACATCCGCCGCCGCAATGTCTTCGGCCCAGCGCTGATCTATGTGGGCGTCGCGAAATGAAGTACGCCGTCCGGCGCTGGTGCCAATATCTGGATGCGGCCCCAGCACCGCCCCGCTCAGGTCGGCGCCTTTGAAATCGGTTCCTTCCAGGTCGGCGAACACGAGCTGGGCGTCGGGCAGCACGGCATGGCTAAAGTTAGCCGAATCCAGATTTGCACGGGTCAGATCGGCGGAACCCTTGGATGTCACACCTAGATGCGCGCCAGACAGATCGGCACCCGCCAGATTCGCCTCGACCAGAATGGCTCCATCCAGCGTGGCGCCGGCAAGCTTCGCTCCCCGCAAGTCGCTGCCGACCAGATTGGCGTCTTTAAGATTCTTGCCGGTCAGGTCTTTCCCGTGAAGGTCGCAATAAGCGCAGGAGAGTGACTCACCAGAGCCCGCGATCGCGGCCGTCGCGGGTGTCGATAACTGCTGCGGCGGAGGCGCCTCTTGGGCCTGAATCAAAAGCGAAATGAGCAACAAGCTAACGCCGGTCACCAAGACAAAAGCAGCTTTCATCGTAGGTCCTCCACAAATGTGGTCTCTGCTAAACGAGCGGCCGATCTGCCGATCACTTAGGCGATCACTTACCAGGAATGGGCGGCAGCCACATGCTGACCGAGGGCACGGTTCGCCCGGCTGGTCCTGTGGTTGCATTCTTCGGGCCCGCGATCTTGCCGCTGCCATCCGTCACCATGGCGAAATTCAGCGTGTAGGCGGAGTGCCACATATCGACGGCCAGTCTGGCCGCCGCGATCTGATTTGTGGTCACCAGCGGATTCGTCTTCGGAGCCGTCTTGCCGTAGGTATAGATCGCCATGTTATAGTCCGACGCCGCAGCGCCCGACCCCGTGTAATACAGCACGTAGATATAGGTCATCTGCTCGTCACCGACCGTACTCATATCCAGATAGTAGTTATCTGCCGGGTTCGCGAGATAAAGCCACGGACTGGGCTTACCTTGCGCGTCGAAGAAACGGTTGACCGGTTTCATTTGCAGGTCATAAGCCGAGAGGCGGGATATCGTGGTGATCTGTTGGCCGGTCGAGAACTTAGTGTCTTCCAGCACAATGATCGTTCCGTCATAGGCGCAGGCGACGGCGACCGGGTGGAACATCAGACCCGGGCGAGTAGGATCGGTCGCCGGGCCGGCGCCGATTTCTCCCAGGATAATGTCGGTGTCGGCCTTGCCCACGCCTCCGGCGAGTTTCACGATCTGCAGCTTTTTGAACGAGGCGCTTACTCCGATCACGAGGCCGGAGGGATGCAGACAGACCGAGTCCGGGAAATAGGCGAAGCGTCCCAAACTGGGTTGGACGCTGGCCATGTTGAATGGCGTAGTGCCGTCCAAAATAATTTTGCGAAGATGGAAGCCGCCGCCCTGATCGTAGGGAAGATTAGCTGAGCGCGGATCGACGTAATAGTTGCCCAGCGTTGCGTCTTTGGGATCGGGAACCGGATACCCGTTCGGGCCCAGCACCCAGCCATTTGGCCCCATGAGGAACTTCGGTGGATACGGATCGTAGATCAGGCGGGACTGACCGACGAATCCACAGTTCGGGAACTGCGTGCCGGTCATCGGCGTTCCGGGGATGTTGAAGTTCATGAAGGCGTAAAGCTGACCCGTAGCTCCGGTGGCGCAGTCCGGGATTCCCATGCCTGCTGCCTGCCAGGACGGGCCCAGCATACCAACGCGCTGACTGAGCGCGAGGCCGGTCCAGTCACCCAGCGCGTTGCCCGTCGGGCTGGCGTTCCGGCTGGCGATCGTTTCAGTAGGCGCAGTTTTTGTATCCATCCAGGCATAGGCATTGTTCTGGTATGTCAGGATGCGCGCGTGAGTGTATTTGGAATCTGCAGTGAGAGGAACGGGGAACTCCACCAGATACATCGTGATTTCATCGACGTGGAGCCGATCATTGGGCTGCACACCGGTGGTGGCTTTTCCGGCGAGCCAGGTGCCGACATAGAAATCCGCTTCTAACTTCACGTTGCCGCCGAGCGTGTTATTGGGGAAGGCGATGGTGTAAGTCGTGGCGGTAGCACCTTCCGGGATCGGCAGTGTCTGCTGCACGGTGGGACGGGCCTGATCCTGATAAATCATCTTGACGACAAGGCTGCGCGGGGTCCCGGCCGGACCCTGCGGGAAGGACTTGCTGCGCGGGTCGGGATGAACCGTTACATGAGTGGTGATGGTCGTCGCGATGCTGTTGGTGATATTCCAGTCCGAGGTCGCAACTTCGATGATGGTTTCAGCCATTTGCGCGACGCCCGTGCAGATATTGATCGCCAGCATGATCCAGCCGGCGAATGGGATTTCGTCGGCCACTTCCTCGGCCGTGACGATCGATTCGACGTACAATAGTCCCTTGAGGCAGAGCTTGTTGAACAGGAAGCCCACCATGGTGGTGAACCCGCTCCAGTTCATCTTCTGATCGACTGCGGACGAACCGATGACATAGCCTAGGAACCCAAGACCAGCGGCGATGGCGGCGGCGATGAAACCCTTGGACGCGCTAAGCTCCTCGATGATGTCATAGAGCGGCTTATAAGACTGTGCCGCTGTGCCGAAGCCCAGCATGAAGGCGGGCACGCCAAGATTGAAGACGCCGGTGAGTGTACCGCCCAGGGCGGGAGTCTTCGGCCAGGGATTTGCGCCGGTGCCGATGCCCGATCCCAACACATCGGCCCGTACGGCGCTTGGGGGAAACGTGACCTTGGCCGACAGTGATCCGGGCGGGCCAAAGGGGATGGCCATGAAGTTATTCATGGGCGATAGCATTCCCAGGAATCGGGTCTCGTCGTACTGCAAGCCCACATCGGCGACGATGTCATGCACGATGCCCGCGTCGTCGGCTTTCCAATTTGGCAACGACAGCACGTTGTTGTTCGCGTCGTAGAACCGGATATAGCCGCAGAGATAGCGGATATAGGAATTCTCCATATCGATCTGGATTTGCTGCTTGCTCGCGTCCGCAATCGTGACCTTAGTGGTCAGGCCATGGGCGCCGGTATTGCCGATGGCTGCGTTCCAGGCATCCGGTGCCTCTGCCGCGCGCGCCGCGGGAGACGGCGTTTGTGCGGTCGTGGACACGACGCTCTCGCCCTCCGAGACCGTCCAGAGTTTGCCTTTCAACCGGGCATCGTTTTTCACCCGGACCATCAACGGTGTTAGAGGCGCCAGCGAGGCGCTTTGTACCTGTTCGCTAACGGTCTGATGGTAGTAGGTTGTCTTTCCATCGAAGCCGGAGCCGGGATTATCCGGCGGCGTGAATGGTTCCAGCTTGGCCCAGCCGCCGCTCTCGGTAGCCGGACCCATGCTGCGCATGAGGTTCGCGACATTGTTGATTGCGAGAGCGATATTGGGATCGCCCACCATGAATTCGTCGACGACGATGCCGGCGACCACTTTATCTTTGTTAATGATTTCCGGATGGTGATAGATGAAGTTCTGCGCGGTCGAGACATAGTCGATCGGGTGCGCATCGAAGACGGCGTCGGCGGCCATTGCCGTCAGATGGGTGTCGGACGGCGGAATATACAACGAAGAGAGGCCGATTCCAGTGGCGCTTTTCGCGTTGGGGAAGCCGCACATCGTGTGCCGCAGATGCACCCGGATCACCGTATTCGACGGCAACGAAATCGGCTGTGCGGTGCGATGAGTCAATACCGAATTGGTGCGGCCTGCCTTCAGCCTTGGTGAGCGCGCGTGGGCGGCACTCAGCGTTTCTGGAGTGTGCGGCACCAGCGGATAGCGCTTGCCGGCGACTGAGACCCAGTAATCCTCACCAGGGTGTCCATCGGATAAATCGGCGTGAAAATGGGTTTGAAGCATCCGTACATTTGATTGCGGCATGACTAATCTCCTTCGTAAAATGACGCGTGGTGAATTGTTCAGTTGGGCGAGCACTGCGGCGTGCTTAACGGGGTCCATTTTCCCGTCGCGGTGTTGTAGGCCGAGCACTGGCTGGACGATGCTGCGGGATAACGGGTGCCGTTATAGACACCCAGATCGCCACACTGGAATTTCGGATTGCAAGCCAGGAACAAAGACTTCAAATTGGCGGAAGTATCGGAATTGTTGTCATACGCGATCGTCTGGATCGAACCGATAGTGGTCAGAACATTGTGAGATAGATCCAGATAGCTCAATGCCTGGAGGCCATTCAGATTGGTAGAGTACTGATTGAGGACGCTGGTCAACAGATTGTAGGAAAGGTCGACAAAACTCAGGTTGCTTTGAATGGGCAGGTTGAACGTCGACAAGCGATTATGCGACGCGTCCAGGATCAGCAGATAGGTATTAGCGTTCAGGGAAATTGCGCCGAGTTGATTATTCGAGACGCTCAAAGAAACCACCAGCGGATGTGCGGTTAGGTCGAGCGTAGTCAACTGGTTGTTGTCCAGACTGAGAGCTTGCAGTTGCGACGGCGCCGGTTTGCCGCCGGCGGTGAAGGCCAGCGTGAAGATCGTCAGGGCGTTCGACCGCAGATCAAGTTTAGTGAGCGAGATGAAATTCTCCAGGCCACCTATATCGGTGATTTGCCGGCCGGGGCAGTTGACCTGGCTGATCTGTTGCGCCGTTGTCAGGTACACCTCGGTCTGGCCGGGCAGCGTCGCCAGGATGCAGGCTTTCAGATTGGGGTCTTTGAATTTGACGATGTCCGTGGGCTTGCCGCCACAATTCGGCTTGGACCACATCTGTTGCGATACGCCATTCTTGTTGCAACTCGTGGTCTGCCAATTGGGAGAGAGCTGCCATTGCGCGCCGGTGCATTGCCCGGTTGAACCATTGGGGCAGGTCACGATAATGCCTGAGTTGATAACGGGGAAAGTTACCGGCCCATAGGTTTGTTGCGTGGCATCGACGTTGCCGCACCACGGAGCTCCGCCGCCTTCTACCTTGCAGCAGGCATCCGCCGCAGGCATGACGGCGTTGCTAAAATTGGTGGCGGCGATGCTCGCGTTGGTAAAGTCGGCACCACCCAACTGGCTACATGAGAAATTCGCGCCTGACCCCGGGCCGACCGATGGGGCTTGGATCTTCGCATCGTTGAATTTCGCCGATTGCAGGATGGCGTCGCTGAAATTCACCGATTGCAGCGTGGAAGACTGGAAACTAGCGCCCGGCATGGTGGCGTTGGCGAACAGCGTGCCGGAGAGAAGCGTGTTGTCGAAGATCGCGTTGGTCAGGGTTGCGCCCGAGAAGTCAACTCCGGAGAGCAGGGCGTTGTTGAGCTTGGCGTTGGTGAAGGTTGCAAATTGTACGATCGCTGGACCAGTTTGTCCATTTTGCGACTGCAAAGAAGCCTGGACGAGGCTCGCGCCGTCGAAATGGGCGCTTGTGAGGTTCGCCGCCACGAGTTGCGCGTGATCCAAGGTGGCGCCGGTAAAATCCGCGCCCTTCAACGCCCCGAAGGTAAAGTCGGCGCCGGTCGTGGGGTTGATCGAGGTTGGTGTGGTGGGGCATGTGGTGCCGTTGGGAAGTTTCTGTCCGCCTGAATTGCCAAAGCCTTGGGCGCAGATGAATGTCGCGGACCCGGCTTGCGCATTATAAAAATGAGCGTTGTTGATCGCCGTGCGGTCCAGCTTCGCCTTGATCAGGGTGGTGAGGGTGAAGTCAACATTGGTCAGGTTGGCTCCGGTCATGTCGATGCCGGTGAAATTAGTCTGGCCCAGTTTCGCGCCGGTGATGTCCTTACCGGCGAGACTGAACAACGTCGGCGTCAGGTTCTGGAAGTTGGCCGCCGTGAAGTCGGTTTTGCTCCAGTTGCTCTTGCCGTTGAAGTCGTTGCCGATCAGATGCACATCGAGCGTCGCACCGTTGAACCGCGTGCGGCAGCCGGTTCCCATCACAATGTTCTGGACCGGCCCGAACGTCGCTTTGATCAGCGATGTCTCGGTGAAGTCGGCGCAGATAATAACCGCGTAGGAGAAGTCCGTTTCATCCATGGTCGCGCCGATGAAACAGGTATTTGTCAGCGTAGAGTTGGTGAAGTCAACGGGACCCTTCGCCGGTCCGAGTTTGGCTCCCTGGAATTTTGCGTTGGTTAGATCCTGGCCGGAGAAGATGGCGCCGCTGAGCTGTGCGCCACTAAAGTCGGCGCCGATGAGCGATCCGGCGGGATCCGCGCTGAAGTTATGGTTGGTCAGATCCTGATTGGCATAGCTATGTCCTTTGCCGGTATTGGCCGCGCAGGCTGGTACGGATTTGGCCATGGCGGGGAAGGTAGAGGCCAGCACCACTATGCCAACCGTGACGAACAAACAACAGGTATGCGTGATCACCCAGGCGCGGCGTGGCCGTGGTGTGCCCAAACGTTCACCAAGACATTTCGCCGCCAAGAGACGGGTGGCCAAGTGCAGGCGGGGCCAGCGCCCGACAAGGGCTCCAGCCCGTCCCAACTCGGGTGACTGCGCGCCGCCTATCGACGGCTCCGAGATGCCGAAGAGCGGCAAGTGCGGCCTCCAGATCTAGTGCGATGGCTATGGATGTACCGGGCCCGTGGGATGTTACTGCACCTATTGGTGAGTCAATTGATGCGTCTGTTGCGTCTTGCGAGTCTTGAACTTAGCCACAGATGCCAATTGGTTAATTCGCGACGGATAGTAACACGCCACGGAAATCCGTCAAGCACTTTTTTGTAATGTTCTTGAGAATTGTGTTACGAAATGCGGAACTAACTGAAGAGAGCGCCGTTAGTTAGCGGTTGAGCTGGACCTCCACATTAGCGGTCTACTTATATCGGTCGTCTTCTGTGACGATCCTCGTTGATCGACGTCATATTTAGATAGATACAATTTATTTTTTCCTTGGAGCAAACAGACCGTTCCGCCCGGCTCCGGTCGCCTAACGGCGTCTCTCGATATAAATACCTTCTTTGTAAGCCACCGCTATGGACCAAATTGAACTGCGCAGGACTAGCTCGGTATTTGGCTCTTATAAGTCATTGACCCATCGTCTCGGCACAGGGAACATTCCATGCTCACAACCTGCCCGATGTAACAGACATGCTCGTGGAGAGCATCGGTAGTTGCTGTCTGCGTCAACGCGCCTGTCAATCGCGGGCTAGCAGCGAGTGGTCGTTCGGTAGCGGCCGCATGGGGCTGAGTTCCTTCTTTCCGGTTGCGGTTGAGGACTTATTCTCTTCGGCGAAAAAGAAATCCGGCGTCTGTTCTCGATTCGTGAGGGAATCGCTCCTGAAGTGTCGCTCTTATCAGTGAGGGAGAACCCTTCTGTACCCCCGAACCTTCAGGGGACACGCAAGGATCCCAAAACCGCGACCGAGACTCAGCGCACGATGAACGTGAGACCCGGCGCGCCCAGGAGAACACTATGTTTCGCATGAAATTCATTCCCGTAGTCATGACCGCCATCCTGCTGAGCGCATCCGCATTTGCAGGCAATAGCAGTACTACGTTTGAAACCATCGGCAATCCCGCCGATCCCACCTTCAACCAGTTGCTCGGCATTGACAACAACGGCGTCATTTCGGGCTATTTTGGCAGCGGCGCCGCTGGCCACCCGAACCGCGGATACACCATCGCGCAGCCGTATGACACTTTTGTCCCTGATAATCTTCCAGGATCCGTGCAGACGCAGGCGACCGGGATTGCCAACAACGGAACCACCGTTGGTTTCTGGTCCCCTACTAACACTGGAACAGACACGAATTTCGGTTTTATCCGCGAAGCTAATGGTTTCACGTATCTCAGCGTTAACAACCCGCTGGCAGCAGGTTCTCCGGAGGTGAATCAGTTGTTGGGCATTAACCAATCCAACATCGCGGTCGGTTTCTACAACGATGCCGACGGTGCGTCGCATGGATACGCCTATTCCGTGAAGACCGGCGTGTTCACGCCGGTCAACGTTACGAATGCAGTTTCGGATGCGGCCACGGGGATCAACAGCAACAACCTGATTTGTGGCTTCTTCACCAATTCTTCCGGCCGGACCTTGGGCTTCTTGAAGCTGCTCACCGGCGGGAAAGCGATTGTCTTTTCTGTGCCCGGCATGATGGTAACGCAGTTCCTGGGCGTCAACGATAGTGGCGTCGCGGTCGGCTTCTACGCCGATTCGAACGGCTTAAACCATGGCGTTGTCTATAACCCAGTGAACGGCCAGTGGGTCACGGTCGACGATCCCAGCGGGGTCAACGGCACGGTGCTGAACGGGATTAACGATAACAACAATGCCGTCGGATTCTACACCGACGCGGCGAATAATACGCACGGCACACTGGTTACCGGGGTCGAGTAGCTAAGTTGAGCAGGAAAGTGTAGCGGGTCACCAATGAGGGGAGGTCGACTCGTTCGTGGCGGACAAGAATATTTGTCCGCCTTTTTGTTGGTTAAGCAACTCGTTAATAGGACTTGTTACGGTCGCTTCAGAAAATCCCAAGTTGATGAGGGAATTGTCTCGCGAACGTCGCTCTTAGAAGTGAGCAGCAAAATGAATGTCCTGATCGGGAGAACCCATGAAATCTACGAAACAGATAATCTTACTTGCCTCCACGCTGGCATGCCTTATCGTTTTCGCAACGGCCAGCTTCGCCGCTACACTCGTGCTTCCCAGGGGACTCGCAGTCGACTCGAAGGGCAACCTCTGGGTCGCCAATTCCGGCGCCAATAACATTCTGGTCTACAACCCTAGCTATGTCCTGCAGAAGGCTAAAACCATTACCGCTGGCATCAGCACGCCGTGGGGCGTTGCCTTCGACCGATGGGGAAATCCGTGGGTGGCCAACAATGGCAACAATACCGTGACTGAATACCTCAGCGGACAACTCATCCCGGCCAGCACACTCACCGCCGGAATCACGAGTCCTCAAGCACTTGCGTTCGATCCGATGGGGGATCTCTGGGTCCAGGACGACGGCGTCAACATGACCGTCTACGTGCCGAACAGCGCCTTTGGCGCTCTGCAGAGCTGGGGGCAAACGATCAATGCCGGAGAAACCCTCTATGGCCTGGCGATCAGTGCGGGTGGCGTTGCGACCGGCTCACCAAACGGGGCGATGGTCAGCCCAACGGGAGCCGACTTTCTCTTCGGCGGAGTGAACGATTACATAAGCGTAGTGCAAAGCACTGGCTTCGCCATTGCCTGCGATGCCGCTGGAAGGTTCTACATTGCCAATCTTGATGGCTCGGTGGAAATCACCGCGGCCGCGCAAGGCGCAAACGGATCGGGGTCGCTAAACACCTCGAACTTCCTGCAGCTGCCCTTCGCTCCCAGCGGAATTGCCGTCGATAGCGCGCACGGCCGTGTTTACTTCTCGAACTATAACAACAGCACAATTTCTGTGTACAGCACGGCGGGCGCACTCCTGCACACCATTCAATAGCAGTCGATTGCCAGGAGGGGGCGACGGACAGGTAATCGCCTGTCCGTCATTTTTTTTGTTTTTTTTTGGCGAACAATTCCCTGCCCACTCGAGATTTCGCGAGGGAATCGTCTCCCAAATGTCGCTCTTAAAACTGAGCAGCTAGTTTTATGAGCCGCTCCAAGACTCAGAGAATTTAAGCTCAGGAAAAACCATGAAATCCAGCAAAAGCTTTGCCCGCACCGCCGCCACCCTGCTATGCCTGGTCGTTCTCGCATCGGCCAGCTTCGCCGCTACTCCATTGAATAACCCCACTGCGCTCGCGATCGATGCGCAGGGCAATCTTTGGGTGGCGAATCAGGGCGCCAACAATATTCTGAAGTTCAATCCCAACTACGTATTCCAGCCGAAAGCGACGGTTACCGCAGGCATCAACGCGCCAACAGGCATCGCGTTCGATCCCAACGGCAATCTTTGGGTCGTCGATTCAGTGAATGGCGAGATTAACAAATATACGAACGGTGTCCAGAACACGGCAGCCACCATCACTGACGGCATTGTGAGTCCCGCCGGGCTGGCCATCGACGGGCTCGGCAACATCTGGGTCGCCAACGCATTCAGCAATGTAACTGTTTATGCCGAGAAGTCCCCCTACACTGCGCAACCCGCCCTGATCCAGACATTCACGCCGGGGACTTCGGTCTACAGCATCGCGATCGTCGGCGGATCGTTTGCCTGGGGCACGCTTTCGCAGGTGGAACTTACTGGGATTGAATCGGAGTTGGTGCAGACACCCAGCTCCATCATCGTGCCGAAAAGTAAAACCAGCCTCACCCTCGCCGGCGCCGCCAAGGGAGTGCTCTACATGGCCAGCATCGCCGGCACCGTCAACGTCTACAACCCGGCGAAGAAGACCACCACCCAGTTCCTGAACCTCGGAGCCGTTCCCCCCGGCATCGCCGTCGATAGCGCTCATGGACGCGTTTACATTTCCAATGGCGCGTCGAACACGATTTCCGTGTACAGCACCGCGGGCACGTTACTGCACACGATTCAATAGCTCTTAACTGTGTTGAGGGGCTCATCGTAGAACGTCGCTCTAAGTAATGAGCATGGACTCCAGAGAACACTTTCATACGCAATACTAGAGGAGAACCACCATGAAATTCGCAAAAAGCATCGCCCGCATCGCCGCCGCTCTTTTTTGTACGTTCGTGTTCGCAGCTTCCAGCTTCGCCAGCAGTGGGCTGAGCGGTCCCCACGGGCTCGCCGTCGACGCGAAAGGCAATCTCTGGGTCGCAAACACAGGAGCCAATAATATTCTCGAGTTCAACTCGAACTACATGCTGCAGCCGAACGCAACCATTACCGCTGGCCTCAACCTTCCCGTCGGTGTGGCCTTCGATCCCTCCGGCAATCTCTGGGTCGCTAACTTCCAGGACAGTAACGGAGGCTCACTGGGCAGCATATCGATGTACAACAACGGCAAGCAGAACACCAATGCCACGATCACCAAAGGCATCGTTGGCCCGTTTGCTCTCGCCATCGACGGCATGGGGAACATCTATGTATCGAATGACGGTAACAACATCACGGTGTATACCATCCCCGCGCCCAATGCTCTGCCGTCCAAGCTCATCGGTCCTCTAAGCATCAGCGGATACTCCGTCTATGGCATCGCCGTCTCCGCTCAAGCGCTGGTTTGGGGATCCAACACAAATGGGACGATTTTTTCTCCTCCTCAGGTTTCGTTGCAGGAAGGGCAACTCCCGGGCTTCGTAGTTGGAGGCAACAATACCGGCAATACTCTGGCCATGGCCGCCAACGGGGACGTCTACATCGGCAACAACGACGGTAGCGTCAACATCTTCACACCCAGCCTGGTCACGTCCTTCTTCACCCAGCTGAATTACATACCCTTTGGCATCGCCATCGACAAAGCACGGGGACGAATCTATATATCCGATGATGTCAACAACACAATCGAGGTTTACAGCACCAGCGGTGCGCTTCTGAGCGTGATCCAGTAACCGGTCGACAAAACGGCGGCCGGGACGATGTCTGTCCGCCGCATGATGGTGGAACGCTCTCGCTGTCAACCATCTGGTTCATCACGCATCTGATTCATGACGCAGCTGTATCTGGATCAGGATTTTCAGCGACGATTCAATAGGCGCGCCTGACGGAAAGCAGGGCGGGGATCTTTCTGAAGATCGGCTTGACTGGCTTTTAACAAGGGTTCGCCTTCGGGCGCGCGATTGAGCGCGACGAGGCAGGTGCCCAAAGCGCTTTGCACTTCGGCAATTTGCCAAGGCAGCAGCGGGAATGGCGCTGCGCGGGCGGAGTTGAAGGCTTCGCGCAAAAGAATTTCGGCTTCGGCAGCCTTGCCATCTGCGGTGAGGACTTCGCCCAAGCGAACCTCGGCGGCAATCAAGCTTGGATGCCCGGTGGAAAACTCTTTCTTGCGAATCGCCAGCGCCTGACGAAGCAGGGGTTCGGCACCCGCGGGATCGCCTTGGAACGCGCGGTCTTCGGCAAGATTGATGAGCGCAGCAGCGGCTTGGGGACTCTCTTCGCCGCCGAGTTTATGATCCATATCGAGGGCTTGGCGATCATAGCGTTCAGCAGCCGCATAGTCGCCCCGGTCAAACTGCAGTAGTCCCAGATTGCCCGTTACTTTGGCGGCGGACCAGCCTGCCGACCCGTTCGTCTGAACCAGGACATCGAGCGCTTGCTTGAATGTTTTCTCAGCTTGGGCGTAGTCTCCCTTTGCCTGGAGCACTCGACCCCAGTTGTTCAGAGCCGATCCATACCTCGGGTTCTTTTCTCCCAGGGACGCGCGCGTGAGTTCTAGATTTTCCCGAAGCACGGGTTCTGCCGCCTGCCAGTCTCCTTTTTCGAGCAGCAAAAATCCAAGGTTGTTCAGGGAGTAGGCCAGGTCGGGATGATGGTTGCCGAGGATCTTGCGGCGCAATTCCAGGCACTGTCGTTCGGTTGCCTCGGCGCCCGTCAGATCGCCGGCATCGATCAAGGTCCGGCAAGATTGTGCAGACTCATGGCAAAGTCCGGACTGTCGGCGCCCGAAACTCGTCGCTGGATTTCGACTGCCTGACGCAACAACTGGAGAGCCTCCGGATAATTCCCCTTCCGCTCCAGCAGCAGAGCGAGATAATTTCTCGACGTGGAATCGGCGTTCTGCCGGTCAAGGGTAAGAGCCCTCCGCAACAGCGGCTCCGCCTCGACATCGCGATTTTCGAGGTATAGGCATTCTCCGAGGAAAGCGAGACTATCCTGAACGTCACTGCTGTCCTTCCCGACAATTTTCTCGCGAATGGCGAGGGACTCCCGGAACAGCGACTCGGCCCGGCTGTATTGCTCTTGCAGCCGTATGGAGTTTGCCAGGGAAAATGCAGTGCTCGCGACGTCCACATTCTCCGATCCGAGCGTTTTCTTGCGCAGTTCGTAGGCGCGTTGCAACAGGGGCTCGGCGCGGTCGTACAAACCCAGCCTGATATAAGAGCGTCCAATGTTGTCGAGCATCGTGGCCCGTAATCCAGGATCGCCGGCCAGTTCACGATCCACATGCAGCGCCCCTTGGTCCAGCAACTCGCGCGCAGTGATCTGTCGTCCGCGAGCAAGGTCTGGAGTAGCGGCCTCGAAAATGCCTTCCATAAACTGTGACTCGCGCTGCACCGCAAGTCGTTCCCGGGTAGCGCGCTTGGCAAGCAAGCCCATGCCGATGCTGAAGGCAATTAGCGCCACTGCGACAATGGCTGCTGCTGTGGCGCCAGCTTTATGCCGCCGCAAGAATTTGCCAGAGCGGTATTTCCAGGTATCGGTGCGCGCGTGCACTGGATACCCTGTGAGGTATGCCTGCACGTCGTTGGTCAGTGCCGATACGGACGCATAACGCCGAACCGGTTCCTTGCGCATCGCCATCAACACGATATTGTCGAGGTCACCACGCAAGGTTCGCGCCGCATCTGGAGCGGCCACCGCTGCATTTACGGCACTCGAGACGCTCGGAGGTTCCGGGTCTTGCTCGCAAATCACCCTCGCCATTTTCAAGGGACTGGTCGGGTCCAGTTCAAAGGGACGCTTCCCGGCGAGCAATTCGTAGAGCAGAACACCCAATGCGTACACGTCGGTGGAAGTGGTTATCTGGTCACCGCGCACTTGCTCTGGGCTGGCATACTCCGGCGTCATCATGCGCTCGGAGGTCATGGTTTGCGCGAGCTGGCGAGATTGCGGATCGAGCAACTTAGCGATTCCGAAATCCAGCAGTTTGGGAACGCCTTCTGCGGTGACGAGAATGTTCGCCGGCTTTAGGTCGCGATGTACCACCAGATTCTTGTGCGCGTATTCGACCGCCGCACACACCGTGCAAAAGAGTTCTAGCCGCTGATTGGTCGGAAGTTGGTGAATTCGGCAGTAATCGTCGAGACGAACGCCGTTCACATATTCCATCACCAGATAAGGAAGGCCGTCTTCGGTGACGCCGCCATCTAAAAGGCGGGCGATGTTTGGGTGATCGAGGTTTGCCAGGATCTGCCGTTCGCTGCCAAAGCGCAACAACAGGGCCTGGCTTTGGCCAAGGCCGACCGGGACAGTCTTGATGGCCACTTGCTTCTGATAAAGGTCGTCGGCGCGGGCCGCCAAATAAACCTTGCCCATGCCGCCCTCCCCAAGCACTCGCAGTAATTGGTATGCGCCAATGCGCCTTCCAGAAAGCATTTCTTCGGCTGCAATTTGCTTCGCCGCATCGAGCACAGGCTTTTGCAGGAATCCCATTGTCTGCCCCGAGGAACGGAGCAGAGATTCTACTTCCCTACGCAACTCGTCATCGCCGCCACAGGCTTCATCAAGAAATGCAGCCCGTCCGTCCTGAAGTTCGAGGGCCGCATAGAAAAGATATTCGATACGGAGCCATCGATTGGTTTTCGGTGAAGAGGCCATTTTGTACAGTGATTTTAATCCGTGATCTTAATTCTGAGGAATTTAGGAGGATTCGCGGTTGAGTTCACGGTGCAGCCAGGCTTTGCCCATTTTCAACTCGCGGTGCACGGTGGCTGGGGAGATTTTGAGGGCTGTCGCAGCCTCGTCGTAGGTGAGGCCGCCAAAACAAAGCAGTTCGATGATTTCACTTTTGCGCTGGTCGTGCTCGGCCAGTCGTTGCAGAGCCAAATCGAGTTCCACAATGCCGGCGGTGGTCTGCGGACCGATCATGACGGCTTCGTCCAGCGAAATGGTTCCCGCGCCGCCGCCTCGCTTCTGCCGTTTGTTGGCTTTTGCGTGGTCCACCAGGATACGGCGCAGAAGACGCGCAGAAACCGCAAAAAAATGAACTCGATCCTGCCATTCGACATCTGCATCCACCAGGCGTAAAT